>URYY01000204.1 GCA_900552245.1 uncultured Opitutales bacterium | reverse complement strand
TAAGTATTGCAGTTTCCGTAGTCTGCGGGCGCGTACCCTCGTGGCGATAGGTGCTTTCCTCTATTCCGGCGTCGCGCAAGGCCTGCAGTAGCTCTTCCTTATTCGCCTTTGCGCCGGCCAAATTGAGAGCCTTGTTGTAAAAATAACTTATAACGGTGTTTCCGTGGTGCTGCTCTATGGCGTCTATAACTATGTTGGGCATCTTGTATTTTTTTGCCAGATCGACACCATCTCTTATGTGGCTTTTTATAATCAGAGCGCTCATAGACGGCGTCTGTGAGTCGTGCGGATTTTTAGCCGTCTGATTTTCAGCAAAGAATTCCGGCTTTATAACTTTTCCCACATCGTGATACAAACCTCCGACAGTGCACACGAGCGGATTTGCCTTTATCCTGACTGCCGCCTGCTCCGCAATTTGCGCAACCATTAGGCTGTGGTGATAAGTGCCCGGAGCCTCCATCTGCAGCATTCTCAGCAGAGGATTATTGTAATCGGTAAATTCCAAGAGGGTAATATTTGACGATATGTTAAAAATTCTCTCAAAAATGGGCAAAACAAGAGTCGCCGCAACGCCTGTAACAAAGCCTGTAAATATTGCGACCGCTCCCTGTTTTACGATGGTCGAAGCTTCAAATTCGTAGAGAGCCGAACTCATAATCATTGCAAATATCGCAAGCACGATTCCGTATAGCATTCCGCTTACGATAACTTGACGCCTTATCTTTGCTCCATTGCAGTAGAATATGGCAACCAAGCTTGAGGCAAACAAAACTACGAAGAAATCTACCTGATGCCCAAGCATTATGGTTGTTAGTACCGACAGAATAAGCGACATAACAAAGCCCGTGTAAGCCGAGCATAGCAAGACCTGCAATATAGGTCCAAAAATTACGGGGGTTCCAAAGGTAAAGATGTATATCCAATTTTCGTCAGTCTGAAAGGGCGTGACGTTTGCTATGTGAATAACGAGCCGCTCAAGCAGCAAGTTTAGCAGCAAAAGCAGCGAAAATAGCGCGACATTCTTTGGCTTTCTAGTCTGCGAACTCTTGCTGACTATTATAAACAAAGCCGCCGAAAACATCAAGAGAAAGCTTATAGTAAGCTTTCTTACAATCTCCGAGGAGTGAGATGTAAAGCTCGTATTTTTCTCGTACTCCTTCTTGTAGGCAATTAGCCTTTCTATATCTAGAGGCGACGGTTTTTTCGCGGGCTCTACAATAGTCTCGCCCTCGGTAACCATAACCATGACGGGCTTTACTGCGGCGCGGGCAAGCTCTCGCTTTTTCTTGGTCTCGCCCTCGTTAAAGACTATATTGGGGCGCAAGTCTGAGTTAAATATTCTGTAGAAGGCCCCCGCCAGCGCATCCGATATGCCAAGTGAATCAATCCTAGCTTTTAGCTCTTGTCTGGCCTCGCTTTGCGAGCGCCTCTTTTGCGTTTTGCCATCTGTATTATAGACGGCGTCAACATTTGTAAAAATCGGATCATTGTCCTCATAGATGCCGTCGTTTATGATTTCTTTTAAGGGCGTTAAAATAAGCCAAAATATTTTCTGGCGGTTATCCGGATTTGTGTCGGAAAGTATGTAGGGCAAGTCGGCCGCATTTATGTTAAAGCCGGTATTGCGCTTTATGCGCTCCAAAAACTCTTCATTTGTTATAGTTGAAATGTCGTCGCCGTGCGGGGTATGGCTAAAATTAGCATCTCGTAGTCGCTATCGGGCGATATCGAGGGCTTTGGCGCCTGCCTGGCATTTAGCATCTCTATAAGCTTCAAAAGATTTGCCTGGTAGGCCCCGTCCGAAAATTTAATAACATCGTAAGAGGGCGGAACTCTGTCTGCAGCCTTGTCGCGCGCGGCCTTTGTCTTTATGTCGCTCTGGTATTCAAACGTAAGCCCCGACAAAACCCTGACCATCGCCTTTTGGGTGGTCATTGCCGGTATAAACGACTGGCTTCTACCGGCAAAGCAAATCAAATATACGGCAATAGTCATTATTAAGACCGAAAGCATTATTGCAAGCTTTCGAGC
>URYY01000203.1 GCA_900552245.1 uncultured Opitutales bacterium | reverse complement strand
GAAAAGAGCGACAAGGCCGATTTTAAACTAAGAATTTACAATCCCGACGCCTCTGAAGCCGAAAAGAGCGGAAACGGGCTTCGCATATTCTCGCGCTATCTATTCGACACGGGCAGAGTCGCCGAAGACAAGCCATTTACGGTTGAAACGCTTGGAGGAATCGTGGAGTGCGTGGTCTCGCAAGGCGGAAAGTTTATAACAGTTGAAATGGGCAAAGTCTCATTTGATGCTGCAAAAATTCCTGTAAACGGAGTTGTTGGCGAGGTCGTAAACAAGGAATTTGAAATTGACGGCAAGAAATACAAGTATTGCGCAGCCACTGTCGGCAATCCTCACTGCGTTTTGCCCCTCGACGAAATTAGCCCCGAACTTGCCCACAAAATAGGGCCTGTTATCGAGAATATGACAAATCTATTCCCAAATCGCACAAACGTGCAGTTTATGAAGGTCTTGGATAGAAACAATATCCAGATAGAAATTTGGGAGCGCGGAGCGGGCTACACCTTGGCCTCGGGCAGCAGCTCGAGCGCCGCGGCGGCGGTGTCGCACAAGTTGGGCCTTACGGACTCCGACATAAAGGTGCACACGCAAGGCGGAATTATACACATAACAATAAAGCCCGACTTTTCCATAACGATGAGCGGCCCTGCGACACGAGTGGGCGTTTACGAAATGGACGGCGAGGTTTTAAGCCAAGACGTAAAAATCTAAGCTAAGGCGCAATCGCCGTAAAAAGTGAGGAATGTTAAAAAAAGTATTGCTTTTGTACGGCGATTGTATTCACTAATGCACTTTTAAATTTGAAAGGAACTTTATGGCACAGCACAACAGTTTGAAAAGCGGCGGCTCCGCATCATCTAAAAAACGCAGCGTTTTAAAGCGTTTTGAACGCATAGACCTACTCAAGAAGCGCAATTCTTGGAAGGACAACGGCAAAGTTACGGGTTTGCCCAAGACTAAGCCCGCTGAATAATGCGAGCGTTTTCGGGCCGCAAGTCGGTCTTTTGAGTTTGTTTCACGTTTAAAAAAGAATCGCCTTTCGATTTATTATCGATTGGCGATTTTTAGTTTTTTGAACTCGCTTAACTCTATATATAGATGTTGACAAAGTAGGCAAATTTTGCGAGACATTTGCAGAAGCTTATGGATAGATTACATTCATACTGGAGAATGCCCTACATAAAATTGCCGCAAGGTAAAAAGGGCGGCAATCCCTTTTTGGAAATTCCCAAGGCAAAGGATCCAAAGAGCGTTCACTTAATATGGAAGGGAAAGCTAACTTATATCGTTATGAATAAGTTTCCCTACAACTGCGGGCATCTTTTGGTAATACCCTGAGGGAAGTTGCGGATATTTCAGACCTCACAGCAGATGAGCGCGTAGAATTTTTCGACGCTATAATAAAGGCAAAAGATATTCTAAAGCGGGCAATAAATCCCGATGCTTTCAATGTTGGCTTTAATCTAGGGGCGAAAGCCGGAGCGGGAATCCCGCAGCATCTGCACTGCCACGTTGTTCCGCGCTGGGACGGCGATACTAACTTTATGCCCGTAATTTCCGACACGCGAGTCCTGCCCGAAGCTATGGATTCTCTCTGGGAAAGGCTTGTGCAATTCGTATAAATTGGCAGCTTTACTATGGAAAAAACCCTCAATTTTGAAAATGCTCACGTTCTCTCGGAGCTCTACAGAAACAGGCACGAAAATTTAGAGAAGGTCGAAAAATTTTTGGGTGTTGAGATTGTCACGCGCGAGGATTGGCTTAAGATAGAGTCGGAGAGCGAAGCTAAGCTTGAGCTTGCAGCTTCCCTATTTAAAACGCTAGCCTTAGCTAGAACTCAGGGCATGCGCCTTACGCAGCGCGATTTTGACATGTTTTTGGAAAAGACTGCCGAAGGCAAGCTTTCGGAAATTGCCGAAATTTTTGACAATCCCATAGTGATAAATTTAAAGCGCCGCAGCATAGTTCCCAAAAACATAAGTCAAAAGCACTATTTGAGGTACATTCAAAAAGATGAGATAGTATTTGGCATAGGTCCTGCTGGAACTGGCAAGACCTATTTGGCAGTCGCGGCAGCGTTGGCCTCGCTGCAAGATAGAAAGGTGGATAAGATAATACTCACCCGCCCC
>URYY01000202.1 GCA_900552245.1 uncultured Opitutales bacterium | reverse complement strand
GGAGTATTTTAGCCTGCAAATATCGGCAAGGCGCGAGCTTGCAGAGCGAACTTTTGAGGATTTTTCAAAGCGCACTCCCGCTCGCAAGTTAGCCAAGTCGTAGAATAATTCATCTATGGAATACGATTCGTCCTCCAAGGCGGCCGCTATTGCAAGCCCCTCTCCGCCGTTAAAGCGCGAAAATATTTCGCCCCGCAAAGTCGGCTTAAAATTGCTATCCACAAGCCCCAAGTCAAACCAAGTTTGAGCGACGAATTTGGAGGAGATTTTCGATTTCTTAAAGCCGCCGATTATCTCAAATGAATTTCCGTTTTCAATCTCTCTTACGCGCGTCTGCGGGTTAAATATAAAGGCTCCGTAAGAATCCTTAACGGCGTTAAGCTTTGCGTTTGAGATTTTTAAATCCGCAAATAGCACTCCGCCCTTATCGCTTATTTGCACAAGCTCGCAATTCCAAAATAGCTGCGGGCAATACTTTGCAAATCGCTTGCGCAAGGTTTTTAGGCTCACGCCCCTTTTATCGAGCAAGGCTGAATCGCAAGGCTCAATGCTTGAGCGAAGCTTTGAAATTATCGCCTTATTTAGCCTGTAAAACACCTTTGAATTTTCCTCTATAGTTGCGATTCTAAGGCTTATTCCCCAGATATTTAAAGACTTAAACCTGCAAAGCCCGCCGCGCTTTAAGCTTTTTACGGCCTCCTTTGACTCCTCAAAGCTCTTAAATTCGCCATCCTCAAAAAAGAGAGTATCTGCAATCTTTACCCCGCAAGACGGGCCCTTTCTCTGCCACAAATTTTTCGAATTTAAAATTTCGGTAAGGCAAGCCTTTGAGCTTTCAAAACTACCCGCCCGCGAAAGCTCGGCCGCCGCGGAAAAGCCCAAGTTTATCTTTTCGTCTGTAAAGAGGCGCGCGCAATAGTCTTTTGCGGCCTTAACATGGTCGCGCCCCTGCCGCACAGCCTGCGACATAAGCCACAAAATCGCGGTCCAATCCAGATTCTTGGAACGGCTCAAGTGTATCGGATGCGCCTGACTTAAACTCGGCTTATCTCCGGAAAGCGTTATTGCGTATCCCACGCTATCAAGCCCCCTTCGCCCCGCGCGACCATACATTTGCAAGAGCTCGTCCGGGCGCAAGGTGTGAGAAACTCCCATACTCTCGTACTCGCGGTCAGCCACAATTACGCTTCGCATTGAAAAATTTATGCCCGCCCCCAGACCGGTCGTTGCCACAACTACCGATAGTTTGCCGCTCTTTGCCAGAGCCTCAACTATCTGCGAGCGCTGAAATGCACTCAAGCCGCTGTGGTGGAAGGCAACACCGCGCTTTAAAAAGTACGCTAACTTCCGCCCTGCCCTAGAGAGAAGTTCGCGCGGGATTTCAACTTTCGGAGCAAGCTCTTCGGCAATTTTTCTTGCGATGTTTTCGGCCTCCAAGCGCTTTGGCGCGAATATTAAAAGTGGCGCCATATCCGCCTCTATAATTTTCTTTGCGAGCACTCCCCAAGAATTTTTAAAGAAAGCCGAACTTTGCGAGCAGATGGCCTCCGCATAAATCTCCTCCAATGCCACCGGACGCGAGGTGTGCTCTATTAAAACTGCATTGCGCCCCAAGCGCTTTAGCCACGCTAGCACCTCACTGCGATTTTCCACACTGCCGCTTAAGAGCATAAGCTGCGTATCCTTTGGGCACATGGCAATGGCAGTCTCGTAATTTGCTCCGCGCTGGGAATCTGCAATCAGCTGGTATTCGTCTATTACAAGCAAATCTGCGCACTCGCCCTTTAAGATGCGCATTTTTTGCGTTTCCAAAGTTGCGACAACGAGGGGGGCGGAAGTATTGAAAGAATAGTCGCCGGTAGCGATGCCGACATTCCAGCCTGCCGTGCGCCACTCCCTGAATTTATCGTTGGCAAGAGCCCTTGTCGGAACTGTATAGACGGCAGTTCCCTTAAAGTGGCGCGTAAAGAAAATCTCAAAGGCGTATGTCTTGCCGGCCCCGGTTGGCGCATACAAGAGCACATCCAGACCCTTTCGCAAGGAGTTTACGACTTGCGTCTGCCAAAAGTCCGGAAACTTTAAGTCTTCAGAGAACTCAACCACGCTAAAAAAGGCAAAGGAAAATATTAAAATAAGGCAAGTGCATTTTTTTTGAAAATTTTATTGACGAAATGGAAAAAATATGGAGACTCGTAGACTTTCATTCATGGCCGGGTAGCTCAGTTGGTAGAGCAGAGGACTGAAAATCCTTGTGTCGGCGGTTCAAACCCGCCCTTGGCCACCACTTTAAAAGAGCGGTTTCCACCTCGGAAGCCGCTTTTTTAGGGTCAACACCAAAGGTTGGGTCAACACCAAAGGTTGTGGAATAGGTTGATTTTTTAGATTTGTCTTT
>URYY01000201.1 GCA_900552245.1 uncultured Opitutales bacterium | reverse complement strand
AGACTTTCCCAATGCGAAATAGAATTATAGCCGGAATGAGCCTTGCAACATTATTGGTTGAAAGCGATACTCGCGGCGGCGGGCTTATAACGGCGCGCCTTGCCTGCGACTATGGCCGCGAGGTCTTTGCCGTTCCGGGGCGCATAGACCAAGCTACAAGCGCCGGCTGCCACATGCTAATACGCGAGGGCGCCTCATTGGCAACTTGCGCGGAGGATATTGCGGACGCCTTGGGATATTCTGTTCAAAAAGTTTTGGACTTTTCGGAAAAGCAAGAGGCAGATGATTGCGCAAAGGGCGGAGATTCTCCGGATTCTAAAATTTTAAAGGCGCTTGCCTCCGGCGAGGCTTTGGCCGCCGATGAGCTTGCCGCACTGACAGGGCTCGATATTCCCCAGATTCTAGCATGCTCTATGATGCTTGAGCTAAAGAAATTGATAGTTAAGCGCACAGACGGCAGGTGGGAAAAGCGGCTGTAGATTCTTAGGCGGCTTTCCGAGCTTCGATATCGCGGCGCGCCTTGCTCTTAGTAACCATAAATACGCCGGCAAATATCATAGTCGCGGCCAGTAACTTCTGTATTGAAAATGCGTCTTGCATAGCAATTATCGCTATTGCCGAGCTTGTTATTGGCTGTATGTAGTTATACATGCTCGCAGTCGTTGGGCGTATGCGCTTTATTGCCATGGGAATTAGAAAGTAGGCTAGAAATGTCGCAAATACGCAGACGTAAAATATCGCGCCTATAGCTTTGAAATCGAGATCTGCCTTAACCCCCTCAAAGAAGAATACGCTGCGGTAATTGAATGGGATTAGGGCTATGAAGCCGAATAAAAACATCCACTTCATCATTGTTACTGCTGAATATTTTTGAGCTAGGGGCTTTGATATCACAAAGTAGAAAGAGTATATAAATGAACTTATCAAGGCGAGCATATCGCCCCATATGCTAGAGCGCGCGCCGGAGTCTCCGCCTGCCGATATTATTAACCATATCGCCCCCATCGCACCCATGAAAACTCCACCGCACTTTAACAGCGTTATTGGCTCTTTTAAAATAAAAGCCGCAAAAATCATTACAAAAATCGGAGTTGAAGTTACGATTACGGAGGCATCTACGGGAGATGTTACGCTCAGTCCAACTATGAAGAGATACTGGTTTATCGCAATTCCGCATAGGCCGCACACCATAAGCTTAAGCAAGTCGGAAAGCGGCACTTTTTGCCTTTCCACAAATAGAGAGGCTATCCAAAACAATAGCCCTGCAATAAACATCCTGAGCATTGTGTGCAAAGATGCATCTAGCTTTTCAGACAACAGCCACTTTGAAATTGGCGTGTTTAAGCCGAATATAAGATTTGCGGATAGTATGAGCAGATGCCCCTGTATTCTTTCTTTTGTCACGAGACCAAAATATTTTACTAGGGTATCGAATGCTAGGCTCAGTTTAAATTACGTCAACAGATATTTAAAAAAATTGCGCTATAAAAATGTTGAAGTTTTAAGTTAGAGAGGTTTTAATGATGTGCATGAAAAACATCTTTACGTTTGCATTGGGGGCCATCGCCATTTTGGGCGTTGGAGTTGCTAGTCTTGAAGCGAGGGTGGGCGAGCGCAGGTCCGACATTGAAAAGCGCTTGAATTCCAGATTAAACGGGGCGTACCAGTATCCTAAGGAAGACGCCCTCAGGGAAGCCCTAGAACTGCCTTACAGCCAGCTTTTCTACATCCAACCCTACGGATCTGCAAATTCTTTTTACTTTAAGCGTCCGGACTCCGAGCTTACTACTAAGGCAGAAGTCTTTAACCAGCAGGATTTGTACGGCTGGGAGCTCCACATAGCATATTTAAAGGACGTTTCGGTTTTAGAATTTTACAGAAGGCACGGAGATCCGCTCACATTTGAAGAGTTGGAAGCTCTAATGAAACTCATGGCGGAAAAGCGCGAAGCCAGATGGGTGAAGACAAACTATGTACAAGTTTACAGAAAGTGGGATGTGAAATTTGAAAACGGCGAGCCGCGCTCTGTCCTTCTAAATTCTGACAACCAACCTGTAAAACTTCAGGACGGAGAAAACCCGACTCTCAAGGATATTTTGCCTAAGGACAATCAGCGCTATATCTACTTGGAAATCCCCAAAGATGTAATGGACGATTCCGATTTCGACAAGAGCCTGATTGGCCTCATATATCAAGACGACACTAGGGCTACATTTGAAAATTACAATCGCCTCGTCGAAAAAAATAGAAATTTGAGCAATGCCAGAACGAGCGTAGGCAACGCTTCAAGGAATAGGGGCTCTATAAGAAAGGTTTCAAACGTGTCAAATAATTCCGCCATAAGCAGCAATAGAAAGACTGCCATAGCCTTTAACGGGCGCACATACAGAACGTT
>URYY01000200.1 GCA_900552245.1 uncultured Opitutales bacterium | reverse complement strand
ACCAACAGAACGCTTTTACCCGCTCCAGTCTCGCCCGTGACGGCGGTAAATCCGCGCCCAAATTCCAGACTTGCCGAGTCTAGGAGCGCTAGATTTTCTATCTTTAAATATTCCAACATTGTTCGGTGAAAAAACTGAGTGCAATAATAAATGTTTGCGCGCTTTTGTGTCAAACAAAGCTTAAAAAAACTTGGTATTTCAGTTTAATTTTACAGCGCGACAAGTTGAGACTTTGAGCAAAATAAAAATTCCGCTCTATGAAAAAAAACAACTTCAAAGCTACTTCACAGCTTGCAAATTTTAATATTTTAAAAATATCTGCCCACAAAAAGTAAAAGCCCTTCAAAACAAAAAAGCGCCGCTAAAACCTGCGGCGCCTGCGAAAAATCTCAACTTAAGCTACGCGTTCTTATCCGTGAGCGAATCGGGCTCCAGCTCCATCTTGCGGTCCGGCCTCAAGTTCTTGTACCAGAGCAGATACAGCGCTATTATCGAAATTATAAGAATGCTCAAAACGCTTATAAATGTCGCGCCGAACTCGTGGATAATTACAAGCATGGGCAGGAGGAACAATGTCACCTGATATAGGAAGGCGAAGGGCAGAGCCGCGATGTCGCGCCTGTTTTCGCCGTCTATGTAAGAGAGCTGCTCCTTGTTAAGATACTTGCGAACAGGGCCCCACAGGCCGAATGGGCGAGTCTTTTTGTAGAAGTAAACTAGCGTTTTCATATCTGTCGGCTTTGTGCACAAGCACCCGATAATCGTAGCTGCAAAGGCAAAGACGGCCACAAAGCCGAACTTTTCCCAAGGGGCAAATTCGATTCCCGAATTCTGCAAGAGCCTCTGGGCTATCGCCGCAATTCCGCCGAAAGCCATGCCGAAGGCAACGCCCCAACCGTTCATTCTCCACCAGTACATTCTGAGGAAGCCCGGAACAAAGAGACCCGTCGTAACGCTCATGATAATCCAGTCCCAAACGTCGTTTATGCTGTCGAACACAAGCGATAGGAAAAAGCCTATGGCAGCGATTAAAACGGTGGTCATCCAAGATGCCGTTATTAGCTCGCGCCTGCCTGCATTTGGCCTTAGCCAGCGCTGGTAAATGTCCTTAACAGCGTAGGACGATGCGGAATTTACGGTAGAGCCGAATGTGGACATTGAAGCCGCAAGCAAAGTTACGAGCAAAACGCCCATCCAACCCGCAGGAACTTTCTCGCGTATGACGGCGGGAAGTATGCGCTCGGGGTCGGTCTCGCCATGGAAGCCCACCAAGAGGAGCTTCTTTTTCCAGTCCTTGCCCAATACTTGCTCGAGCTTCTTTGCAAGTTCGGGGTTGCTGCCATTTATGATTGCGCTTGTGGTCTCATGCCAATTTGCCTTTTCGACTTTCGGATACTCTGCGCGAATTAAATCGGACGCCTGCTTTTGCACGCCAACCTTGGCAATATTGCCCTTCCAATCCTTACCAAGTTTGGAATCTAAGTATCCAACCAAAACAGGATCGAAAGATTCTGCGGAATTTGCAATTTGCGTCCATGTTTTGTCGCTTGGAACGCTATGCATTTTTAGAACCGTATTTACATCCTGATACTTGTCGGAAGCCGCGATTTTTGCAACATCGCCCCACTCAGCACCCAGAACATCTTCAAGTTCGGAAATTACCGCCGCGTACTCAGCTGGATTCGACTTAATCTTGGCTATAGAGTTATTCACGTAGTAGGCGGTCTCGACAGTGCGCTGTTTTTCCAAGTCCTTATCGTTATTAAAGTAGCCGTTAACTACGCTTAAGCCAAGTATGGCAAGACCTATCATCATGGGCCAGCGGACGGAAATTAAGACGGAAATCAAGAGGTTTAACTTTCCGCACTCCTTATCGCTCTTAGCCGCAAAGTACTTTTGGTCGGAGCCGCTGCCAAGGCCGGTAATTGTCTGCTGGACCATGTAGAAAGCCATCAAGATAATTAGGAATTGGAAGAATTTATACTCCGGATCGGCCGGCATATGAACTTTCCAGGACGGCAGCGCCTGAGTCCAGTCTGCATTGCCTGTCACCGAATAGGCCATAGCCTTCAAATTCTCGCCGGCTGAAGCTGTTGCAACTCCATTGACTTCGGTGGGCGTAAACAAATTGAAAGCCATTATAGATAGGACGATTGCGCCCGCGACAATCAAAGTTGACTGCAAGATATCCGCGATAACCACGCCGTAGAAACCAGCAGAAGCTGTGTACGCAACTGCAACAAGCGCAAATAAAACCGCGCAAACGCTCGGCGCAAATGGGAAGAACATCGACAAGAACTGTCCGGTTCCGCGAATTAGGTATGCTATCATACCTATCACCGGCAAAATGGAAACGATTGCCGTGAGCAAGCGAGCTGCGTCGGCATCCGGCCCCTTTCCGAACCTAAACTGCATCCACTCCGCGCCCGTCATGCAGCC
>URYY01000199.1 GCA_900552245.1 uncultured Opitutales bacterium | reverse complement strand
ACTGACCGGCCGGAGTCGGGTTAACCAAAGCCTTGACTGTATCAATAGCAGCATTTGCAGCCGATGCAGCAGAAGAGAGACCGCGAGCCTCTATAATTGCAGCGCCGCGCTTTTGCACAACAGGAATGAAATCGTTTTCAAGCCAATTCTTGTCATTGATAACTTCCGTAGCGGGCTTTCCGCCAATCTTTGCATTGAAGAAGTCGGGATACTGAGTGGAAGAGTGGTTGCCCCAAATTGTAACATTTGTAACTTCCGAAACCGGGACTCCCGCCTTCTGCGCAAGCTGGGCGCTCGCGCGGTGCTGGTCGAGCATAGTCATCGCAAACCACCTGTCGGCTGGAATACCGGTAGCATTTGCCTTGGCTATCCAGCAATTTGTATTGCAGGGATTGCCAACTACGAAAACGCGCACGTCCTTTGCGGCGTAATCCGCTATAGCCTTACCCTGGCCCACGAAAATCTTTCCGTTTATAGAGAGAAGGTCGCTGCGCTCCATACCCTTCTTGCGGGGAACGCTGCCTACGAGAATCGCCCAATTTACGCCCTCAAAACCTTCCTTCAAATCGGCAGTGCACTTTATGCCTGTAAGAAGCGGGAACGCGCAATCGTCCAACTCCATCTTTACGCCGTTTAGAGCCTTCAAAGCCGGTTCTATTTCAATTAGGCTTAGCTCCACAGGTTGGTCTGCTCCGAAGACATCGCCACATGCGATGCGGAACAAAAGTGAATACGCTATCTGACCGGCCGCGCCAGTCACTGCAACTTTTATTGGTTTTTTCATATAATATAGACCTTCTGTAAAATATCTGTGCAATCCTAACTGCTCTTTTGATTTTGTAAAACAAATTTTTTTGCTCCGACTTCAGCCCGTATTCCCTAAGTCCTTTTGCCAGCTAAAAAAACATAGAAAAATTCAATGTTTTGGGTTGACCTAGCCCGAAAAATATACATCTAATATGCACAGTTAGACGGATATTTATCCAATATATTAACAACTATAAGAACAAAAAAATAAATATGAATAAAGCAGACCTCATCGCAAAAGTACAAGAAATCCTAGGCGCCGAAGCTTCTAAAGCTTGCGCGGAACGCGCTTTGAACGCGGTTCTCGAAGCAATTCAGTACGGCGTTAAGAAGGAAAAGAAGGTACAGCTCATCGGTTTTGGCACATTCTCAGTTGTTGACCGCAAAGCTCGCATGGGCATCAACCCCAAGACTAAGGAAAAGATTAAGATCAAGGCTTCCAAGGCCATCAAGTTCAAGGCAAGCTCCGCCTTCAAGACGAAGTAAGACCCCATGTGCATTTGCGATAGATTCCCGCTTTGCGGGGTTTGTCGCACTTTTAACCTTAAAACCGCCCAATCTCTATTGCGGCGGTTTTTATTTTGCACCCAAGCCAACAAAACATTTTACATAAATTAAAACATCAATTTAAAATATATAAAAATAAATACATTCTGACAAGCCGCTTGCGCAATCATTAAAAATATCAAATCTTGAGAATAAAAACTCCTATGTGAGTCTGCCATTTATTGGCCGCAATATTTCCATAGTAAGCGATAGCTCAAAGTTCGGAATAAACTTAATCCCCCTCCCCAAAAAATTCTATTCAATAAAAAAGATATAATAAATTCGAATCCCCGATAAGGCGGAGCAAAGACAAATAAAATTTTAAAATTGTTAAAGAGATCCAGAGAAAGAAGCTAAATTGCAAGCAGACTCACAGATCAGATTTTTCTTAATATTTAAGGCGAAAGCTTAGGCGATAAATTCAAATGCCTTTGGGCTAAGCCATTTTAAAATTCGCAATAAAAAAACCTAAAAATTAGGCGAAGGCTCTAATGCGCCAAAGTAAACCACCTAAAAAATCAAATTAAGAAGCGCTAAGAGCTCAATCTCCGTCCTCACCCAGCTCCTGAGAGTCCTCCAAGTCCTGGACGTCATCGAAATCCTGAGTATCCGAATCACCGCTCTTGGGCTGCTCCACTTTCTCCTCCTCCTTGAAAGCACCGCGAATTAAGGCGGAGGGCTCGCACTTAAATTGATCCTTTATAATCTGCAATATCTCCGGCGAAAGTCTCCTGAGGGCGTCTTTAAACTCGCGGGTATCATCGCCGAATACTTCCACCTCCGTATTGGTCGCCGGCGCTGGAACTTGAGAGCCCTGAGCCTGAACTCTGCGGCGGACTAGAGGCGCATACTTTGCCTCAAACTCGTCATTTTCCCTAAATACCTGATTTAATAGCTCAGCTATTTTTTTTTTGAGTTTCCCGGGGCGCTCCCGACAATTTATCAAGCTCGCGAATTAGAGTGTTTATGGCCCGCGTCCTGCTTTGCTCAACGGCCTTAAGCAGCGCAACCTCAAAATTCGCCCTCTCTGAAAGCCCCGACTTAAGAGACTTTTCCGAGCCCTGCAAAACATCGAGCATTCTCATAATCTGCTCGCTGCTAAGCTGCTTTGAGCCGAAGTCGTACCAGCC
>URYY01000198.1 GCA_900552245.1 uncultured Opitutales bacterium | reverse complement strand
ACTTGGCAATATCAAATTTACTGAAAGATGCTGTACGATAGAGATTACATGAGAGGGCGCCCCAAGTCTGGCGGGGATTCATTCTTTAAGAATATGGGTGTTACAAAGTGGCTTTTGTCCATAAATGTGGCAGTCTATGTCTTGCAGCTTTTTTTGCAGAATTTTGGCGGCAGCGACATTTTGGTGCGCTATTTTGCCCTCTCATTTGACTCGCTTGAGCACTTCAAAATTTGGACGCTTTTGACATATTCCTTCTTGCATGCCGGGATATTCCACTTGGGCGTAAATATGCTCGTTTTGTACCTCACGGGCACTCAGATAGAAGAGAGGATAGGCGGCAAGAAGACGCTTCTAATTTACTTTGCCTCCGTACTCGGCGGGGCTCTGCTTTTTATGGCGGCGTCTGTGCTCACCCAGAAGGGCTTTCTGCTTGGTGCGTCGGCGGGTGTGATTGGTCTTTTGAGCGCGTTTCTAGTTATGATGGAAAACAGGGTGATGCGCTTTCTGTTTTTCTTTGTCATACCGCTTAACTTGCGTCCGCGCCCAATTCTGATTTTTATGCTCTGCCTAGAGCTTTTCGGATTTCTGTTCTTTGAGATTGCCCCGCATTCGGGCGGCAGCGAAATTGGTTACAGCGCGCACCTGGGTGGGATACTGTCGGGAGTATTGACGGCTTTAGCATTGGAGGGAAAGCTATCGGGCTTTTCGCTTCCAAAGTTTGGCTTAAGAAAGACTAAGCGAAAGTTAGAGCCTGCGGACTCGCATTTCTTTAAGGTTGATATTGTTGACGAGCAAGCTCTGAGGGCTGAAGTTAACAGGATTTTAGACAAGATAAACCAAAGCGGATTTTCCTCGCTTAGCGATGGGGAAAAGCGGACGCTTCAAATAGCGAAGGAAAAGTTAAAATAGCTCACAAAAAAGACTGACAAAGCTCTGATTTTTGCTACGCTTACGGAGGAATTTTATATGAAATATTTTAGACTTAAGAACATACTATCGCTCATTGCGTGCCTGTTTTTTGCTTCTGTGTTTGCGCATGCGCAGCTCATAGCCGAGGCAAAGCGGCAGAGCCTTGTAAATGAGCAGCTGTCGGAGGCTCCGGCAGATGTGATGATAGTTGACGCAGACCCGATAAATTTGGTCACGAGCCCGAAAATGAGAAACGAGTCCGGGCTCTTGGTTCTCTGTATGGAAAAGGGGCACTACCTGCACACGCCCGTGCGCGATTTGGACATACGCGAATTTATCCGCCAGTACATGATAGCCTTGGATTTTTCCAGAATGTTCTTTACGGCGGCCGATGTGCAGCACTATCAGGATAATTTTGCGCCAATGCTTGCAAATTTACTAAAGCAGGGTGTGTTGCTGCCCGCAAATAAAATATATTACGAGACTTTTGTGCCGCGTGCAAATGCCAGGCTCGAATGGATACGCGAGCGCATGAAAAAGCCCTTTGACTTTTCCGATGCATCGAGCTTTGCGCCCGACCGCTCAAAGGCCTCTTGGCCAAAAGACCAAAAGGAAGCCGACGAACTCTGGGAAAAGCGCATAAAGTACGACGTATTAAACCAGATTATAGGCTATAGCCACGCCGAAACTCAGCTTGCCAAGGAACTTGAGGACGAGGATTCCGCAAAGCTTAAGGAGGACGAATCCGACACTGAGGCCCCGCCGAAAACCTATGAGGAAAAGTTGGAGAAGGCAAAGGCTGAAGTTCTGAAGCGCTACGAAAATATCATTTCAAACTTAGTGAAAAATGACGCTATAGAGGTTCAGGAGATTTATCTGAATTCTCTCTCAAATTTGTACGATCCGCACTCGTCGTTTTTGTCCGAATATGCGCTCGAAGAATTTGAAATTTCTGTCAGAAATTCGCTTGTTGGCATAGGGGCAGTGTTGCAAGATAAGGACGGTTATTGCACAATAGCAGAGCTTATGCTAGGCGGGCCTGCAGAAAAATCAAAGCAGCTTAAAGAGGGCGATAAGATAGTTGCCGTTGCGCAGGGCGACGGAGAGTTTGTAGATGTTGTGGGCAAGAAGTTGCGCAACATAGTGCGCCTTATACGCGGCAAGAAAGACACTCCGGTTCGCCTGCAGATAGAGCCCAAAGACAGTCCGGGGATTCGCAAGGAAGTTTCCTTAGTGCGCGATGAAATTCAGCTTACTACAAAACTTGCGAAGGCCGAGATATTTCAAGTTCCCGTTGGTGATAAGACTATCCCCGTTGGTGTAATCGACTTGCCCGCCTTTTACGGCGAAAACGAGAACGAAAATGGCGCAAAGGGCTTTAGCACGACTAAGGATGTCGAGGAGCTAATCGGCAAGTTGAAGGCTCGCGGAGTAAAGGGCTTGATTTTAGATATGCGCAAAAACGGCGGCGGCTTCTTGAATGAGGCCATAGATCTTGCAGGTTTGTTTATCCGCACCGGTCCGGTATTGCAGGTTCGCGAGGGCACCGGCAGAGTTAACCATTTGCGCGACGACAATCCTAAGGTCGCTTGGGACGGCCCCTTGATTGTGCTTGTAAGCCGCCTTTCGGCAAGCGCTGCCGAGATTGTGGC
>URYY01000197.1 GCA_900552245.1 uncultured Opitutales bacterium | reverse complement strand
CACTTGAATGTCTTACTCCTAAGTATAACGTCCTGCGAAAATTCGGCAAAGATTTCATTTAATGCGGATCTAATTTCACGAAAAAAGCCCATATCATTATGGGCTGTGTCAAAAGTCTATCTTTGTTTTCTATACTGTCACCATTTGTCGGTTTTCAAAGGGAATAATGCTTTTCTTTATATCAGAACCTTTTTCAAGTATTATTTTATACAAGTCATAGTGGTTTTGACAGTTTGCCCAAAATTCCGCCCCATTACCAAAATACAATCCCAATCGAACGGCAATTTCCGCCGTTATTCGAGATTCGTTTTTCATAATACGGGTAATTGTTGCGTGCGGGATTTTTGTTTCCTTTGCAAGCCTATATTGTGTAATGCCGTATTCTCCTAAGAAATCTTCAAGTATTTCACTCGGAGGAATTGCTCTGTGTGGTTTTCCTGCCGGTATGCTCATTCTTACCTCCTTCATTGATAATGTTTGCTTATTTCAACATCGTATGCGTTACCAGAATCAAATTTAAAAATAATTCTGTATTTTCTGTCTATTCTTATACTCCAAAAATCTTTTAAATTTCCCTGTAGTTTTTCGAGATAATTTGACGGTGGGAAGCGTAAAACTTCTACATCAGAAGCAAGATTTATGTAATAAAGCTTTTTGTATGCTTTCTTTACAAAATCCGCAGAGAATCCCTTGATCGGTGATTCATCATCCCAAATCTTTTTCGTCAGTTTATCTCCAAAACTTACTATCATTATCTCGGTATATTTCAGAAAATATTTAGCAAGTCAACAAATATTTATCATCTTATCAAATAAAAAAAGGGAGCTTCCAGTTTTCCGAAAACCCCCTCAATGAACACGAAACAACCCAATCCTAATCCGAACCCATTATCAGTCCTTTTCCGACGAAGGCTTCTCTAAGCTCGTTTACAAGCACAATCACTTGCACAAGTTGCGCAGGTCTTCAAGCTTAGCCTGATTTGCATTTGCCCCCTGCACTGTGGACGAACTCCGAAGAATCCGAGCTTTTGCAAGGCTCCATCGGAGCCGTAGTCGCAAAGCCGCAAACCGCTCCCATGCGTATGTTCAGGTCTGGTACGCTAAATGTCGTTTTCTCCTATTTTTTACACCTTTGATTCCTTTGAAGTTTTTGAAGCTTTGGAACTCTTGAAGTTTTGACTTTGCGCTTTTTTACACATAGCGAGAAAGCAAGTTTCAACGTCTGCATAGTCTCCCGTTGTGATTCTAAACAGTTGCCTATGTTTGGCGTAAGGTTAGTCGGGGCTCAAAAGAATCTCCGGTTTGCCGTTTTTTGTATCCAAATTGTAATAATTATGGAGGTGAAGTGGTGTTTTCTCAATATATTTGCGATACAGGATAAATTTATCATATTTTTAAAAGCACTTTTATCTGTTGGACGGTAGCATTTAGTTCATTGAATTTCCAACGAGCGTCTATTGTGCGCCAGAAATTTTTCGCTTTTTCGAGTGAGGGAAGATTGGCAATATCGCGGTTTGCATTTATGGCGCAAATTAGTCTAAAAAATACGGGTATTGCATGGAGGCGCAAATCGGGCCCCACAAAGAATGTCAGATTGCCGATGTAATCGTTTCCGTTTATGATTTTGTAATATTCTAAGATTTCATTTCTTATTTCGTTGTCCATGTCGGAGATTTTCCCATAGGTGGAGCCAAGCTTTTTTATGTTTGTATCAAAGCAACCGGAAGTGACGGACAAAATCGTATTTGAATAATCCAAGACCAGCAACAGACCAATATGCTTATTTCTGTGCAATCTGACTTTCGGCAACAGTGGCATCTTGTATTTACTTGTTAAGATTTGCCAAGCGGTAAATTCAATCTGAATTTCATCCGCAATTCTTGCGCTAAGCGAATTTTTTATTGGTCCGGACGCTACACAATGAAGGATTCTTACAATTCTATTCTTTTTTCGCTTTAGAATTAATACATCATGTTCGGAAATCAACTTTGCTTTGATTGTTTGAAGGGATAGTTCTGCATTAGGGATTTCAAGAGTAATAGGGATAATTGCAGAATAGTCTTTAAGATCTTCATAGAGGTATCTTGTATTTCGCGAGCCATTGATTTTGATAATTCCCGGGGTACTGCGCAATATGTGCGACAGAGTCTGTTGAGGGACTTTTGGGCCGTCTATTAGTTTTTGTAGGTCATGTAAGCTAAAAGAAACATTTTTCTTAAAAAATGCCTCTCTAAGACTCTTTAAACATCTGCATTTAGCCTTTTTCATAACTACTTACAAAAAAAGTTGGTAGAAACTCCCAGAAAAGTCAAGTTTTTCGAAAAAAATCAGCGAAAAACGGGTATACGAACGGCGTTTTAGTCATAACTATATGATGTACTGTATGATAAAAATTCGTCAGAAGTTCCTAAACTAACGGCATGAACATTAAAAAAAGCCATAGCGCCGTGGAGAGTTTCCCGGCAGAAAACAGAAATGAAGGTATCCTGAATGGGGTACTATTAAACATCCAGGAAGGAGGTAATAGAGAGATAACGCAAGATGAGTTTGTAAGTACAGATTGGGATTTATCGGATAGTAAATCTT
>URYY01000196.1 GCA_900552245.1 uncultured Opitutales bacterium | reverse complement strand
TGAAAGACAAATCTAAAAAATCAACCTATTCCACAACCTTTGGTGTTGACCCATTAACTTTTCCATAGATTCCCTTTCCTTTTTAAATTACTATTGTTTCTTGAGTATGAATTTCTTAAAGCTCGTAAAAGTGGCAAGGCTCTAAAATAATCCGCGGCTAAGACTCCATTCAGTGACTCGTAGCCGTCTGTAGAATCTCAAATTAAAAACCGCAATTTACTTTCTGCAAATGGCGAAATTTGCCAAAAAAACCTGTAAAGCGAAAAATAAACCCGAAGCTAAGCGAATTTCCAATTTGCGATAAGGCGCAAGTCAAACCAGACCTCTAGAACTAGAAGGCGGATAGCCTACCCCAAGGCTATCCGTCAGTTTATTTTCTATCTTATTTACCCCATCTCTCAATCACGAGAGAAATAGTTTTTAATTGTTGAATGTAATCAACAGAAAATTTATGAATCTGTCAAGCAATTTTTTAAAAATTTTTTTAAAAATCTTAAAGCAGCTCTATTTTCCGTCTATAAAGAAGCATTTTAGCATGAACATATCGCGTATTTTGCCCTGAGATTCGCGGCTGACAGAAATATGTTCAAATTTTTTCATACCCGCAGCCTTTTCCTCATCGGTTAAAAGCAGAGCCGCCCCGCCTAGGCCGTGATCGGCATTCGTAACTTCAATGTAAGTCAGATCGGCTCCAACTTTCTTTGCGCACTCTTCAAATTTGCGGGCAGTCTTGCAACTTACGAGCGTATCTATAGTGCCTTGCAAAATTAAAATCGGGCAAGAATTGCGGCTTAAGTAAGTTACGGGGCTAGCTTCCTTGGCAAGCTTTAGGCGCGGATCGTTCGGATAGTTTTGCTTTAGGTAGCTGTATGGATTTTGCCCGCGCAGCTTCGCAAGCTCTTCAACTTTATCTTTGCCGCCGCCCATAAGCCTTCCAAAGCAATTTCCGGAAGATGTTACATCTTCATTTGGCGCAAGCTCCTCATTTTGCAAGTCTACAACAGGGGCCATTCCTATTGCTCCAACAATTTTAAAATCGTAGCCCTTAAGTTCCGGAGCGCCCTGAAATTTATCGTTGGGGCTGAGCGCCGTAAGAAGCGACAAATGCCCGCCAGCCGAGTGGCCTGAAGTGAAGAATTTGTTGGGATTTAAACCGTACTTCTTCGCATTTTTTGCCAGAAAGCGCAAGGCGTCTTTGCAGTCTATGGCGCAGTTGGAAACATCGGTCTGCCCCTTGTCGGCAAAGGTGTATGAAAGCGTCACAACCGCGATTCCAAGCTCGCCCATCTTTTTTGCCCATTCGCCGCCGACGTGGTATCTATCGCCGCCGTTCCAGCCGCCGCCGTGTATGTTTATAAATACGGGCGCACCACCCTTGAGCTTCTTTGAAGGCAGTATGATATCCATCGTGACATCTTTGCCGTCAAACTTCTTATACACGACATCGCGCTTTACGTCCAAGCCTTTGTAGAGCCTCTCCGCCCTAGCCTGCCGTTCGGCAGCGCGCTCGACTTCTTCAGCCGTCTTTGCACTCAAAGAAAAGGCACAAAACGCCAATATCCCCCAACATAGCAACTTTTTCATATTCATAAGCAAGTAAATTGATTTCAAAGAGTTAAGAACAGTTTTATGTATCGCAACAAAAAATTTCTGCGTTTGCAAACCTAGATTTTAAAGTTTAAAGCATCGCAAAGCCATTTGTCTAAAATGTCTTTATTCTCACGCTCAAATTTATGTTCAGATAACAAAAGCCCGTCGAGTTTTTCAACAACTTTTAATGCAATTAAATCCGCATATTTTTTTAGATTTGCCCTGCCGCCCTCAAAGGATTGCCTATAAATATCGGCGGCGTTGAGCAAAAGAGACTGCGTCTGCGGATAAAACGACAGCATTAAATTCCACGGTTCAAAGCCGGAGGACTCCACGTTTTGATCTCCAGAAGATCTAAAGTCTGTCCGAAGCAAAAGCGCCGGCTTTGCCGCAAATTTCGCAATCATAAATTCCGCGACAGTTCCAGAATCCAGGTCTGTGCCGTCGAAATTAAAAATCGCCATATCGCAATTTAAGAGCGCGCGAATATCGCCGTCGCGTATCTCTTTGGGGCTCAACCTCGAAACCTCTATATCCTGAGGCAAAACTATGCGGTATTTGCCTGAGATTTTTTCTATAGACTCTGCCAACATGCAGTTTCCAATCAAATCTTTTGAAGAAAACAGGGCCCCTGCAAAATAAACGTCAATTTTCTTATCCATAAGCTCAGCTAAACATTCAAATTTAGAAGCAAAATAAAGCGAGTAAAAAAGACTTGAATCTTGCAAAAACAACTCAAATCTGAGAGCCTTCAATCAAAGTGAAGCGCGCAATAAAACTCATTTTAACATTTGCTTCGGGAGGGCTTGTCGTAATCCTTTCCCTGCTTTGGTGCGCAATTTTTCTAACTCCGCCCGCGAATTCGGGATTTTCGCGAAATTACAACCTAAGCCCCGAGGAGGTCGCCTACTTGAACGGCTTAAGGCAAAAATACTCGGGAACTCAGAGAACCTTGAGCGCCGAAGAATTGAAATCGGTGATTGCGAGAGCCTGCGCGTTCATATCTTCCCGAAAGGGGCTTGAAAACACTTACGACCCCCCCGAGGTCCTG
>URYY01000195.1 GCA_900552245.1 uncultured Opitutales bacterium | reverse complement strand
CTTGCCGGGGCGCACTTTTAAGGCGATAATTCCCGGAGGCTCGTCCATGAAAGTTCTCAGGTGGGACGAGACATTCAAAATTAAGGACAAGGATGGCAACGTAAAGGAATTGCGCTGCCCGGATATACCGCTCGACGGGCCATCTTTAATGTCTTGCGGTTCGGCCTTGGGCTCAGCCGGCGTTATTGTTATGGATAACACAGTCGATATGGTTGAAGCCATGGCGAATCTAAACGCATTTTACGCGCACGAAAGCTGCGGGCAGTGCACGCCTTGCCGAGAGGGCTCCCTCTGGATTTCCCGAATCACAAAGCGCATTTGCGCAGGTGGCGGAAGAATGGAGGATATAGACCTTCTAAAAAATATTGCCGACAACATTTGCGGCAGAACAATTTGCGCGCACGGCGAGGGCTTGGCTTGGCCGGTTCAGAGCAATGTCTCGAAATTTCGCGAGGAGTATGTATCGAAGATTGAGAGGCAGTTGGCTGGCGAAGGCATGGCGAGGTTAGACAAAAACTCTTACAGGCTGATTTAACATGGGCGATTTAGTTTCAATAAATATAGACGGCCGCGCGGTGCAGGTTCCGGCGGGGCTAAACGTTATAGAGGCCGCAAAATTTGCGGGGGTAGAAATCCCCCACTTTTGCTATCACCCGAATTTGCCGATAGCGGGTTCCTGCAGGCTCTGCTTAGTTTCCATAGGCACGCCCGCCCGCGACAGGGCTACGGGTGCTCCCATTTTAAATGAGGACGGCACTCAGAAGATAGCTTTTATGCCAAAGCTTGCGATAGCTTGCGGCACGAAGGTCTCCGAGGGAATGCACGTTGTTACAAACTCGGCACAAGTCAAGGACGCTAGGGCTGCAGTGTTAGAATTTATCTTGCTAAATCACCCCCTCGATTGCCCGATATGCGACAAGGCAGGCGAGTGCAAGCTTCAGGAGTACGCAAATGCTTACGGTCGCGGGGTGTCGCGCTACGTCGAGGATAAAAACGTTAAGCCGAAGCTCACACCGATAGGCGGCGGCAAGATTATGCTCGATGCCGAAAGATGCATACTGTGCTCAAGGTGCATACGCTTTTGTCGTGAAATCATTGGGCGCGACATACTGTCATTTACAAAGCGCGGCTCGAAAAATGAAATTTCTGTCTACGGCGACGATGGTGCGGATTCCAACTACTTGGTAAACATAGTTGACGGTTGCCCCGTGGGGGCTCTGACCGAGACGGCCTTTAGATTTAAGATGCGCACTTGGTTTTTAAGGAGCGTCGACAGCATTAGCGCCGAATCCAGCGCCGGAATAAACACCAGAGTATGGGCTAGGGGAAATGATATTTACCGCATTACGCCGAGGCCTAACAAGTATGTAAACGACGCCTGGATGACGGACTCTGCAAGGGGCGAATACGCTATGGAGAGCGCTCCGCTTCGCCTCAGATCTCCCAGAGTTGACGGCGCTCCGTGCGATGTGTCTTACGCACTCTCCAGAGCTGTTGAGATATTTAATTTGGGCGATGGTTTGGGGATAGTTGCGAGTGCTAGAATGAGTTTTGAAGAGCAATTCTTGCTAGCTGAACTTGCAAAGCTAAGCGGGGCAAAGGTCTATGCGGCGGCGCACTTGGGCGAGGACGACGGAATGTTGCTTTCGGCGGATAGAACTCCGAACATGCGCGGCTTGTTTGTGACTGGTTTAATATCAGAGTATCCTGGCAAGGATTTAAAGAATTTGGCTTCGGACATAAGAAGCGGGGCTATAAAAAATATTCTCTGCTTTGGCGAGGACTTGCTCTCCATGGGGCTTGATGAAAAAGATTTCAAGCTCGCAAACGTCATATTCTGCGGAAGTGTCGACAATCCGACATCGCACTTGGCGAAAGTTGCGATTGCAGAGGCCACAAATTTTGAAAAGAGCGGCCTATTTATAAACAGGCAGTTTAGGATTCAGAAATTTAAGAAAGTTGTGGAGATCCCCGAGGAAGTGGTGGATGTTATAGACCTGCTCATACGCATGATAAATTCCTACGGCAAGACTTCCTACAACAAGCCGACGCGCCGTGATTTGCGCGAGCTTATGGCCAAGCAATACGGCTTTGCCCTTGTGGACGGCGATGTTCCGTCTGATGGAATATTGATGGATTCTTCAAAGTTTGCATCAATCAAGTTCCCGGAAAAAAACGCACTGCACTTTACAAATGAATAGTTTACTAATATTTGCATCAACAGACATTGCGGAAACCGCGGCGGCCGTAAAAGATGCGGGCGCGTCGCTTTGGGACAACCCATGGGTGTGGGGCGTCTTGCGCGTGGTTTTCGGGCTTGCAGCGCTCGCTGTGGTAATGACATTCGCGGCCTTGAGCGTCGTGATAGAAAGAAAGGTTTGCGCATATATACAGGGCAGGTATGGTCCAAACAGAACTTACATTCCCTACGTGATGCTCATACCCTTTGTTGGAAGATTTCTCCAGAGAAACGGGCTTATGCAGCTTGCCGCAGACGGGCTTAAGTTTCTTTTTAAAGAGGAAATGGTGCCTGGACACGTAAACAAGTTCTGGTTTACGTTGGCTCCGATTATGTCGCTTGCGCCTGTGCTTGTTGCGGCTTGCTTTATACCATTTGGCTTGTTTTGGATGGACTCAAAGCCATTTGCACTTGC
>URYY01000194.1 GCA_900552245.1 uncultured Opitutales bacterium | reverse complement strand
TAAGTCCTATTAAAGCTATATTTAAATTGCCGGCAGTGTAGAGAGGATAGTCGTCCGCAAGACTCGTACTCAATACGAGGCTTACGTTGTGGGAGTCTACATTGCGCAAGGTAAGTGAATCGCAATAGACGGTGTAGGGGTTGTTGCCGTTAAAGCTTCCGTAGGTGGAGTCTTGGGCAATAGCATCCCACAGGTTTACATTTTCGGCGTCGCTTGCAAAGTTAAACGTCGCGGTTGCGGCGCTTAGGATACTTGCAATGCAAGACGCGCAGGCAGCAGTTAGGATTTTAGCGGTATTCATATTTGTAAGTTTGTTCAAAGGTTTGAAGTGCCAATCGCAAGTCTTCAAAGATGGTAACTAGCAGAAAATGCAACGTACTGTAATAGTCTGTTTTTACATTTTCAATATTTTTTTATTAAAAAACTAGGAACTTCACAGGGCTAACCGAGTTCTAACAGAATTATACTTGAATAAATTTGCAAGTTTGCCTTTAATTTTAAAATTATGAGTTCGGAAACAAAAAAGTCTCAAAGTGCCCACAAATCTTACCCGTATTTCAATAGGGAGCTAAGTTGGCTCGCCTTCAACCGCAGGGTTTTGGACTTGTGCGAGAATTCCGATTTCCCGCTGCTTGAAAAGTTGCGCTTTCTCTCTATTGTAAGCACAAACTTGGACGAATTTTTTGAGATAAGAGTTGCGGGGCTGTTTCAGCAAATTGAGGCCGGGGTGATAGGGGCCGATTTTGACGGCATAGGCGCAAGGGAGCTATTGCGCAGAATAAGGGCGCAGGTCTTTGGAATGGTTGCCGACAAATACAGAATATTTACGAGCGTTTTGCAGCCAAAATTGCGGGATAATAAAATCTTTATAAAGACCCCCGAAGAGTGCGGGCGCTTGGAGAAGGCTTGGCTTGAAAAGTACTTTGACGATCTGATATATCCGGCGCTGACCCCCATGGCGGTGGATCCCGCGCATCCGTTTCCGCTACTTAGAAACAAGGGAATTTACGTGATGTTAAGCATCGCAAAGTAGGGGCTCAGGCGCGCTCCGTCGGAGCTTGCAATAGTTCACGTTCCGCCGATTTTATCGCGCGTAATAAGGATAGAAAAGGGGGAGTCTCAGGAGTACCACTTGGTGTTTTTAAGCGAGCTTATAAAGCATTTTGCCGATAAGCTTTTCCCGGGGTACAAGGTGAGAAACAAGGCCCTATTTAGAGTTACGAGAAATTCGGACCTTTACATAGATGAGGAGGAGACGGCAAATCTTCTAAAGACCATAGAGAACGAATTGCACAGGCAGCGCAAGGGTGCAGCCGTGCGCTTGGAGGTTGAAAGCTGCATATCGGAGGCCAATTTGAGGCTTCTTATGACTTCCCTGGACTTGGAGATAGAAGACGTATATAAGACTGATAAGAGCCCCCTCAGTATGCACAGGTTTTCAACTGTCTACGACTCTATCGCAAGGCCGGATCTAAAGTTTCCGCCATTTAAGCCCTACACGCCGCCCTCATTGCAAGATGCGTCAAAATTTTTTGAGAATTTGGATCAGTCGGATTTTCTCCTGCACCATCCATACGACAGTTTCGATCCCGTCGAAGACTTTATTTCGCTTGCGGCGACAGACCCTAGCGTCTTTGCCATAAAGCTTACTCTTTACAGGATAAATGGAGACTCCCGAATTTTGGAATCGCTAAAAGAGGCGGCAAAGATTGGCAAGCAGGTTACGGTGCTTGTAGAGCTTAAAGCGCGCGGAGATGAGGAGCGAAATATACGCTGGGCGCGAGAGTTGGAAGAGATGGGCGTGCACGTCGTCTATGGCATTGTGGGCTTAAAGACGCACTGCAAGATCTGCCTTTTGGTTCGCCATACCGGCAATAATCAGCTTAAGCTGTACGCTCACATGGGCACGGGCAACTACAACTCAAAGACCGCCAAAGCCTATACCGATTTGTCTTTCTTTACTTCAAATCCCGAGCTTTGCGAGGAGGTTGCAAACGTATTTAACACGCTGACGGGCAAGGTGGCGTCTCCGACATTTGAGCATCTTATTGTGGCTCCGTTTTCCTTTAACAGCCGCTTTTGCGAGCTCATTAAAAGCGAGATTAAAAACGCAAAGGCTGGCAAGCCCGCAAGGATAATAGCAAAGACCAATGCGCTGCTGGAGAAGTCGGTTATCGACTTGCTTTACGAGGCCTCCCAAGCCGGCGTTAAGATTGATTTGATAGTGCGCGGAATATGTGCGCTTGTGCCCGGCGTAAAGGGAGTTAGTGAAAATATTTCAGTTAGGAGCATAGTTGGGGTTTACCTCGAGCACAGCCGCATATACTACTTTGAAAACGGGGGCTCACCGCTCGTCTTTGCCGGCTCCGGCGACCTCATGCCGCGCAATATGTTCAGGCGCATAGAATGCATATTCCCAATTTACGACGAGTCCATAAAAGACAGAATCGTAAACGAGATTCTGCAATCGCTATTGAAAGACAATACCTACGCAAATTTGCTGCACCCAAATGGCGCGTATTATAAGAGTCCGGAAATGAAAAAGGCCGAACCTTTTGGCGCCCAGCAGTATTTTATGCAGCTGAGCAAAGAAAGGAGCCGAGAGGCCTAGCGCCTCTTTGTTCGCTTTAGCTCATCAACGCCGAGGTACTTATCTACAAGCTCTGAGCGGATTTTTCTAAATTCGTCCATGTAGGGCATCTTT
>URYY01000193.1 GCA_900552245.1 uncultured Opitutales bacterium | reverse complement strand
ACGCCACCGAGACTCTCATAAGCAGAATGTCTCAGACTAAGTCAAACGCCGAATTTTTGAATATAATTCTCTAAGCTAAAGGTATGGATAGGCCCGAATTTATCGTTGTTAGGCTTCACGGGGGCATGTGCAATCAAATGTTTGAATACGCTTTCGGCAGAGGGCTTTCCGAAAAGTTGGGTTGTGGACTTTACTTTGACGATGCGGGCGTTTTGGAGAATCGCAAGGCGCATGTAAAATACGCTTTGGGCGATTTTGATACAAAAGTTCAGCTTGCCTCTAAAGAGATGATTTCATCGGTATTAACCCCGCACTTTTACCTTAAGCGCAAGCTTTACAAGGCCTTTAGAATTCCGTTTAGATACGCCGATACTCACTTGGTGGAAAAGTCTTTCGGCTACGATTGCAGCTTTGAAAAAATTGCAAAAAATTCCTATTTTGAGGGGCTTTGGCAGTCGCCGAAATATTTTGAAAACATTGCGGGAAAAATTCGCAAAGAGTTCCGCCTAAAGCGCGAAGACGAGCTAAAGAAGCACCCGCTATACGGAGAGATTGTCGCCTCAAATTCAGTGGCAGTCCACGTAAGGAGGGGCGACTATATAAAAAACCGTCGCTATGCAAAAATCCTCTACGTTTGCAAGCAGGGCTATTACAGGCGCGCCGCCGAATATATGCGCTCAAAACTTGCGAATCCGAAATTTTTTGTCTGTTCCGACGATCCAAAGTGGGTTGAGCAAAACCTCGATTTGGGTGGAGACTTTACTTTGGTAAAATCAAACAGCCATTTTGAGGATTTCTTTTTAATGCAGTCTTGTCGGCACAACATAATTTCAAACAGCACATTCAGCTGGTGGAGCGCTTGGCTAAACGCAAATCCCGAAAAGATTGTCGCTTGCCCCGACAGGTGGTTTACAGAGGTCTCAAAGAATGACGGCACGAGTATAGAACCCGACGATTGGGTGAAAATTTCAACTCGCGAGTAGAGAGGCGCACCTTGTATGGAAAGAGCCGAAGAAATACCGATTTTCTTTTCCACTAACGACAATTACGCAAAGCATGTTTGCGTTGCCATTGCATCAATTCTAGACAATTCAAAATCGAGCTTTCACTTTTGCATTCTCACAAGCGGGCTTTGCGAGGAATCAAAGAATGCGATAGTGCAAACGGCGGAGGGGAACACGGTTGAGTTTATATCAATAGACAGGCGAGACTTTGAGAGTTTTAACGTGATGCTTGCGCATCTTTCCGTTGAGGCTTGCTACAGATACCTCATAGCCGACTTAAAGCCGGAGTTTGACAAGGCGATTTACCTGGACTGCGACTTAATAGTGTTGGACGATATAAAGAAACTTTACGATACCGACATAAAGGACTTCTACGCGGCTTGCGGCGACGAGATTCTAAAAGTTTCGCACTATAAAAAATTGGGGCTCAGCCGCTATTTTAATTCGGGAGTCTTGCTTTTAAATTGCGCGCTTATGAGGCGAGACAATCTCACGGAGCAGCTATTTAAAAAGACGGCGGAATTGTCCGGAAAGTCGAAGTACCTCGATCAAGATGTTCTAAATATAGTATTTTCTAAAAAGCTCAAATTTTTCCACATGCGCTGGAATGCCACGAATCCGATTTTTAGGAAGTCGGCAAATGTGAAATTCTTAAAGAAAGTAGCGGCTCAGGCTCGAGACAATCCTGCAATAGTCCACTTTTCCGGGCCCGACAAGCCTTGGAAGATTCCCTATGGAGTGTTATCGCACCCGTATTCGGCGGCCTATTTTTACTATTTGGCAAAGACTCCCTACGCTGATTGGGCGCGGGATTTTGTAGGAAACTTTAGGCCCCTAAAGACCGCGCTTTGGTATTGGAAGCGGCACTTGCTATTTTTCTTGCGCCCGACATTCTGGAAGATGGCGTCAATTCGCAAGTCTGTTGCAAAGAGATACGGGCGTAATTTTTAAGCTCTTGCCAAACTGCTTTAGCTGTTTTTGGGGGCTTGAAATAAAGGGTTAAATTTTTATTAAAAATTTAATAATGTTGAAAATTTGCAAAGTTTTTTTAAGTATTGCCCCGATAATTGGCAATAGATGTTCAAAATTTGTCTTTTGCTGATATGTTTTTAAATATGGCGCCAAGTTTGGTAAATTTTGCGCAGACTTATTCCGATATAGATTCGTATTGAGCTGTTGAAGATAGTTTAAAGGTACAGATGAAAGTAGTAATTTTAGCAGGTGGATTGGGAACTCGCTTGGGTGAGGAGACATCCATAAAACCCAAGCCGATGGTCGAAATAGGCGACAAGCCCATAATTTGGCACATAATGAAAATTTATTCGCACTACGGATTTAATGATTTCATAGTGCTTTGCGGCTATAAGGGGCAGTGCATAAAGCGCTACTTTGCGAATTACTATCTGAATAATTCCGATATAACCATAGATATGAGAAGCAATAGGGTCGATGTGCACTACAATGAAATCGAGCCCTGGCGCGTCACGCTTATAGATACGGGTGTCGAAACTATGACGGGCGGCAGAATTAGGCGCATAAAGAAATTTGTGGAGAATGAGACTTTTATGCTGACTTACGGCGACGGAGTTTCCGACGTGAATATAGCGGCGCTTTTGGAGTGCCACAAAAAATCTGGAAAAATCGCGACTCTAACTGCGGTGCGTCCGACGGCGAGATTTGGGGTAGTGAATGTTGCCGACGATGGCAGTGTTCTAAATTTTAAAGAGAAGCCAAGCGGCGACGGAGTTTGGATAAACGGAGGCTTTTTTGTTTTGGAGCCTCAAGTTTTTGACTACATACCGGAGGGCGATTCTGTGGTGTGGGAGCGC
>URYY01000192.1 GCA_900552245.1 uncultured Opitutales bacterium | reverse complement strand
CAGATTCACTGGCGCAGCTTGCGGACTTTTTTAATTCAAAAGTCGATATAGCGCCGCTATCGCTTTCGGAATCGCCCTTTTCGCAGGCGCCAGATGCGCTTGCAATGCCCGATTTTGCCGACGTAAAGGGGCAATTTCAGGTGCGAAGGGCCGTGGAGGTTGCCGTGGCAGGGGGGCACAACCTCTTGATGGTCGGGCCTCCGGGTTCGGGCAAGAGCATGATAGCAAAGCGCATTCCATCAATTATGCCGCTTCCAACGCTAGAGGAGTTTCTGGAGGTCTTGGGCATATACTCGGCGGCGGGGCTTTCGAGAAACGGAGAAAACCGATACTTTAAGCGCCCCTTTCGCTCTCCGCACCACACAATTAGCGATGTCGGTTTGATAGGGGGTGGGGCGGTACCAAAGCCAGGCGAAATTTCTCTGGCGCACAATGGTGTCTTGTTTTTGGACGAGTTGCCCGAATTTAAAAGAAGCGCTCTTGAAGTCATGCGCCAGCCGCTTGAGACGGCGTTGTGAGCATATCGCGCTCGGCGGGCAAGGTTACAATTCCATGCAAGTTTATGCTGGTTGCCGCCATGAATCCGTGCCCCTGCGGCTATCATGGCGACCCTCGCCACAAGTGCTCTTGCACGCCGATTCAGATACAGCGCTACCGCTCAAAAATTTCCGGGCCGCTTTTAGACAGGATAGACATACACGTTGAAGCTCCGGCGATATCGCTTGAGGAGATTGGCTCAAACTCTCAGGGAGAGTCATCGGCGGATATGCGCCTTAGGATTTCCAAGGCAAGGGAGCTTCAGAAGCGCAGGTTTGCGGGGACTTCAATTGCAAATAATGCCGGTATGAGCTCAAAGCAAATAAAGCTATTTTGCGAGCTTAGCGACGGGCAGCGCAAGATGTTGGCTTCTGCTATGGAGGATTTAAATTTGTCGGCGCGCGCGTGGGATAGAATCATAAAGGTTGCGCGAACCATAGCCGACTTGGATTCGTCCGAAAAAATTGGAGATTTGCACCTCTTTGAGGCCATAAACTACCGCTCTTTAGACAGAAGATAGGCTTGATTTGAGCTTGTAAAAATGTAGCATCGCCAAGCGATGAAATTTGCAAATGCCTTCTTTATGTAAAATTAAATTCGAGACCCGCAAGGGCTTTTTATTCTTGCCGAAGTTTAAGGCGACTGTCGGCTACTTTGTTTTTGCCCTATCGATTCTTTGCTTTGTGGCGTCTTTACTAACGCTATTCTTTGCAACGGGGGCGGCGGACGAATTTTTCTCTAGAATAAGCGGCACTCGCAAGATTGTGTACCTCAGCAACTCCAACATAAAAGACAGCATGCCCGCCGACAAGTGGGTGGTTGCGCGCATAGACGGCAACATCTCAGACAGCGTCATTTTGGAGCGCAAGTATCTGCCAGACCTAAAATTTAAATTTGAAAATCTGCCCGCTTTCTACAACTACTTTCTGCCGGTAAACGACCATAGGTGGGGCATCTCTTATTCGGCTGAGTATGTGGACGGCGAACTTGTGGAGACGGTGGTGGTAAATTTGCCCGAGCTTGAATTTGACGCAACCGCAACTTTAATAGATATTTCAAAGCTAAAAATAGTCTCCGATAATTCGTCTATGTCCAGGCTGGAATCCACCGCGCAAGAGTTGCGGGAGGGCTTAATAAAAAACATAGTTAATCGATATAACTGGCAGGGATTTTCGCCCGAAAACTTTGCAATCGCAAAGCAGCAGGCTTTAAAGACTCTAAAAATCTACGTTAAAAACAGGCTCTTGGAGCAGGGGGTAAAACTTGGCGACAAGGCCGTATTTAGATTTAATTGGATAGGCGAATTTCAGCAAAATTCCGACAAATCACAAACTCTAAATAATTAAAAAATATGGAAGAATTCTTAAGAGAAATGGCATCGGGTGCGGCCGTGATAGGCGGGGGAATAGCTGTCGCGATAGTTTTAATAATTGCCTTGCTTTTGTTTTTGTTTGCGGCTGCAGGTTGCATATTGCCGATAATACCTGGACCCATTTTAGCTTTCCTTGGGATTGTCCTTGTCAAGTTCGCGCTAGTGGGCGACAAAATATCTTACACTGTTTTGGGAGTTTGCCTGTTTTTAACTATATTTGCCCAATTTTTAGACTGGTGGCTGCCGATAAAATACACTCCGACAAAAAGCGGCGCATGGGGTGCCTTTGTAGGTGTTTTGGTGGGGGCGCTTGCCGCGATACTATTTCCGCCAATCGCACTATTTGCGATATTCTTTGCGCCTCTTATATTTGCCTTTGCCTTTGATTTGCTCTCGGGCGGCGAATTCGGAAAGGCTCTGCACACAGGCTTTGGAGCATTTTTAGGAACTTTAATCGCGGTATTTGCGAAGCTATTTATAATATTTTTAATGCTTATGATAGCTTGCGCAAATTTGATATTTAGCTGAGCTTTGCGCCCGCGCCAAAGATAAGCTCTATTTTTTGTCTTTCGCTTTTGGCGCAAATTTTTTGTAGGCTCTTACGTAGCTTTCGGGAGTGGCTCTGCCCAGATGCGTATTGTAGTACTTCTTGTAGTAGAGCGCCTGCTTTTGCAAATCGGAGGGAATGGGCTCTTTTATATGGGCGTATTTGAGGCGCGCAAATATGGCGCTTAATTCGTCGGAAAGTTGCAGATCTTCAAATGTTATATCGTTGGGTACGCACTTTGCAAAGTGCCTTATAAGCTCTCGACCAAGCTCCGGGTGATTTCTCTTTATTGCGCGCTTCCAGATGTCGCAAAATGTGGCGTACTCTATCTGAAAAAGCCCTATGGCGTTTCCGGCGGAATCTTGATAGCGAGGTCTAAGCCCCGTCTCCACGCAGGCCGTTCCGAATAGAAGCTCGCGGACCTCGG
>URYY01000191.1 GCA_900552245.1 uncultured Opitutales bacterium | reverse complement strand
ATAAGCATTATGCTGGCCTCTTCGCCCTCCATTTTTTCCTCAACTACGATTTCCCTTCCGCTGTCGCCAAATGCGCCCTCCTCGAGCATTTTGCGAGCCTCCTCGATAGCCTGAGCTCGGGTTTCGGGAATAACTACGCCCTTACCTGCGGCAAGTCCGCTAGCCTTAATTACAACATCAAATGGCGCGCTTTCTATGAAGGCCTTTGCCTTTGCAAAATCGGTAAAATTCTCGCCCGCGGCAGTCGGTATCGAGTACTTTTTCATAAAGGACTTCGAGAAAGCCTTGCTGGCCTCGAGCATAGCTCCATCCTTATTGGGCCCGTAAACGGCTATGCCCTCTTTGCGCAAGGCGTCGCCAAGCCCCATTGCAAGGGGAACTTCGGGGCCGCATATAACAAGGTCGAAATTCTCGCGCTTGGCAAAATCGACAATGCCCGCCACATCTTCTGCAGAAATTTTTGCGCTCTCGCAATCCAATTCAATTCCGCCGTTTGCGGGAGTGCAAACGCACCTTGCGCACAGCAGCGATTTTTTCACGGCCTTTACAATGGCGTGTTCGCGCCCGCCGCTTCCGACAACAAGTACACTAAGCTTTTTCATAAAATCAAATATCCTTTCTATATAGAGACAGTGCAAATACAAGCATAGCCACATTTGGTATCCACGCAGCCAAGGTTACGGGCAGAGTTCCGTTTGCACCCAGCGCGTTAAATACGCTATCTAAAATGTAGTAAGAGAAAAACAAGGCCGCCGTCTTTGAAACACCCACCATCGGGTTTGTGCGCACCCCCGCTATTGAAAATGGAATTGCTATTGCAACCACAATAAGGCAGGCAAAGGGGCTTGCCCAGTTGCTTGCAAGCTTTACCGCAAAGGGGCGCATAGCCTCGCTATCGCTGTCGCCGGAGGCCGCCAAGAGCTTTTGAAGCTCAAACAGCGACAAGTCTTTGGGGCGGCTCATGCTAAGCTTCATAATATCCGGGTCCTCCTTGTAGTTTCTGTAGTAGCGCTTTTTGAAGACCTCGTTTTTAATCTGCTTGCCCGTATTTTCGTCAAAGAAGATTTCCTGCCCGTCGGTGAAAAACCAACATTTGTCGACATCGTCGTAAACTCCCTCGCGGGCGAGAATTTTAGAGCTTTCAAAGCCGTTTGGCGCAATGTTGTGAATCTCCACCCCGTAGGCTCTCTGGGTCGCGGGGCTGTAGCGGTTTAGAAACCACATGCGCGAATCCGCCCTGTTGTTGAAGCAAAGCAGGGAGATTTTCCCTATATTGTCGGCGGAATCGGCCTTAGTTTTTTGCGAGGCGTAGCGCATATCGTCAAACAAATTCTTAGCCTTTTCAACAGAGCTTGGCACCAAGTGCGAATTTATCCAAAATAAGAAAAACGACAGCATAAGCCCCGCAAACCAAAGCGAGCGCGTTATCCTAAAGACATTCATGCCCGAGGCGCGCATGGCGGTAATTTCGTTATTTTTGTGGAAGTTTCCAAGTACGAATATTACGGAAATTAAGAGACTTATAGGCAAAACTACCGGTATGAAAGTCGGAAGCAGCAGCCAATAGTAGTAGATAATAGTTGCGACCGATGCCCCGTAATTTAGCATATCGCCCAAGTCGTTATACATATCGTGCAAAAGCAGTATGCCGAGGGTGACGGCGATAGTCACAAGAAAGACTTTCGCCCACTCTACAAATACGTATCGGTCTATAATACTCATATAAAAAAATGTTAAAACTCCGCCCGAAAGCGCCTGTGCGCTCTCGAGCAAAATAAATAAAACAGCGGTATATTAGCTATATTTGAAAGTCTGTAAATTTTATTCGCAAAAAAAAGCGCGTTTTTTTAGAAATATATTGCAAAATTGTAAGTATTAAACTTGACTGAAGTAATAATGAAGAACTTGGGTGAAACTTTAAAGCAGGCGCGCGCCGCAAAGGGCGTGGAGATTCGCGATGCCTCCGACGCGACAAAGGTTAGAAGCGACTTCCTCAGACACATGGAAAATGGGGATTTTGACTTCGATTTGCCCGAAATTTACAAGCGTGGCTTTCTGAGGCTCTACGCCGCTTATCTCGGCTTGGACCCAAAGGCAATAATGGCGGATTACGACGCATTCAGACAGGGCAAGAACTTCGATAAGGAATCCGCGAGGGGGCACAAGGCAAAGGAGCAATTTTTTGGGGAAATGACAGCCCAAGATGACGCCCCCATATCGCCCGAAAAGCGCTATGACGACGAATCGCCGACGCGCGATATGCCCAAGGGTCCGGCGGATTCGCTGGATAAGACAGACACTGTGAAGGCGCCGTATGTAAAGATTGCGGCAATCGTTGCGGCAGTGATTTTGGGTGTGATTGTCATAGTTGCGCTAGTATCTTCGCTATCCTCAGACGGCACATCTGAGCCAAGTGCTAGCTCCGAGATTGCAAGTGCCACAAGTACACAGGCTCCAAATGGAGATGCTTTTACAATTTCTATAATCGCCTTAAACGACACTTACTACAAGCTAACTCCCGATTCCGACAGAAGCAAATTCCTGCATATCGGCGAGGTTCGCCGCGGCGAAATTAAGACGTTTAAAACCACAGAACCGCTAATTCTGACCCCCATGGTTGGCAAGGTTGGAGATTTGCGGATAGAGAGAAACGGAGAATCCATAGACCTCTCCAGACTCCCGATTACCGCAAGTTATAAAATAGTTGCACCAAAGAAGAAGTAGCATGATTACCCACGTAGTTATTTTCAGGACAAAGCAAGACGAGCACAAGCCGATTTTGCGAGAGGCTCTAAAGAAGCTTGCCTCCATAAAGAGTCTAGAGAGCTTCCAAAGCGGAAAGCCCGTCCTCTAATTTTTTAGCTTACTTAGCAAGGGAGATATAGCGGCAATTCCG
>URYY01000190.1 GCA_900552245.1 uncultured Opitutales bacterium | reverse complement strand
TTCAGCTTAATATGGGCCACTCAAACCAAGCGCTCTTGCGCTCGCGCTACGTAAATATGCAGGGTTTATCTTGCAAAGAGGCAGGTGACTTTTTCAACCAATCTAAGGATTTTACTAATGGACTTATTTAACACGCTTCATCTGCCAAAAATTCAACAAATATTTTCCTCTAAATCTTCATTCTATTTAGTAGCATTAGAGGGATTCTTTATTAAAGTTTGGATAGTTTTATTTTCTTAAAAAATTCAGTAAGTTGAATAGGCTTAAAAAAAACTTAGATGGATAAAAGTTTTAAAGTTTGACACTTCAAAAAAAAGCACAACAAATTCAAGAAAAATTCAGCTAAAAATATTGCCTTACTCAAAATCCATAACCATCAAAACAGCAAAATGTTAAGCTTTCTATCTGCTATGTGCAAGCTCTCTAACTTATTTCAAAACTCTCTGAAATAAAATTAAAATATTGACTTAAAATATCGAGTTTACATTAAAGGTAACTTACAAGTAAACTATTTCAGAAAAAAGGATAAAAAGAGAACCTGTACTAAATTTTACAGCTTAAATTTACACAACTTAAAAGCGTTTTGTAATCCTCATCGGAGGGCAAGAAAAAGCCGGATAAGATGACTGGGTAAAACCAATCTTCTAATCCGGCTTTTTTATCCACCATTTGAAACGCGACAAAGGAGAAAAATGAAAGAGAAGGCCATAGACTTTAAAAACGGAAAAATATCCACTCTCTTTGGGCGTTTATTTTTTCCGACGCTAATAGGAATGCTAAGTGTGTCCGCCGTAACGGCAATTGACGGAATATTTATAGGCAAAGGCATAGGCAGCGACGCCATTGCAGCGGTAAATATATGCATTCCCATTCTAATGTTGCTCACAGGTTTTGGTCTTATGCTTGGAATGGGAAGTTCCGTAGTCGCTTCAATAGCCCTATCAAAGGGCAGGCGGAAAATTGCTAGAGCAGCCGTTACAAACGCTCTTTTACTGGTTAGCATTGTTTCCTGTCTGGCAAACCTAATAGTTTTAATCTTTCCCCGCGAGATTGCCTATGCACTCGGAGCTTCCGATCGATTGCTACCTATGGTAATCGATTATCTCTTGTGGTTTGCTCCATCGCTCATATTTTCACTTTTGATTTGTGTTTCAGTATTTGCACTAAGGTTGGACGGCAAGCCAAAGCTGGTATTATGGGCAACGCTCACGGCTTCCGTCTTGAACGTAGCCCTCGATTGGCTCTTTATTTTCCCGCTTGATTGCGGAATTGCCGGAGCTGCCTTCGCAACATTTTTAAGTTGCATAATAGCTGCGCTCATACCGCTAATTTACCTTTTCTTTTATGCAGATAAGCTCAGGCTAAGCGCCCTAAAACTCAATAAAAAAGGCCTTAAATTCTTTCTCTCAGACATCTATAAGCAATGCAAAATAGGCTCTTCCGCGATGCTTGGAGAGGCAACTCTCGCCGTTTTATTTTTCGTGGGCAACCACGCATTTATGAGTTACCTTGGCGAGGACGGAGTTGGCGCCTTTGGCATAGCATGCTACTACCTGCCCTTTATTTTTATGGTCGGCAACTCAATAGCGCAATCGGCTCAACCAATTATTAGTTACAACTTCGGGATTGCAAATAGGCAGCGCGTAAGAAGCGCACTTAGCATATCCATTCAGGCCGCATTTATATGCGGAATAATTTCCACTGCGTTTTTCACGCTCTTTCCCGAGATTCTCGTGGGCCTATTTTTGGACATAAAAAGCGAGGTTGCGAAAATTGCAATTAAGGGCTTCCCCTATTTTGGCTCAGCCGCAACATTTTTTATCATGAACCTTACCTTCATAGGCTACTGCCAGAGCATAGAGCGCGTAAAGACCGCCGCTTGCTTTGCAGTGTTGCGGGGGTTTGTATTTTTAATACCGGCATTTATGCTACTGCCACGTTTTCTTGGCGAGAGAGGATTGTGGCTATCGCTTTGCTTTTCGGAGCTTCTTACAAGTATGGCAATAGCCGGAGTTTGCCTGATTGCATTCTTAGGCAGAAGGGCAAGTGGAAGACAATTCTTGCACAAGCTCTTTACCCGAACCTAAACGTTAGGTAAAAGAGATTAAAATTATCAATCTGAGAATTCCAATTAAAAAAAGGCGGAGAAAAAACTCCGCCTCTTGCCACTTAATTTCAAACTAATTTAGAAGAACCTCTCAAAGACCGCTATCGATGTCTTATTGTCTTCGATCAAAGTGCTGTTTGTATCCTGCACATTGTACTGTGTCCCCTTGTAGTCGTACTTGTACAAATCCGCACTTACAGTGAGCTTTCCGTAGCCTATAAAGGGGTACAAAAAACCGCTCAGCTCGGAAGTCATATTCTGGAAGGAGTAATTTGCCCCCTCTATCTTGTATCCCGAATTTTCAGCCGCCTTATACAGATTGTCTATAGCCACGCGCTCAGATGGGCTTGTGCCTATAAAGAAAATCCTAAAGCCCTCGTCTGAGCCCGTCAGGCGCGTCTTAACCGGTGTTCCAGCCTGCGAGTGCCCGTTCCAAGCCGTTGTAGCGCCGTCGTTATAAGTCATGCACCCTTGAAAAACTAGCGACAAGGCCAGTGTGCACAATGTAAGTATTTTCTCTTTCATATTATTCCTTTGTAAGTTAATCGCACTTTCCGGACAAAATTTAAGACCGAAGTAAAAATGCGGTTGCACGCCTCTTATAATTGCACTTTGCTTGGAGATATGCCAGAAGAAAACTCAGTAATAGTAATTGCCGAATTGTCCGTAAAAGATGCAAAGCTCTTTAAAAAACACGCCCTTGACATAGCGCGCCTTAGCAAAGCCGAGGCGGGCTGCTCTAGATACGACGTATTCCAAGCCTCGCAAGACAAAAATACATTCGTATTTATAGAGGAATATGAAAGCCAAGCGGCCTTCGACGCACATAGAAAGATGCCCTA
>URYY01000189.1 GCA_900552245.1 uncultured Opitutales bacterium | reverse complement strand
GGTCGCCGAGGTATACCGAAATGATTGCGGGGGGAGCTTCGTTTGCGCCCAGACGGTGGTCGTTGCCCGCAGAGGCTACCGCGCCCCTTAAAATGCCCTGATAGTCGTCAACCGCCTTGATTACCGCGGCGAGCACGAGCATAAACAGCGTGTTCTTTTCGGGGTTTGGGCCGGGTTCGAGCAGGTTGAGGCCCGTATCGGTAGACATAGACCAGTTGTTGTGCTTGCCCGAACCGTTTATGCCCGCAAAAGGCTTTTCGTGCAAAAGACATACAAAATTGTGCTTTTCTGCGACTTCCTGCAAAGTCTCCATTATCAACATATTGTGGTCTATTGCAACGTTTAGCTCTTCAAATACCGGAGCAATTTCAAACTGCGCCGGAGCTACCTCGTTGTGGCGTGTTTTAGCAGGAATGCCCATGCGCCACAGCTCGCGGTCAACTTCGTCCATGAAGCTTAAAATACGCGGCATAATTGCGCCAAAATAGTGGTCTTCAAGCTGCTGATGCTTCTGCGGAGGTGCGCCGAAAAGCGTTCTGCCTGTCTGCATCAAATCGGGACGCAGCATATAGAGGCTTCTGTCAACCAAGAAGTATTCCTGCTCTGCTCCGAGCGTCACGGAAGTTTTTGCATCGCTACTTTCACCAAAGGCTCTCAAGAGGCGCTTTGCCTGCGTATCTAAAACCTGCATCGAGCGCAAGAGGGGAGTCTTTTTATCGAGAACCTCACCTGTGTAAGAGCAGAAAGCTGTCGGAATACAAAGTGTTGCAACTCCACCGGAGCGCTTTATGAAAGCGGGGCTTGTCGGATCCCAAGCAGTGTAGCCTCTGGCCTCAAACGTTGCTCGCAAACCACCAGATGGAAAGCTCGAAGCATCGGGCTCGCCAACTATCAAGTTTTTGCCGGAAAAGCGCGTAATTGCGCTGCCCACTTGATTTGCGGGCTCCAAAAATGCATCGTGCTTTTCAGCACTCAAACCCGTAAGAGGTAGAAACCAGTGGGTGTAGTGCGTAGCTCCGCGCTCCATAGCCCACTTCTTCATGGCGTGAGCCACGTCGTCGGCTATCGAATCGTCTATGGGAGTGCCAGAGTTTATCGTCTTTACGAGCTTTGTGTAGGCGGGCCTTGGCAGGTATTGCTCCATTGCCTTTATCCCGAACACATCTCTGCCGTACTCGCTTTCGACATTGTAAACGCCGCTCGATTCTACTGTTTCCAACTTGCGGTTTGCAATTTCCGCGATTGCTGACTTTCTGCTATTCATAGTTTCCTTTGATTTTGAAGTATGCCAATTTTGTAGCACATCGCGTGCCAGTTTTTCTCGGCTCCGCGCATCTACTGTGCCTAACTCTCATTTTCCCCTAATATATAAGGGATTTTTTTTAAATGTGAAACATTATCGTGCACAAATTTGTATTTTCCTAATTTTTAGACTTGCGACAATTTTGTAGTTTTGCTTAAAAAGTAGCAACAATTTTGTCGTTTGAGTCTGTTCCACAAAGTTTTAAATGAGCTTTAAAAGGGGGGATTTAAACTTTAAATGAATAATAATCAAATGGTTGGCAAAATTGTCGTAAAACTGGCACGCGGTGTGCTTCAAATTTGTCGTAAACAGAAACATTTATGCAAACTGAAAATCAAAGGAAGTCATATTACCCAAATTCGCAAGGCTTGTACAGCCCCTTGCACGAACACGACGCCTGCGGCGTAGGTCTTGTCGTGGATACTAAGGGAAATGCGAGTCACAAAATTGTCTTGCAGGGTATTGAGGTTCTAAACAGGTTAATGCACAGAGGCGCTGTGGGTGGAGACTCGCAGACGGGCGACGGCGCGGGCATACTCGTTCAAATGCCCGACGAATTTTTCCGCAAGGTCTTGCCGAATTTGCCTGAGCGCGGCTCTTACGCCGTCGGTATGGTATTTCTGCCGCAGGATTCTGAGCTTGCTAAAAAGTGCAAGTTGATAATAGAAACTACAATTTTGTCGGAGGGCTTTGAGCTACTGGCTTGGAGAGAGGTAGAGGTCGATAAGTCTGCCATAGGCGGAGTCGCCCTTAAGACTTGCCCCCAGATTGAGCAGTTCTTTGTGCGCCCAATAATGAGAGTGGCCGACTCAGACGAACTTGAGAGGCGCCTGTTTATATTGCGCCGCCAGATTGAAAAGACTGTGGAGGAAAAGACAAAGGCAGGCGATACATTCTACATCTGCAGCCTCTCGGCAAGAACCGTAGTTTACAAGGGGCTATTGAACGCTCCGCAGCTAGAGGGCTTCTTTAAGGACTTGAAGGACGACTCCTTTAAGTCGGCAATCGCCCTCGTTCACCAGCGCTACAGTACTAATACATTCCCGACTTGGCCCTTGGCCCAGCCGTTTAGGTATTTGGCTCACAACGGTGAAATCAATACACTCCGCGGCAACTTAAACCAGATGCGCGCCCGCGAGTCGCACTTTGCCTCGCCATTGTTTGGCGATAACATCTCAAAGTTACTTCCGGTTATTGCTCCCAACCAGAGCGACTCCGCGTGCTTGGATAATGCGGTGGAATTCTACACATCGGCCGGCAGGAGCTTAGCTCACACTATGCTCATGCTCGTTCCGCAGGCATGGGGCAAAAACTTCTACGTAAGTAAGGACATTCGCGGCTTCTTTGAGTACCACTCCGGACTCTCCGAACCGTGGGACGGCCCGGCGGCTCTGGTATTTACAGACGGCGTTCACGCAGGCGCTCTTCTCGATAGAAACGGCCTCCGTCCGGCTCGCTTTACGATAACTCGCGACGGCCTCTTTGTATTGGCTTCGGAAACTGGCGTCTTGGACATTCCCGCCGACACAATAATAAGGAAGGGCCGCTTGCGTCCGGGCGAAATGATTTACATAGATACGCAAAAGGGAAGAATCCTAACCGATATGGAAATTAAGACGCTCATAGCGCGCTCAAAGCCATATCGCAGGTGGGTTGACGAAAACCGCATAACTC
>URYY01000188.1 GCA_900552245.1 uncultured Opitutales bacterium | reverse complement strand
GGTCTGCCCAATTTCATGAACATACCCGGCGAGAGCCTCAAAGGCGTATATTCGGCGAACGAGTTCCTGACGCGCAGCAACCTCATGAAGGCGTACCGCGATCATTCGGACACGCCCATCATGAAGGGCGGCAAGGTCGGTGCTTTCGGCGGAGCTGGCGTTGGCAAGACTGTTGTAATAATGGAGCTTATCCACAATATCGCGCACGCTCACGGAGGCGTTTCCGTCTTTACGGGTGTGGGCGAGCGCTCTAGAGAGGGCAACGACTTGTATCACGAGATGTCCGATTCCGGCGTTATAAACCGCGAGGATTTGGGAAAGTCAAAGGTTGCCTTGGTTTACGGGCAGATGAATGAGCCGCCGGGCGCGCGCATGAGAGTTGCGCTCTCGGGCCTTACTATGGCCGAGTATTTCCGCGACGTGGAGGGGCAGGACGTTCTATTGTTTATAGACAACATCTTCAGATTCTCACAGGCGGGCAGCGAAGTTAGCGCGCTTTTGGGAAGGTCGCCTTCCGCTGTTGGCTACCAGCCCACGCTCGCGCAGGAAATGGGCGAGCTTCAGGAGCGCATAACTTCAACAAAGAAGGGCTCAATTACGTCTTTCCAGGCGGTTTACGTTCCGGCGGACGACCTTACAGACCCGGCTCCGGCAAACACCTTTGCGCACCTAGATTCAACGATAGTTTTGGATAGGGCGATAGCGTCTTTGGGCATATATCCGGCAGTAGATCCGCTCGCTTCAACTTCAAATGCGCTTTCGCCCGATATCGTTGGCGAGGAGCACTTCAAAGTTGCCCGCGGAGTTCAGGAGGTCTTGCAGAAGTACAAGGACTTGCAGGACATCATCGCAATTTTGGGCATAGACGAGCTTTCCGACGAGGATAAGCTGACGGTCTTTAGAGCCCGCAAAATACAGAGGTTCTTGTCGCACCCCTTCCACGTTTCCGAGGTCTATACGGGCGTTAGCGGCAAGTATGTGAAAATTCAAGACACCATCAGGGGCTTTAAGATGATTCTCGACGGAGAGCTCGACGAAGTTAACGAAAACGACTTCTTTATGAAGGGCTCTATCGAAGAGGTCCTGGAGGCTCACGAGAAGTCTAAATCTGCAAAGTAAAGACGCGTATGCCTTTGTATGTTGAAATAGTTACACCCGACGGCATAGCTTGGAAGAGCGACCAAGTCGATTCCATATCTTTGCCTACCCGCATGGGTGAAATCCAGATACTGCCCGGGCACATACCGCTAATTACGATTTTAAACGCAGGCGAGGTCAGGGTTGCGCACGGCAATGCGCTTGAGGATTTGGCTATAGACAAGGGCTACGCAAGGTGCATGGGAAACACGGTGTCAATTCTAACCGAGGCTGCAATCGAAGTTGACGACATAGATGTGGCGGAGGTTGAGAAGGCAAAGGAGATGGCTGCAAAGGCTTTGGAAGAGGCAAAGTCTAGGCGCGAGATAGATCCGGCGGAGATAGAGCGCCTTGAGGCGATAACTCGCTTTTCACTTGCACAGCTGCTTGCAAAGGGCAGAAAGAGATAGCATTTGCAGTGGGCGGGCTGTCTAAAGTAGGCATAATGGGAGGGTCCTTCGATCCTCCCCACTTGGCGCACGTAAAAATAGCGGAGGCCGCTTTGCGAGATCTGAATTTAGACGGTGTATTTTTTATACCGGCAAACAGGGCGCCCTTGAAGGGTTTTGAGCCGAGGGCGAGTTTCGCAGACAGGCTGAATATGCTAAAGCTTGCCCTCGAAAATTTTAAGGGGCGAGCGACGATATTGGACCTTGAGCAAAAGCGAGGCGGCACGAGCTATTCTGTAGATACTGCAGCCTATTTAATAAAGGAGTATCCGAACACTAAGTTTTACTGGATTATAGGCGCCGACCAAGTCGAGAGCTTGCACAAGTGGAAGGATATAGAAAAGCTCTCAAAAATGGTGGAGTTTGCCTGCTTTGGAAGGCCCGGATACAGCCTAAAAATTAATGACAATCTGCCCACTAGCGTTAAAATCCACAAGATAGAGCTTGAGCCTGTGGACGTATCGTCCACGCAGATCAGAAAAATGCTGGCTTTAGGAGCTAAAAAAATTGAATTTCTCGATGAAAAAGTTTTAAATTACATAAGAAAAAATAAACTCTATATTTAATAACAAAAATATGAAAAACGACGAAGATACTTTGAAAATTTTAAAGGCCTGCCGCGACGCCCTAAGCGATAAGAAAGCCATAGATTTGAAAATACTAGACGTTCGCGGAAAATCTCCGATAACAAACTTTTTCATACTGGCAACCGCAAATTCAGAGCCGCATATGAAGGCCTTGGCGGGAACGTTGGACGCAACTTTAAAAGAGCTGGGGGTAGAGGCCGTGGGCAGAGACTACGCGCCGGGCAGCGGCTGGGTTGTGGTTGACGCCTTTGACTTTATGGCGCACATATTTCAGCAGGAGCAGCGAGGCTTATACAAGTTGGAGTCGCTTTGGAAAGACGCCAAGGAAGTCGTGTTTGACGATTAGTTAAATGCTTTCGAAAATCTATTCAGGTGCGCTTATAGGCGTTGAGGCTGCGCCGGTTGAAGTGGAGGTAAACTCCGGCGAAAGCGGAGAGCCGCGTACATTTATGGTGGGTTTGCCCGATGCGGCTGTTAAGGAGTCGCAGGACAGAGTAAACTCGGCGCTTGCAAACAGCGGATTTTCTGTTCCGCACACAAAGATGACCATAAACCTCGCACCCGGCGATATTCGCAAAGAGGGGCCAATGTACGACCTGCCTATAGCGCTGGGCATTTTGGCTTCAACGGGCAGAATTTCAAAAGATAAGCTTTCGGATTTTATAGTGGCAGGCGAGCTTAGCCTGTCGGGGCACTTGAGGCCGGTATCGGGCGGGGTATCGCTTGCGTTGCTTGCGAGAAAGCGAAAGATGCGCGGAGTTATCTTGCCTAGGGAGTCGGCCCTTGAGGCTGTGCTAGTTGAGGGAATTGAAGT
>URYY01000187.1 GCA_900552245.1 uncultured Opitutales bacterium | reverse complement strand
CAGGCCTTTCCCTCTATAGATAAATTTTTGCGCGATATGGACGAGGCGCAAGTTGAGCGCGCCGTGATACTGGGCTGGTATTGGCAAAATTCATCAACTTCCGATGCCCTAAATTCCGAAATTATACGCTTTGTAAATGCCCACAGCGACAGGTTCTCCGCATTCGCCTCTGTAAATCCCGCCGATTCTGATTTTGAAATAAAGCTTAAAAATGCCCGTGAAATGGGCTTTTGCGGAGTGGGGGAACTGCACGATAAGATTCAGGGCTTTGACTTCCTAAGCCCGCAATTTTGCGACTTCTGCGAACTCTGCGCTAAGCTTAATTTCCCCATCAATGTGCACTTGAGCGACCCTCGCGGAAAGGACTACCCAAACAAGGCTCTCACTTCAAATTCTTCGGCCTACGCCTCTGCTGCAAAAAATCCGAATACAAAATTTATATTCGCGCACTTCGGAGGCGGCGATGTGTTTGAGCCCGGCTTTGAATTTCTCGAAAACGTCTATTACGATTGCGCCGCAAATACCTTTTTATATAAGGATAGGGCCCTCGCCGAAATGGAAGAAAAACTTGCAAAAAAAATGATTTTTGGCAGCGACTATCCCCTGCGCCTCTACCCGCGGAAGTTCGCCGATTGCGAGATGTCTGAATTTAAGAAATCGGCAGAGCGCGCGGTGGACGAAAAATTTGCCAAGGGCTTTTTTGCGGGCAACTTTGAAAGTCTGTATTTGCCCCATTAGATTGCTCGTTTTAAGCTGCAAAACTTTGCAAAAAAAATCCGCAACTTATTTGCGGATTTTTTTGCAAGGTGAAAGTTTCTTACTTAATGCGCAGTGTTAGGCTCTTGCCGTGCGCATCCAGCGACTCCATTTTTGCAAAGGCGCAAACTGTGTCTTTTGCATTTTTAATCGACTTTTCGTCGTACTTAACAAAGGAGGAGCGGCGCATGAAGTCTATTAACTGAAGCCCGCTTGAGAATCTACCAGTTCTGCCTGTTGGCAGCGTATGGCTCGGCCCTGCCGTGAAATCGCCAAGAACTGTCGGCGTCTGCTTGCCCACAAGTATCGCGCCGGCTGTTGTTATGCGCTTTGCCAAGCCCTCAGCCTTGGATTCCTCAACCTGAAGTTCCATGTGCTCGGGAGCTATGAATGTTGCAACCTTTGCGGCTTCGTCCAAGTTCGCGACCTCAACGACAGTGCAGCCGCTATCTATAATCTTTGCAAGCTTATCCGCATGCGAGAGCGTTGGATACTGCTTCTTGAGCTCGGCTTTGACTTCGCTTAGAAGCGTATCTGACGTCGTGACAAGGTAAATCCTCTCCTTGCCCGAACCGTGCTCGGCCTGCGAGAGCAAGTCCGCCGCCACAAACTTTGGATTAGCGCTCTTATCCGCCACTATTAAAACTTCGCTAGGCCCCGGCAGCAGGTCAACCCCTACATCTCCAAACATTCTGCGCTTTGCCTCTATCACAAAGGCGTTTCCGGGCCCAAAGAGCTTTTCGACGGGTTTAATCGTCTTTGTGCCAAGCGCCATTGCCGCTATTGCCTGTGCGCCGCCAACTTTGTAAATTTCATCAATTCCTTCCAACGCAAGTGCGCACAAGAGATACTTATTTATCTTGCCGTCGGAATTCGGAGGCGTGCATACACATATTTCCGGGCAGCCCGCCAAGCGCGCGAGCGTTGCTGTCATTACAACTGTCGATACCAGTGGCGCCTGCCCCCCCGGAATATATAGCCCAACGCGCTCTATTGGGTAGAAATTTTCACCTATAGTTGCACCGTGCGGATTTTTTGCCCGCCAATTCTTTGGCTTTGTGTGCTTGTGAAATTCCGAAACGCACTTTATTGCCCTCTTTATTTCGCGCTTGTCCTTCGCCGAAACTGAGTTTAGGGCTTCCTCTAGCTCGGACTTGCTCACACGCATCGTTTGGGGCGTAAGGGTGGCCTTGTCAAACTTCTTTGTGTATGCCAATAGCGCCTTGTCGCCGCCTTTGGCAACGTCGGATATAACATTTGCAACTATGTCGGCTATCTCGCTTGAGTGCGATACGGGCTCGGTTTGCTTTGCAAGTTGGTTCCAGAAATTCTTAGAGTTAAATTTTAAAATTTTCACGTCTTTAAACTATTTACTTGTTTATCCCAAAAATCCGCGCCACACGCAAGCGCTAAAAGCCCATTTTAAACATAAAAAAACGCCGACTTTAACTAAGCGGCGTTCACAAAATCTCAGAGAAGGCCTTATGCGCGGCGACGGCCGAACTTCTTCTGGAACTTCTCTACGCGACCCGCCGTATCAACGAAGCGCTTTTCACCGGTGTAGGCCGGATGCGAGTCCGCAGTGATGTCGCGAACAATCATAAAATGGTCAACGCCGTCGATTTTCTCGACCTGCTTGCTCTTCATTGTCGAACGCGTAATAAAGCGGGCGCCTGTGGAAACGTCGACAAAGCATACGGGTTTGTAGTCTGGGTGAATTTTATCTTTCATTTGCAAAGCTCTCCTGTTGATTAAGCCTGCTTCGCCTTGAAGCGCGGGTTTGTCTTGTTGATTACATATACGCGACCCTTGCGACGCACAACCTTGCAGTCGGGATGACGGGTCTTCAAAGACTTGATTGATGATACTATTTTCATGATTCTTCAGCTCCGATTTTGAGGAAAAAGGCAGACTAAACGCTTTAAGGGCAAAAGAGTCAAGCAAACTTTTAAAAAAAGCTCAATTTTTTTTGATTTTCGAGATTCTTTAGCCTCTTAAATTCGACTTTTCTACCAATTTTAGATATTATAATTTCTTGGATAAAAATGACTTAACAGTGTTTGACATAAGCATTGCAACCGTCATGGGCCCAACGCCTCCCGGAACGGGGGTAATCTTGGAGCACTTCGGGGCAACTTCGTCGAAAGCCACGTCTCCGACTAGCCTGTAACCTGACTTCTTTTCGGCGCAGGGAATACGGTTTATGCCAACGTCTATCACACATGCGCCCTCTTTTACCATATCTCCGGTAATCAGTCCGGCGCGCCCGGCAGCGGCCACCAGAATGTCCGCCCGCAGGCACTCCGCC
>URYY01000186.1 GCA_900552245.1 uncultured Opitutales bacterium | reverse complement strand
AGGGTTTTGAGGCCATCTCAACTCCGTTTTTCGCAAGTTGCGGCGAAACTAATATGAGCAGCTGAAGCTCCTCGACGTTGTCTTCCTCGTATCCGAAAACCGAGCCTAACAGCGGTACGTGGCGCAAGAAGGCGTAGCCCGAATCGCTCTTTGTGTGTGTTATTTCGCGCTGGCCCGCCAATATGGCCGTCTGGTTTAGGTGGCAGACGATTTCGCTTTTGCTCTTTGTCTTTCTTTGCAGATAGTCCTCATCTTGCTTTATTGGCGCCAAGCTCTTTTCTATATCGAGAACCAAGCGCACTTTGTCGGACTTAATTAGACCTCCGCTAACCTTTATCGTAAGCCCAAAATTTATCTCTTTTAGATCCGCCACGTCCTGACCGTAAACCTTTACATTCAAAGTTCCGCCGTTTTCGTAAATTGCCTGCTCGACATTTTTTGAGTTGCTCGTGAGCGTTACATGCCCGCCGTCTCTAAAGTCGGAAACTCCGTTTGCGCCGAAAAACTGAATCGCGCCCTTTATGCCCGTGTTCATGTAGGCAAGCCCGCCGAGGCCGGAAGATTGAGGCGCGTCGGAACCCAAACCGGGTGGCAGCTCGCCCGCTAGCGTCTTAAACCAGCCCTGCAAATCGAGCGAAATTACCGTTCCATTTGCGTCCGAATTGCCCATTCGCTCCAACTGTGAGCGCGTTACGCCGACAACTACTACGTTTACGTCGAGCTGAGTGTCGTCAACCTCCAAATTGTAAACTACGGGAATTGGATTTGCTCCTACTGCGAGCCAGTCTTGCGAGGATACTATCTTCTTTACGTCCTCCACATCTGCATCGCAAAGCATTTTACCGTAGAATGTGAGAATGCCCGAGGAAATTTTCATTCCCAACACGCCCGCCTCTTTGGGTATTCCGCTTTCCACGCTAAAGTCAACTGCTTTTTGAGAGATTCAAACATCTCAGGACCCGGCTTGTAGCTAACGTAGTTTCGGCAGCTATCGCGGTATTTATCCAAAATATTTTTAAAGGCCACATAGCGGGAATAGTTTGAAATTTCGCCGCGCAAAGTAATTGCGTTGCGCGACATCTCTACGGATACTTCCGAGAAGTCCGCTATATCCCTTTGCAGGTCGCGGTATATAGATGCAAGTGGGTTTGTTACGCTCACCTTAAAGGTTTTTGAAACGCTTTGCGACGAGAGCAACACGTCTGAAGTTCCAGGTTCAATCCCCTGTATTTCAATCTTTCTGCCGCTTGTCTTTAAAATCTTTACGCACCTTGATGATGACTGGCAGGCGGATATTTCAAAGGGCACTTCGAGAGAGCGAACCTCGTCTTGCGAGATAGACAAGCTCTCCGCCGGCAGTGTCGCCGCACTTTCCTGCTGCGCCGAGTTTTTCGCAGCGCTTTGAGCCGCCAGATTCGAGAGTCCCAAAGCCGCAAAAAATGGTGTTAGCAAAATTATTTTTACAGCGTTTCTATGCATATTCTTACCTTGCGTTTTCTATTGGCATTGCCGGCATTTCGGCGGACTGCAAACCCTTTCTTATGTTTTCAAAAGTCTTTTCGTTTACAACTCCGATTTCGCGGCGGTTTAGGGCGCTCGAGTCGTTTCTCTTTCTCAAGACCGGATATAGCTCGGCCTCTCTCTGGGCTGCTATAACTATCATTGCCTGCTGGGGCGGCAGCGACACAAAAATAGTTCCGCTAGACGAGCCCGGCTCCCTGAAAGAGCCGTTTGAATTTGCTATACCTATGACCCTCACGCAGGGCTGCAATACCGAAGTCTCGCGCTTTTCAGGCTCTTGCGCGGCGAGTGCGCCTGCCTCATTTGCAAGCGACGCCGGCGGAGTTGGGGATTTTGTCAGGTATGTCGATATTATGCCGATTTCGTCGTTTGGCTTTAACATCTTTACCAATGCGGGATCCGAGAAAGTTATCGGTATGGTCCACTCTCCGTCTTTTGAGCAGTCGCCAAGCGAGACCTTCAGCTGTATGTCGCTTAGCAGTATAAAGTCGTTTCTCATAATCGAGTGCTGTGCGCGCTGGCCGTAAATCATTGCCACATTTTCCCACAAAAGCGCCCCGTGCGGCAGCACCGATTTTGGTACTTCCCTGTAGGTGAGAGCGCCCTCAGTGAGCTCTTCGTCGGCGTCAATATCTCTGGCCGCCACTATTATTGCTATATCTTCCTCGTCTTTAGTTTCCGCCCTGTCAAAGAGCGTCTTGCTCACAACAAAGACTGCCGCAAGCCCCAGTATGACCGATACAACCAAAGGTATTACATTTTTCATTTGCGCCTTTTTTTTCAAACGCTATGCGTTTGTCAAGCTTTTAATAGGCTTAAAACCCTTAAATTTCAAGCTTTTGCGGGCGATTTAAGCTGTGTGTATCGCAGCGTAATTTTTGCATGGATAGCCCCCTCCAATCCTTCTGTGCCTTAAAGGTTATTCCAATCTCAATTTACACATTTTTTGCCGCAGATTTTTGCAAGTCAATTTGCATTGCTATTCTAAGTATCTCTAAGCGCAAATATATTTCAGGCGCACACTCTTTTTCATACGTAGCAAAAATATAGTTTCTGCAAGTTGTTATGCTCGCAAAAATAGGGTGCGCAAAAACACAATTAAAGATAGCGCGGCATATAATTGGGCGCAGTATTTTTGTTTGCCGAGCAAAAGATGAATCTCTTTTAATTCTAAAAAGCTTGGTCATTGCCCACAATTAGCTTGCGGAGATTTGCGAGAACTAGCGCTGTAAAATATGTATTCACTCGCAAGGTGAAGCTGATATAAAGCCGCGCTTAAGGCTAGCGAAACTTTACAGGTTGCAAATTGAGGGCCTAGTAGAATGCGGAGTAAAAGTATGAAATTAAAAATATCTTTCTGCAAGCTTTGGCGTTGCCCCGTGATTTTGCCCTTAATCCAGTTTTAGTATTTCTGATATAAAGTAGGTTTATATAGGTATTGTAAATAAAAAAATATGTTAGTTATTGCTAAAAAATAGCGCTCTACGTCAAAGATTGTGGAATGGGAGAAAAAAAAGAGGGCAAAGAGAACGAAAAATGTTCTACAATGCCCGATGTGTTAA
>URYY01000185.1 GCA_900552245.1 uncultured Opitutales bacterium | reverse complement strand
CCCCCCGAAGTCAAGAACTTTTTTATAAGCTATTTTAGAGGCATTTAGGCGCTTTTATGGGCGTGTTTAGTGGGCGATTAGACTAATTTGATTACCATTTTTGCGTATTTAAATTGGACCTATAATACTGTAATTTTATGTATAAAAATAAGAAATTTTTCTTTAAATTTTTTTTAGGACTAAGCTCGATTATCCACTAATAGACCTTTATATTTCCATCATGACTCGCCTTGAATAGCTTAGTATTTTAACTAAAATTGCGAATCCTCTTTTGTTGTAACACTGACAGCTTCCGCGCTTTTTTATAGATCCGCTCCAGAGAATATTTTGAAGTTTAGTTTGAGCTCCCAGCTTAAGATTCTATCACTACTTTGGGCGTCGAATGTTGAGGCGCGCTCTACTTTTGCTTCAATTAAAATTCGCAAATCTTAATTTATATTCTCATAAGCAAGCGCACTTATTCTGCAACTGTGAGTCGAGAATAAGTCCATGCGAAGCCGGATTCTTTATTCGAATTTTCTACTTGTTCTTGCGAAAGGCTGCAAGCAGTAGAACTAGTGCCCCAAAAATCGCAGCGCATGCAGCAGGTTCCGGAACTGCTGCAACGCTCACCCATAGGCCATCGTCCTGAAGTGAAAGCTGCCAGTCCGAGGCTTCGTAGTCTCCGCCCGTCACTGCAAAGAGATCCTTGCCGCCTTCAATTAGCCCAAGCCAACTTTCAATTTCCGCGAGCGCGTAGCTATTGCTCGTAGAGATAAGTTGGAAATTTTCCGTTTCCGCTTTAAATGCAAACTCGCTTAAATCTAAAACTATGACCCCGCTTATATCAACCGCACCCGCCGATTGAGGATTGGCTATCTGCAGGGCTGAAATTCCGTCCTCGGAGGCTTCAAATACTAACGCTGCGCCACGTATATCGCTTGCGCTTGTACCTTCTGCGCCAATTAGTCTGAATGCCGCGTTTGCCGTTACAGAGTTATCGCTGCCTGCTATTGTTATTTTTGCGACCCCGCTTGCCTTGGCATCTCCGCTATTGAAACTATTTATTGTGAGTTTGTTTCCGCTGCCCGTTACCAGCAAATCCGCATTGCCGTTAAAGCCCGATATGTAGCCGACCTCAAATCTGGAGCTGCCGCCAGTTATATTAAGCGTAGTGTAGCCGCCAAATTCGATGCGGGAGCTGCCAAAATTGGTGTCGTTGCCAACTCCGGAGGTTCCAGTCCCGGAAATGTTCAGTGTAAGTTTTTCCTCGCTTGAATTGCCCTTAAATACAATTTCCGAGGTTCCCTGTCCATAGGCGTTGCCATTTGAAGCCGTCAACTTATTTATCTGTATGGAATAGTTGCCCTCGGCCTTTAGCAGAGCGCCCTGATTTACCTTAACTTCATTTGAAGATGTGAGATTATCGCCTATGTACACCCAGCTATCCACGAGCATTCCGCTGGAAGGTCCGGATATTAGCACGCCCTCTGTCATAGAGTAAGATCCTATTGCATCAAGCCAGGAAATCTGGAGCGAATCTTCATCCAGATTGTAGGTTAGGGCAAGTAGCGATTGTGCAGATAAAAGGGCGCCTGATAATAATAAGCTAAGTTTGCAATTCATAATAAATCCTAACGTGTGTATGGGTAACTAGTAATGTGCTGTGTGAGAGTGTAATTTTTTACTATGTATTGTAAATAAAAAAATAATGCTTCTTTTTTATGTACGTGAATCTTTAGATTACTAGCGCATAGGCTCACAAATTTAAAAAAATTCCGCCAAATTTATATGGCCTAATTTAAACTATAATTTGTATTCGCTTTAACGTAGGCGAGCCTCTAATAAAGTAGATATCTGTAAATTTTGTTGAATAAATTAATCTCGTGCCTTTATAACTATTTCCGGCTTTTTTAAATTTAGCGCAGCTTTAGCCAGCTTTTAAAATATAAAGTTTTACTTTTTAAGATAAAAAAGCCGCAGCAATATTTGCCGCGGCCTTAAAATTTATCTAAAACTACTGCTAGCAGCTAAGCCTACATATTTGCCATAAGCTTTCGTATTTCAGCAAGCTTTTGCTCGTACTGCTCAAGTTGCGCCTTCGCTCCGTCTATGACCTTTTGTGGAGCTTTTGACACAAATGACTCGTTTGAAAGCCTCGCCTTGGTGGACTTAATTAGCCCCTCCAATTTTTCCGCTTCCTTTGTAAGGCGCTTCTTTTCAGCTTCCACGTCGATTGCACCTGTCAAGTCCAAGTAAATCGTGCAGAGTGTGGAGATGATTGCGGGGGCGTCTTTAACGTCCTTTCTCTCCTCTATTAAAGATGCGCCTGAGAGTCTCTTTAGCTTGTTTGCGTTTTTCAGTATCACCTTGGCGGATTTTTCGTCGGAGGCTGCAAAATAGAGCTTTACATCGCGCTTGTTTGCAAGCTTGTATTGCGCCTTCAAGGCTCTAGCCTTTGTTACAAAATCGCGCAGAGCTTCAGTTTCCTTAAGCGCATCATAGTCGGGCAGTATACCTGATTTTGCCAAGATTTCTTCAAAGAAGGGATTTTGGTTTTGCAAGAATTCCCCGTCTTTGCCAAAGCCCATAGAGTGCCACAATTCCTCAGTTATAAAAGGTGTGAAGGGGTGCAGCATTAGAATGAGCGCGCGCAGGCAAAGGTCCTGGACTGCCAAGACCGTGCGCTTTGCTTCGGGATCTTCCAGGCGCGTCTTTGAAACTTCCAAGTACCAGTCGCAGAAATCCGTCCAAAAGAAGGCGTAGAGCCTTTGGGTTATGGAGTTAAACTGGTAGTTTTCAAAGTCCGATGAAACTTTGCGCGAGGTTTCTATAAGGCTTGTGATTACCGCCATATCGTCGCTGTCGAGCTTTGATTTGTCTATGCGCGAGGCAATCTTTTCAAAGCTTGAATTGTCCTCAACTTCGCCCGACATCTGGCGGAAGCGGCAGGCGTTCCAGAGCTTGTTGCAGAAGTTTCTGCCAAGTTCCACGCGCTCTTCGCTAAACAGTATGTCCTGGCCTTGCGCGGCGCAGTTCATTATCCCAAAGCGCAGGCCGTCGGCTCCGAATTTCGCAATGATTTCAAGCGGGTCGGGCGAGTTGCCGAGGCTCTTTGACATCTTGCGGCCGAGCATATCGCGTATGATACCCGTAAAATAGACGTTCTTAAAGGGGATTT
>URYY01000184.1 GCA_900552245.1 uncultured Opitutales bacterium | reverse complement strand
GGCTGGACGTGGGGCTTTGCGCCAACGCACACGCAAAACAACAGAATCACAAACAATAGAATTTTTAAAATAGGCCACGGCGCCATGGACGACATGGGCGGCATATACACGCTCGGCGACGCCGCGGGCTCCGTCATTATGCATAACGAAATAAGCGACGTCTGGCGCCACCGCTACGGCGGCTGGGGAATTTACAACGACGAGGGCAGCCGCGGATTTTTCGTCTCAAAAAACTACGTCCACGACACCCACGAAGACGGCTACTTTCAGCACTACGGAATGCACAATCTGATTAAAAATAACATTTTTAAAAACGCGCAAGTTTCGCAAATCGGCTTGGGCAGAAAGGATTACAAGGACTCTTACAGGTTCACAAATAATATAGTCGTATTTTCCCGCCCCGCCCAACTTTTCAGGTCAAACGATAAAATCGCCCCCGACATCGCAAGCTTTGACCGCAATATCTACTGGTGCGAAAATGATCCGAAAGCTCCCATATTTAGCGGCCTTACTTTAGCGCAGTGGCAGGCTACGGGGCAGGATAAAAATTCCTTTGTGGAAAATCCGAATTTAAGCGGGACGGATTTTTTGGGTGATTCTTACAAAAAAATCGACTTTCAACCCTTCTCTACAAAAGACTCGGGAGTGCTCGGAAAAATGCGCGAAAAGTTCGACAAGATTTTAAAAAATTACGAATTTCCGCCGCGCCTAAGAATGCCGCCCGAACCCAACTGGGAGCGCGATTTCTATGAAGATTTTAAGTCCGCAAAGCCCGGCAATACTCCGCCAAACATAGGCGCAAGAAGCGAAAAAAAGAATGTCGATATAATTGTAATTAAAGAGGGAAAAGAAAAATTTTTAAGGCTAATAGACGGCAAAAATTCGCGGGACTTCTTTCCCTATCTGGAAATTCCAGCGAGCCTAAAGGGAAGTGAAATTTTAGTTAAATTTAGAATGCGCCTGTCGGATGAATCCAACTTTTTTGTGGAGGGGCGCGACAATTTGTATAGGGCGGGCTTTCCAAGCATTAGAATTTTAAATTCAAAATTGCAAACCCCCAAGGGCCTGCTGGAACTTCCAAAGGCAAAGTGGCTAGATGTAGAATTTACATTCGCCCTGCATGGTGGGAAAAAGGCGCTCTCATGCATCGTAAGAGACGGCGGAAAAGCGCTTGCAAATTTTAAGTCAAACTACGAGGCGGAAAATTTCGATAAGCTAAGTTGTGTCGTAATTTCCGCAATCGGAGAAAAGGGGCACTTTGACTTAGACGATATAGAAATAAAAAACGCAAACTAAGGCAAAAAAATCGGAAGGCAAACTCTGAGCTAAAGAAATAAGTAAAAATCTTACCTGTAAGTTAGAAACCTGCAATATAAAGTCCCGAATTTTAATGCTTAGCTAAAAAATAGAATTCGTCACAAGAGCACTAAGGCGAAAAGCTAATGCGCTTGCTACTTCAAATCGTCTTCCATGCCTTTTGGATTTGCCATTCTAGTTGATAGCGTATCCAAAAATACGGAAAAGGACGCTCCTATTACAATCGCAAACATCACAAAAATTGCGGTAAATCCGTAGGAAAACATATCTGGCAGTATTGCGGCCGCAGCTGCCGAGTCCGGCGCTTTCAGGAATTTTATAGCCGACAAAATTGCGCGGTAAACCATGAGCCCCGGTATCATCGGAAGCAGCGCCGGAAATGAAAATATCTCAGCCGGCGCCTTTGAGATTCGCCCAAAGAAAAACGCGCCAAGCCCAATGACAAAGGCCGCAGAAAGCGTTGATGTTGTTATGTCAACGCCTTGCGCATTCATAAGGTAAAATCTGAATGCATGCCCTACTGCGGCCAAAACGCCGGCGGCCAAGAGCGCCCTGCGCGGCGGATTTGATATTGCGCCAAAGCCCATTCCCGCAATGGCGGCAAAAAAAGCGTCGAAAATTAGCGGAAGCAATAGTGAGCTGTGAGCGGCGCTTCTCGAAAACTCCAAGTGGTAATTTATATCTAGCAAAAATATCGTGGCAATGAGGCCAAAAGTCAGCGCAACTATAGTGGACAAAGCATTTACAAGCCGCGATACTCCGGCTAGAATATGCCCGTCTATAAAGTCTATCACCGAATTTATAAGCGGCACTCCAGGAATCAAAAACAGCACGCTCGTGGAAAGCGCTATGTCCGTCTTAAAGTCAAAAATTTTCGCCATCACTGCAACGATAAAGGACGAAACAAAGGCGCTAAGCATCACGACAAGCAGTGCGTTTACCCTGCGCTTTAAAAGCACATCCTTTAGCCAAAAGCCAAAAAAAGTTCCCACAAAAACTACGGGGATGGAATAAAAGCCGCCAAATAGCTGACTAAAGGCGGCATTTCCGCAAGATACCGTCAATATTAGCGGAAAACCCGATATGCCGGGCGTGTTCAAAATTTCCTCGTAGCTTCTCTTGCACTGCTCAAATGAAAGCTTCTTTAAGTAAGTCTCCCAGCTTAAGATTCTCAACTTTGCAAGCAGCAGAAAGTTTAGCGGCATATGCCTCACTTTGCGAACCACCGTGTTGTGCTCAAAAGGCCCGCTCAAAGTCGCGAGCGTGAGAATTATCGTGCGCGGCAGAATTATTGTGTCTATCTTATAGCCAAAAGTCTCCGCCAAGCGATTTACGTTTCTTAGCACTCGGGCAGTCTGCGTGCCCGAGCCCATGAGGGAAATGGCAAAATCCGCCAGAAAATCCGAAACCTCGCGTATATTTGAATTGCTGAGCTTATCTGAACTCATATGGATTGCAAAAATTAAAAGCGAAACTGACTACTATAAAAAATTTTTTTGTCAACCATATGCGAAAATAATAGCACACTTGCCGACCAAACATCCCTCACTTGATTCTGTAAAAAATGGGTGCTCAAAGATGTAGTTCTCTAGTGGCAAGTCAAAAAAAAGTTTGTGCAGAAATTCTCTGACGCATAAAAAAAGCACCCCGAAGGGTGCCCATAAAAAATTTACATACCGCCTCCCAGAGCCTCTTTAAGTTTGCTCTGGAAATCCATCAAATCGCTCTCAGATGGCCTGTAATCGGCAGGAGCCCCATCTAAGCGCAACCTTCCATTCTGGTCGAGCTCCCAAGACGAATGCACACCGTCTGAGAATGTGACAGAACCCGCCGCTATCATGCCAGGACGCATGACGGGACT
>URYY01000183.1 GCA_900552245.1 uncultured Opitutales bacterium | reverse complement strand
GTCGGCGGGCGCGACAAAAGTTACCTCTGGATACTTTCAAGAACTCCCACATTGCCGCAATCTACAATAGCTAAAATTTTAAAAATAGCAGAGACTCGCGGTTACGATACGGGCAAACTAATTTTTAACCCCGGCTCGATTAAAGATGAAAAATAAGCGGATTTTAATAGCGGGGGCTGGCGGGGTTGTCGGGGCTTACTTGACTTTAAATTTGCGCGCAGCTGGAGTCGAAGTTCTAAGCTTAACAAGAAAAGCGAGCGACAAAGATAAAATCTTTTGGGCGCCCGAAAAGGGCGAGCTTGACAGCGAGAAACTAGAAGGGCTAGATGCCATTGTGAATCTCGCGGGCGAAAGTATTTTCGGCTACTGGATAAAGTCAAAAAAAGAGAGGATTCTAAAGAGCAGATTGGACTCTGTGAGAACTCTCGTATCTGCCGTTAAGCGCCTTAAAACTCCGCCAAAAGTTTTTGTTTCGACAAGTGCAGTCGGCTATTACGGTGCAAATCCGAGTGGCGTTTGCGATGAGGAGTCTCCAATGGGCGGGGGATTTTTGGCAGAGGTCTGCAAGGCTTGGGAGGGCGAGTGTGCGGAACTTTCCATCTGCGGAGTTCGCGTGGTAAATCCGCGCTTTGGAGTAGTCTTAGATTCTTCGGGCGGAATGTTGAAAAATTTGGAAAGCCTCGCAAAATTTAAAATTACTTTGAACTTTGCCGATGCTCAAGATGCGCTTGCGTGGATTTCCACTAAAGACTTATTTAGGGCTTTGACTTTCTGCATTGAAAGCGAAAATATTTCGGGCGCAGTAAATTTTGTGGAGCCCAAATACGCATCTCTTTTTGATATAAACGAATTTTTGAAGCGTCGCTACAATGCGGTTTTTAATTTCCAAGTTCCAAGGTGTATATCGCGGCTATTGTTGGGCGATATGGCAGAGGCGCTTTTGCTTACAGATGCAAAAATCTTGCCAAAAAAACTCTCAGATGCAGGCTTTAAATTTTCCACGCCCAACCTCGGCGACATTTTTGAGGCAGACAAACCAGTTAGTGCTTGATGCCCACGAAAACTTGGGTAGATTCATATGTAAAAAATATGAATCCAAAAAATCTTAAAATTCGCGCCAAAACGAGTGTTGAAATAGACACTCCCTACCTGCAGATAAATCCCTCAAGTACTCTTAGCCTCAATGTGGACGAGCTTGGAAATGTAAAAATTTCAAGCGATAGTCCACTGGGTGTAAAGTTTATGGGAATGACTGTGGCAACTCTTTCCGAGATTGAGATATCCGAAAGCGGCGAGGTTTTAAGGCACAGCATAAACGCGCCCTTTTTAGTCAAGGCGCAGGTTGAAAGGGAAATATACAAGGCAGCTTCAAAAATACCCTTCTCGATTATTGAGACATATCTTAGACGGGCGGGAGTCGACGAGGGGTGTGAAGTTTATATTTCCATAAATTCCGATAAGTCCATAGACTTAAAATCAAATAGGAAATTGCGGGCTAAAAATTTTAGCTTTGAAAGTTTGCATATATTGCCCGACGGGACAATAGCTGATGCCGACGAGAGCGTTAATCCGCAACTTTGGAGCAAGATAAAAAGCGTTTTATCCTAATTTGCGTTGAGTGCGAATATCGGCCTGAGTGCACTGCCGCCACACTGGAAATTTTGTTAGCTTTCTCCATTCTATTGAGGATAGTTTGGCGCTATGTAAATCCGACAACATTTGTCGGACATATTTTAATATTACCTCTATTTTTAATTGCGCTATTGCATTAAACGAAAGAGCGGCTAAGCTTTAGCCATAATGATAGGGATTCCGGTATTTATAGCATGTGATGATAACTACGCAAAGTACGCTGCGGTGGTTGTATCTTCCATTGTAAATAACACTAAAAGCAAAGTTTCTTTCTTTGTTTTAAGCAGGGGCTTAAGCCGCGAAAACGCGCTTTACCTATCCGAGAGCGCAAAGGGCAATCCATTGGAAATATTGAAAGTGGACGCGAAGATTTTTGAATCTTTCGATGTGAAAATGCACTGGAAGTACATCACAATCGAGACCTGCTTTAGATACTTGATTGCAGATTTGCGCCCCGATATCGACAAGGCTATATACCTCGATTGCGACGTCATTGCATTGGACGACATCGCAAAGCTCTATTCCATAGATTTGGGAGACGCCCTAGCGGGTGTTGTTAAAGAGAAATCCGGCAGCGATTACTTCTGCGCAGGCGTTATGCTCTTTAACTGCAAAAGAATCCGCGAGGAAAATTTGGTGAATGAATTTATGAAAAAGAGCGCCGAATTAAACGGCAAGCTCAAATTTTTCGACCAAGACGTTCTGAACATAGTATTAAAAAATAGGGTGAAGTTCATTGATCCGCGCTGGCAGATTACGCCCTTTAGCTTTGGCAAAAATTCCGGCTTAAGTCGGACTTGCCAATATCAGGCCTTGTCAAATCCCGGGATTGTCCACCTAAGCGGCAACGACAAGCCTTGGCAAACTCCGCGCGGCATAGCGGCAAATCCGTTTTCGCCCTTCTTTTTTTACTATCTTGCAGACACTCCATATAAAAGCGAGCGCTCAAAAATTCTTTCGAAATTTAAGCCTGTGTCTTCGGCTTTAAAGTTATTTTATAGAAATCCGGCAATATTGTTTAAAAGGCAGTTTTGGCTTCGCAGAGCCTTTTACAAAAAAAGCGTAGCTGCGCTTAAATCAAAGCAGGGCGTTTAGCTCAAGTAATTTTACTTTGCGCTAATCTTTTTGCAGAAACTCAATATCGCCTCATGATACAGTTTATAATTATTAAAATTTTAAAATAATTTGCGCAAAAAACACTCGCAAAAATTTTGTCAATCCCTGCAAAAGAAAGGCTTCAGAATTTGTTTAAAACAAATGTTTTAAACGAGTTCTAATAATCTATAAATTTTAGTATCCTACTTGCCTTTGCTGTTCGGCGTTGTAGCGATCTCCGAGTATGGGTATGGCCTGTAAATTTTTCTCAAGCATATTCCAATCTTCATTTGAACATGCAAATTCTGTAGCTCGTAAATTTTCCTCCAAATGCGATAATTTTGTAGTTCCAGGTATAGTCACTATGCTCTTTGACTTTTGCAAAAGCCAAGCGAGCGCAACTTGGGCCGCCGTCATACCGCGGGTTCTTCCAAAGGCGTTTAAAAGTTCCACAACGC
>URYY01000182.1 GCA_900552245.1 uncultured Opitutales bacterium | reverse complement strand
AGCTTGTAGATAAAATCTTCCAGATAAAGATGAATGACGGCCAGCTCGACGAATGTCCTATAACTCTAAAGCAAATAGCAAAAGTTAAAAAGAGCTTTATATTTACCCTGCAAAATATGCTGCACTCTAGAGTTGAGTACAACACGCCGCCAGCCGCTATGAGCAAGCCATACAAGCACGAAAAATAGCCAAAACTAGCGCGGCTTTGAGAGATAATATCATGGCTTTTGCAAATTGACACGGAGCGGTAAAACGCGCTATATTTATAGAAAATTTTACAAATGATGAAAAACCACAAGATAAAAGACATCTTAGCGATATTTGAAAATCCGGAAGTTAAGGGCGACACCGAACGCGAGGTTTCGGCAATATCGAGCTTAGAGGAAGCCAAGGAGACGGATTTGAGTTTTCTTGGCAATAAAAAGTACGCGCACTTAGTTGCTTCAAGCAAGGCGGGTGCAATCTTGTTGCCAAAAGATTACGCGGGTGAAATTCCGCAAAATACGACGGCGATATTCGTAAAAGACCCCTCTTTTGAGCTCGCAAAAATTTGCGCACTTATCGAGCAGTATCTTTGGCCCAAGCCCCAGCCCGGAATACACCCCACTGCGGTGATAGACCCGAGCGCTGAAGTTGCAAAATCGGCAACAATTGGCCCTAATGTCGTGATAGGCGCAAAGGCGAAGGTAGGCGAAAGAGCGCATATACAGGCAAACAATTACATAGGAAAAGGCGCAGTGATAGCAGAAGACGCCTGGGTTATGCCCAATGCCGTTGTGATGGACTATTGCGAAGTCGGCAAGCGCTCGCGCATTCAACCCGGAGCGGTGATAGGTTCGGACGGCTATGGATACGTCTATATGGACGGAGAGCACAAGAGAGTTCCGCAAGTCGGGAGAGTCGTTTTGGAAGACGATGTGGACATAGGCGCAAACACAACTATCGACAGGGCGCGCTTTGACAAAACATTGGTCGGCGCCGGTACAAAGATTGATAATCTAGTGCAAATCGCCCACAACGTAAGAATTGGAAAGGGTTGTCTGATAGTTTCGCAAACCGGTATTTCGGGCAGTACAAAATTGGGCAACTTCTGCATACTGGGCGGACAAGTAGGAGTCGTTGGGCACATAACGCTAGGCGACGGCGCAAAGATAGGCGCACAGAGCGGAATAAATCACGATATCGCCCCCGGTCAGTACGTGCGCGGAACACCCGCCTACCCATTTATGACGGCACACAAGTTGGAAATCTTGAAAGAGAAGCTTCCGGATTTATTCAGCCGCTTAAAGGATGTGGAGAAACACTTGGGAATAGAGAAGAAAACATTCTCAAAGTAGTGAGCTTAGAAATTGAGATAAATCGGCGGGGCAAAGTTTGGCTCCGCCAATTTTTTTCATGATATTATGCAGGCTGCCGTTAGGCTTATATAGCGTAAAAATCTGAGATTATTTTTTTTATGATAATAAAAAGGCGGCCCCGAAAATCGAGACCGCCTCAAATTATTTCTTACTTTTTAGCTTCAGTAGCTTTAGGTGCTACTATGGAGTCGTAGAACTCTCCTATATCGCCTATAGTTTCGGCCTCCTGGAAGGCCATTGCAGAGCGCGGGTGCTCGTTTAAGAAGCCGGTCAGCATATATGAGTGCGCAAAGCCCCAACCAAGCTTCTTGCGCAGCGGCTCTATGTAATTTTGAATGCAGACCAAAGATGGACGCACCGGGCGGCCTATGTAGCCAAGCAGAAGTTCCATCGGGCAATTTCCCGCACCTCTGCCCAAGCCCGCCATAGTGGCGTCTATAAAGTCCACCCCGCAATTAACCGCCTCTATCGTCTTGGCGAAGGCTAGCTGCAGGTTGTTGTGGGCGTGGAAGCCTATCTTTTTGCCGGCGGCTGAAAGCGAGCGCTTGTACTTTGTCATGAGGTACTTCACAGACTCGCAGTACAGAGAGCCGAAGGAGTCCATAAGGTAGATTGCGTCGGCTTCAGAAGCACTCAGAATCTCCAAATCGCGGCTCAGCTCGCTCTCTTTTAACTTGCAGATAGCCATTAGGTTTAAAGTTGCCTCATAGCCCTTGTCCTTGGCGTCTTTAACCATATCGAGAGCCAGCGGAATTTGATGGCTGTAGCAGGCTACGCGTATCAAATCTAGCGGGCTTTGGCTCTTCTTTAAAATATCTGTCTTGTAGTCGCTCTTTTCGGCGTCGGCCATGGCGGAGAGTTTAACGTCGCGCTTGTTATCTCCTATAATTCGCCTTATATCGTCCTCTTTGCAAAAGCGCCAGGGGCCGTATTTCGCGGGCGAAAAAAGGCGCTGTGAATTCTTAAAGCCTATCTCCATGTAGTTGATGCCGCTGTCGGCGCAGCAGTCGTAAACCGCGCGCACAACCTCGTCGGAGAATTGGCTATTGTTCATAAGCCCTCCGTCTCGAATGGTGCAGTCAAGAACCATTAGTTCATCATTTCGCTCGCAATTTGAGCCGTCCAATCCTTTTACGTTATTTTTCATCTTCGTGAATAAAACTCTTTTTTAAACGAAAAAACCCGAACACTTGCGGCGTTCGGGTTTTTCAAACAATCTGTACAGCAAATTATGCCAAACGCCACCTCCGGAATTTGCTCGCATAATAAAAATAAAAGTACGACTGTTTCATGTTCATTTCCAATGAAGGTGGATTTTAAGGCGATATTTGTCAAGCAGTTTTTAATTATTTTTTTGAGCCATCTTTAAAAACGCTTGAAAAATCACCAGCACTTAGAAATACTCGGCCGCATGAATATCTTTAAAAAATCTATTCTGTTTTTGATGTTAGCGCTCCTTGCCCTGCCCGTCTTTGCGCTCGCCCCGCAGACGATAAAAGTAAAGAGCCCCTCTATGAATAAGGAAATACCGATTATGGTTATTTTGCCTGATTCATATCAATCGGGAGAAAAAGAATACCCCGTAATTTACCTTTTGCACGGCTTTGGCGGCAATTACAGAATGTGGTTTGACATAAAGCCGAACTTGCCTGAAATAGCCACGCAAAACGACGTAATATTCGTCTTGAGCGACGGAGCCACAAGCTGGTATTGGGATAGTCCGATAAATGAGAATTTGAAGTATGAAACTTTTACGGCAAAGGAGCTAGTCGATTTTATAGACAAAAATTTTAGAACCGTAAAGTCCGCAAAGGGCCGCGCGATAACGGGGCTTAGCATGGGCGGCCAAGGCGCGCTATTTCTTGCTCTAAACCACCCGGATACCTTCGGAGCGGCGGGTTCTACAAGCGGAGGAGTTG
>URYY01000181.1 GCA_900552245.1 uncultured Opitutales bacterium | reverse complement strand
TGCCACCCGCAACCAAGTAAACCGGCGACACCGGAAGCCCCACTATAGGCAATATCAAAATTGCAATTGGAAACAAAATTAAGGGAGCCTTGTTTAATAGGCTAAGCTCCCCCTTAAGCCACACCGAGAAGCTCTTTAAGAGCCCAAAAATTTCCTCCTGCCAAATGAAAAAGGCCCAGAGCAAAACTATAGCAATAAATGCAAGAGCAGCTATTGCAAATTTAATTTTATTTCTACTTATTTTTCCCAACACTTAAATACGCTCCTTAAGCCAAAAATTCCGCAACCGAATCTTCAAGTTTTGATATGTGCCTTGTTATCATTTCGCTTATGGCGCAATCTCCGCTTGTGTCGCTCACAAGTTTTATTGCGCTAAATTTTGAAATGTCAAATTTTGAAAGCTCAAGCGCCCGCAAATACCCATAGGCTTCCATATCCACGACATCAGCCCTCTCTGAAAGCTTTAGTCTAGTGGAGTCTTTTATGACCGGATTTGTAGAGGTAATCAGGGTGCAACCTTCCTCGGAAATTTTAAATTCCCTCCCGCAAAAAGAGTCGCGTGAAATCACTTTTGAGATTTTAACTATGTCGCAAAGTTTTAGCTTGCGATTTAAAGCGCCGCAAGCGCCAAAATTGCAGATCCTTTCGGGTCTAAAATTATCTAGTAAGAATCGAGCCGAAAGCGCCGCCTCCAAGGGACCTATTCCGGATACCAAAAGCGCGCAGTCCCCACTTTCAAAGACGGGGAAATCAAGCCCGTTTAAGGCTTTAAAGCCGAAGCGCTTAATCGCAAATTCGGCTTCCAGCATCGTCGCAAATACGGCAGCCTTCATAAACCCTGCAAGTTTGAAAGAAGCTTAGATTTTATCGCCGAAATATCGTATGAATATTCGTTTACGAAAGCGTAGATGTGCTTGCGCAAGACTTCGTCGTCGAGGTGGCGAGCGCGCGACTTCACAAGCGGAATAGTCTCTTCAAAATTGTCAAAGCCGTAGCGTATAGATTTTCTTATGAGCTCCTCCACATGGCTCTTCTGGTCGAGCTTGTCTTTCCTTATGCAGATGCAACCGAGCGGCACGGGAAGCCCGGTTTTTTGCGTCCAAAAGTCGCCCAAATCCTGCACGAGTTTAAGCCCGTAGTCTCTATATACAAACCTGCCCTCGTGTATCAGCACACCGGCATCAATTTTATTTTCCGCAAATGCCGGCAAAATTTCGCTGTAAAGAAGCGGGAAAATCTCGGCGTCTTTGCCTGCGTAAAATTTGTATAAGAGCGCCGCTGTCGTATTTAAACCGGGAACGGCTACGCGCTTTAAATTCGAGCTATCGCGCGCCACAAAAACGGGGCCCGTGCCTATGCCAAGAGCCGCCCCCGCGTCCAAAAGCTCGTATTTGTCCGCATTTGCAAGATAGGCAGGAAACGATAGCTTTGTAATTTCGTAGCGCCCCTCAAAGGCAAATTTATTCAGAGTTTCTATGTCGTGCGTCTCAAATTCAAATTTAGACTTATCCTTCTCAATCAGATAGAAGAATGCAAAGGTGTCGTTCGGGCACGGAGTTATTGCAAATTTCATCATAGTCTCTCGTACAAGCCCCCTCTCCTAAAGGCCTTTCTATTTGTGTTTTCTATTGTTTTTATCATGCCTTTCGCATTTGTTGAATTTGAAATTCCGGCAGATTTTACCACAAGCTCGTCCATAAGCACTCCTCCCATATCGTTGGAACCCATGTAAATTGCAAGCTCAGCGACCTTCATTCCCTCCGTAAGCCAACCCGATTGGATAACATCTATATTGTCTAGATAGACTCTAGCAAGCGCTATAGTTTTTAGAAATTCGGGCGCGCCAACTCTCTTTATGTGGCTTAGAGCCGTATTTGCAGGCGCAAGCGGCCAAGCTATAAAGGCCTTAAATACACCGAGCTCGTCCTGAAGCTTTCGAACCAAATCTAGGTGGCTTAGCCTGTCTGCAAAAGTCTCGCCAAGCCCGAAAGTCATAGTTGCAGAAGAGTACATTCCATTTTCCTTGAGGGCATACATTACACTCGTCCACTCCTCAACGCTGCTCTTCTTGGGCGATAATTCTTTTCGGATTCTCTCTACCAGCATATCTGCAGCACCCGGAATCGAGTTAGCCCCAGCTTCTTTTAGCCTGTGCACGCACTCGCCAACGCCAATTTCTGCCATATTTGCAAAGTTTACGACTTCGGAGGGCGAAAAGACATGCAAAAATAGCCTTGGAAATTCCGCCCTCAATTTGCGCAATATCCCGCAAGCCCAATCCAAGTTAAAGCGCTTGTCAAGCCCCCCCTGCAACATAATCTGGACGGCCCCGTTTTCAACGGCCTCTCGCGCAAGCTTTAGAATTTCCTCATCGCTTAAAACAAACTGCTCTATCACTCCCGCGCGCGCATGGTAGGCGCAAAATTTGCACCTCGCAGAACAGATGTTTGAAAAGTTTATCATTCTATTTACTATGAAAGACACATCGCTTGAAAGCCCCATGGCCCTCATTCTTGCCTCGGCTAATCTGTGCATTTCAAATATGTTTGCACCCTCTAAACTCAGAGCCTCCTGCAGGCTTATCCTGCCGCCCGACTCTACCTTCTTAAGCAAATTTTCCATGTAGAATCTCCCAACTTTTTGCAAAGGCAGAATCCGAAATTTTATATATTAGCTTGTCGTAGTAATTTTTTGCGGAAGTGCTATCGAATTCTGAAGAGCCCATTTCAAGCGCCGCAAGCGCGTAAAAGTGCTCCTTGTTTGCCTGAAAATTTCTCAAGTTTAAATCGAAAAATTCCGAAAGCTTAGTTTTCACACCATCAAAAATTTCTCGCTTTGCAACAATTGCGGAATAGACCATGGGTGTCGCAAAAGTCTGTTGCCACAAAAGCCCCAAGTCGTAATCGTAAGCGAAGGGCGATTTGAATGACAAAGCCTCATTTCCGATTAAAAATAATGCATCGCACGCATTTCTGTCTGAACTTGCAAAGTCGCGCGGATTAAAGCCGTAACGGTGCTTGCAAATTGCCGTAAACGCCCCAATAGAACTTTCGGATTGATTTGTAAGATAGATTTTTTTGCCCTTTAAATCTTCCAGTTTGCACTTGGAAAATAAGCGCACCGACAGAACTTCGCCATCGCCTGCTATGCAGAAATTAGGCAAAATCTCATAGTCTTTCTCCAAATCGGAATAGGCAAAAAACGATATGGGCGAGATGTCGAGCAGCCCCTTTCTGCAAGCGTTATTTAAGTCTTTGGGACAGGCTCTAAATAAAGTATGTGGAAAGGGAAAATCCGCCTTTAAGTTGAAAAGTGGAATGTAATTTATAAATTCGATTTCTCCGAGGC
>URYY01000180.1 GCA_900552245.1 uncultured Opitutales bacterium | reverse complement strand
AATCTACAGGCGAATATAGAGGCAGTTGCGGAAGAGGGCTACTACTATGAAAATATGCGAATGCTTGCCATGCTGCCATTCCACCACATACTGCCCTTGGTGGGGACTATTTTGGGCGTGCTTTACGTCGGCGGAAGTATTGTCTTGCCGCGCAGCGTAGCTCCCGCAGACATCGCGAGCGTCCTGCAAAAGCGAAAGGCCACAATCGCAATATCGGTTCCTAGATTTTACGAGCTTTTGCACGCAAATATAATGGAAAAAGTCGGCAAATCAGCCCTCATAAACGGGCTATTTATGTTCGCAAAGTTCGCTGGCTCCATGAAGCTTTCGCGCCTCATATTTAAGTCCATACACGATAAATTCGGCGGCAAGGTCGATATATGGGTATCGGGCGGGGCGTCTTTGAGCCGGGAAATAAATGCGGACTTGCATGCGCTAGGCTTTGACATCAGAGAGGGCTATGGCATGACAGAGGCCGCTCCCATAATAGCCTTCCCGCGCATGAACCATTATAAAATCGGCGCTTGCGGGCAACCCCTAAACGCAAATGAGGTCAGGATTGTCGACGGCGAGATTACAGTTAGGGGCAGAAGTATAACCCAGGGCTACTATAAGCGCCCCGATGAAAACGCCTCCTCCTTCCAGAATGGCTGGTTTTATACAGGAGATTTGGGCTACTTTGACGATGAAAATTTCTTGTTTATAACCGGCCGCAGAAAGGAAATAATAGTTCTTCCAAACGGCAAGAAGCTAAATCCTCTCGAGCTTGAGGAGCAACTAAAGGAAAAGTCCGCCGACATAGAGGAGGTGGGTGTTCTGATGTATGATGATATCCTTCAGGCGGTAGTTCGCTTAAAGCCCGAGAAGTACGCGGCACTGGGTCAGGAGGGTGCCCGCGAGTTCGTCCGCGAAAATGTTATTTTGCCCTACAACCGCTCCAATGCCTCATACAAGCGCATAATACGCTTTACCGTAGTTACAGCGGAATTTCCGCGCACGCGAATAGGCAAAATCAAGCGCTTTCAGCTGGCTGCCTTTGTGGACAACATAAAGGACGAAGCCCCGGAGCTCGCCGACTTGGCTCCCGAGCCCGACAGCGAGGTTTACAGGCAGATAAAGCAGTTTTTAGCCATGCAAGTTTCAGTTCCAATTTTGCCGGATTCCCATATAGAAATGGATTTGGGCTTGGATTCCCTTGGCAAACTTGCTATGCATGAATTTATAAAGGAAAATTATTCGATTGATATGAGCGAAACCGAACTTGAAAACAATCCCACGCCCAGAAAGGTTGCGGATTTTATCGAAAGCAAGCGACAGGCTTCCGAAGCTCCAAAGGCTCAGGCGGGCAATTCAGAGCACAAGGTTAAAACCTTGCAGTGGGGGGAAATCCTAAAGAACCACACTCCGCCTGCAATTCCAAAGACTTACTTTTTCCACGCCTTTACAATTCTCGCAGCCAGAGTATTCTTTAAGCTTTGGTACAACATAAAAATAGAGGGCCATGCGAACCTAAAGCGCGGGCAGGCCGTTATCATAACTCCAAACCACCAGTCTTTGTGCGACGGGTTCTTCTTTGCAAATCTCTTTAGCATGCGGGAGCTTTTCCACATGTACTTCTTTGCAAAGGTGCGCAGCATGATGAGAAGTAGCGCCATGAAGTTCTTTGTGCGCCACTCAAATATAATTGTTGTGGACGTAAAGACAAACGTGCGCGAATCCGTTCAGAAGCTGGCCGAGATTTTGCGCAGGGGCGACAAGGTCGTGATGTTCCCGGAGGGCACTAGGACGCGCGACGGAAAAGTTGCGGAGTTTAAATCCACCTTCGCGATACTCTCTAAGGAGCTTAAGGTGCCGGTTATTCCAATGTCCATTTCCGGCGCGTACGAGGCTTTGAAGTCGCGCACGAGTATTCCTCCAAGGGGCACTGCAATTACCATAAAACTCGGCGAGCCCATGATGCCGGCAGATGATGAGACTTACCAGGAGTTTGCGGAGCGAGTGAGGGCTGCCGTAGTGGCTTTAAAAGATTCCTAGCTCGAAATTAATAAGTTCCGGTAAAATTTTTTAGTGCAAGCGCCCGAAAATTCTTAATTTTTTCGAGCGCTTTTTATTTAGCGGGCAATTTCGAGTTTACAGTCAAAAAGTGTTTGGCGTCTTTTATTTTCCGCGCTTTTTAGCGCTGGAACTTTCCCTGGTAAAAATGAGGAAAGTCTCGCCTTTAAAATCGGAGCAAAACTGACTTTGCCAATCTTGCAAGCTTTGAGCTAACATACGAAACCCTCACCCTTAGAAAATCACAGAATGGGTAGTTTTGACTTTAAATATAAAAGCAAAGCAAGTTTTGCTAATTGCGCAACTTTTGAGCTAAAATATGGGAAATCCCGCCCCCATAGCAGGCGGGGCTTTTTTTCTTAGAAATTTAAAGGCTCAGGGGCTTCTTCGCATTTTAACGCAAAGAGCGCTCGCTAATTTCGCCGAGCTTCCTTACTCTTTATTTTTAAAGACCAAATTTTTTAGGGGTTTGAGCCCTTGGCGTAAAATTTTGTGACGCGCTGTGTGATTGAAGTAAGCGCCTCTGCCGCTGAAATCTTTAAGTGCTTGCAGTAGTCTTCTATAGAGATTTTTTGCGTCTGTGAGTGCCCTATAATTATCACTTCGTCGCTGAGTTGAATTTGCGGAAGTTCTGTTGCGTCTATCGCCGCCTGATCCATAGAGACGATTCCTATTATGGGCAGCAGCTTGTCGCGCACAATCACGCTTTCATTGCCGCCGGCACTTCTTGCAAGGCCGTCGCCATAACCTACGGAAATTAGCGCTATGCGCGAGTCGCGCTTGAGTTGGTAGGTCTTGCAGTAGCCCACAAAGGCTCCCTTTGGTAACCTCTTTATGTGGCTTACGGCCGAGCGGAAAGTTATCACTTGCTCGGGTTCAAAGCCTGCCAATACCGAGCCTTTTTCGGGCTTAATTCCAAACAGTACAAGCCCCGCGCGCAGCGATGTCTCAAAAAAGTCGGGGACGCTTGCGGGGTCAAATATGTCGCTGTGGTGTATGTAGACTGATTTATTTTCGGCTTTTAAAATTTTTGCAGCTTTTTTAAGAAAGTCGCCGTCGCATTCCACCGCGTCTTCCGTCGCGCCCGTCCCTGTTCCCGATAGGCAGAAGGCTTCAAGCTCTAAATTCTCGCTATCTAAAAGCTTTTCGAGCATTAGAAGGGCTTGGTTTGAATCGGGTATAGAGGTTTCAAGAGGCTTTGAGGGCAGGCGCATGTGCACTTTCAGACTCTTTTGCAGGCGCTTTGCTGCGGCTTCAAACCTTTCTATTTCCTCCAAGCTTGCGAGCGTTGGAGTGATGTCGTGCTCTATGAAGAAATCCTCCTCGCCCGGGATTGATGCGCTTAAAACTA
>URYY01000179.1 GCA_900552245.1 uncultured Opitutales bacterium | reverse complement strand
AGCAAGCACACGTCTCTGCCGATGGGTAAAACTTTGGTGCAGGTAGATTGCGATGCCTCTGCATTTGGCAGGCGGCGCAATCCCGATTGTGCGGTATTGGGCGATTGCGCCTTGGTTTTGGATAAGTTGCTGGAATTGCCGCTTAAAGATTTTGAAGATAGAAGCGAGGATATAGCGCGCGCTTGGCAAGATTGGCGAAACTCAAAGCGGATTTGGCGGGCGGCGAAGTTTTCAATTCGGCGGCGGCTTTGGAGGTTTTGTCGGAAAAAATTGAAAGCGATGCGATAGTAAGCGTCGATGTCGGAGAAGTCGCCTACTCGCTAGGCAAGTATTTTGAGGCTAAGAGCCAGACTTTCCTTCTGTCGTTTTACCTAGGTTCAATAGGTGTGGGCTTGCCCTCCGCCATAGGGGCTTGGTGCGCGGCAAACGAAGAGGGCTCGGGGCACTTTAATAAAAAGGTTTACGCCTATGTTGGCGACGGAGGCCTGGGGCAATATCTGGCGGAGTGGACGACGGTGGCAAAGTACAATATGGATATTGTATGCATCGTCGAAAACAACTCGGAATTAGCAAAGATAAGCAAGGAGCAGCGAAACGCCAAAATGCCGGTTTGGGAGACTTCCCTTAAAAATCCGAATTTTGCCGAATACGCCAGAAGTTGCGGCACAAAGGCTGTGAGGGTTTGCAACAAAAAACAGTTGCGCGAAGCACTCGAGAATATTCCGAGCGGCGAGCCCTACCTAATAGAGCTAATTACTTCCAAGTAGGGAGCATCCTCGATTAGAAGCTTCTAAATACTCTAGCGCGGCAGATATCTATGGGAACTTGCCTGCGCTTTTCGTGTCATGCGTCTTATTGCTTGAGGAATTTAGCTTTGCAGAAGGCTTGACGCCTCAAATTAAAAAGTAAAAATAACTTAGAAAATCAAGAAATATTGCGATTTAATAAGCATGCACTCGGATCTGAAAAAAATGAGAAACGCGCTGTCTGTCGTTTTATCGCTAGCATTTTTATTGGGCTACTATTTGTGTGCAAAGGAGCAAAACTATATGGATAAAAATAAGCTTTCTGCCGATGAAAAAGCCGTAATTTGGGGCGGCGCAACAGAGCGCCATTTTAGCGGCAAGTACGATAAATTTTTCGAGGACGGAATTTACACTTGCAAGGTCTGTTCTGCCGCTCTTTACAGCTCCTCCTCAAAATTTGATTCAGGCTGCGGTTGGCCTGCGTTTGACAAGGCTTTTCCGCAGGCAATCAAGGCCTTGCCTGATCCTGACGGCGAACGCACCGAGATACGCTGTGCCCGTTGTGGAGCCCATTTGGGGCATGTGTTTAGGGGCGAAGGCTTTACGCCCACAAATACGCGATATTGTGTAAATTCAATTTCTATGAATTTTATAGAGGCAAAAAATTTGGAAAGAGCCATTGTCGCAGGAGGTTGCTTCTGGGGAGTCGAGGAGCTTATGAGAGGGCTAAAGGGTGTGATTGCCTGCGTGTCGGGCTACGCGGGAGAGGGCAAGCCAAACCCAACTTACGAAGATGTCTGCACGGGCAAAAGCGGCTATTACGAGGCCGTGGAAGTTATTTTTGACAAGCGCCAAACTTCATATTCAGACGTTCTTAAGCGCTTTTTTGAAATACACGATTTTACCCAGCGCGACGGGCAGGGGTCGGATATAGGCAAGCAGTATCAGTCCGCCGTGTTCTACGAGGACAAAGAGCAGCAAGAACAGGCGCGGGAAATCATCGAAAGCCTTAGTGCAAAGGGCTATGAAGTAGCCACAGCCCTTTTGCCTGCTAAAAACTTTTACGCTGCTGAAAGTTACCACCAGCGCTACTATGAGCGCAAAAAAACCGAGCCCTACTGCCACAGGTACAGAAAAATATTTTGAGCGCGATGGGCTTATTTACCTTGCTCTAGTTGCGTGGCGCGGCAAATTTTGTTGACATAGGCGCTCTTAACTTGGCACAATAACTCAGGAAACAATGAGTGATATGACCGATAATAGAGCAAAGGCAAAGAAGCTTATCGACGATCTTGTAATACACCCTTCAAAGGGGTCTTACTGGGCGATACGCTATCCCATCGGTCGCTTGGAATACGCGCTTATGTATGTGGCACTGCCCATGGCGATATTTTTGCTTCTTGTGATTCTGCCGCTTTATTTGTTTACTCCCGAGGTTTTTTCGGCGGTAAACTACGGAAATTTAAGCTATGAACAGCGGGCTGAGCTTGTAAAAATTTTGCCACTTGCAGTCTTTGCAGTTTCAATTCCTTTTTTAATTTCAGTTTCCATGGCTGTTGTGGGGCAGATAAAGAGGCTGAAAGATGTGATGCTTTCACCATGGATAGCCGTGGTAGATGTTATTCCTTTTGCGATTTTTGCGCTTGCCTTTGCCCTTTGCATACTGCCTACAAGGCGCGTTAGGGACGTAGAATTTGACCTTACAGAGCAATAAAGCTTCTGCAATCGAATTTTTTTGTTGAAAAATTTGGGCTGATTTGCAGAATCGCGCTTAGTTTTAATGCTTCCTCTATTGAAGGAACGCTCGTTTCGTATTTTAACGCGCATTAGATCGCATATCTGTCTTCAATTTTTCTTTGTGAAATCCAAATTTATTAGCATAGGCCTCACAGGTGCCATGGGGTCCGGCAAGAGTGCCGCAAGCGCCATATTTTTGTCCTTGGGGGCAAATGTTATAGATACAGACGCCTTGGCAAAATCGCAATTGGAAAGCAATGAGGACTTGAGGGCGGAGGTGTCGGCTCTATTGGGGCGCGAGGCCTACGAGGGTGGGCGTTTAAATAAGCCATATATCGCGGCCAAAGTATTTGGAAACAGAGAGTTGCTTGAGCGCTATGAGGCTTTAATCCACCCGAGGGTAGAATTGGCATGGAGGGATATGATGCTCGAGGGAAGGGTAAATGTAGTGGAGATACCGCTTTTGTTTGAGAAGCGAGACTGCCTGCCTTCGATTTCAAGTTTTGATGCGATTTGCTCGCTTTATTGCAGCGCAAAAGTAAGGCGCAGGCGCTTGCTTGAAAGGGGAATGACCCAATCCGACATAGATGCGCGCGACGCAAACCAACTGCCTGCCGAAGAAAAGTTGAGACTTTCTGATGTAGTGTTTTTTAACGACGGCTCCAGGGATTTTTTAAGAGAGCAAATAGAGATATTTTTTAAGAGGTTAACTTATGGAAGAAGAATTTAATTTAGAGCAGACGCCCGTGTCCGCAGAGGAGCAGACGCCAAAGAAAAAACGCGGAAGAAAACCAAAGGCGCAAGTTGCGGAGGCTCAAGAGCCCTTGCCCGTGTCGGAAGCTCCCAAGAAAAAGCGGGGCAGAAAGCCCAAGTCTGAAATTACAAAGGAGCAAGCGGTTCCGGATACGCCAATGCTAGAGGGCTTTGCGGACGAATCTTCCGCTACTAAGCCTATTTCTGATAGGGAC
>URYY01000178.1 GCA_900552245.1 uncultured Opitutales bacterium | reverse complement strand
AAAGTGGAAATGTTTTGGAAAAATACATTCCAAAAGTTACTGCACTGAAAAACGACGGCTATGTTATAGAGCGTGAATCCGGAAGAATTTACGTTTTAGCAAATACCCAAGAGGGGATAGTAAACGGAGCTTACGCCCTCCTTAGAAGCTTTGGAGTTGGGTTAAATTTGGGTACTTCTTTTATTCCGGATTTGCCATCCGAGCCCAAATCTAAAGTAGTTTCGCCCTCATTAAAAATTCGGGGTTTTTTACCTTGGTACAATTTTTTAAATAGCCCCACAACTTGGGATTATTGCGACCACAGGGCCTTTGTGGACGACGCTATTAGGTTGGGCGCCAATTTTATTGGCTTTCACACCTACGACTCCGAGCCCTTTGCCGCCTTTATGGGCACAGACGGAAATATGAAATTAGGTCAGCGCCTGCTCACAACCAAGGCGCGCCTCTGGGGCACCCACCCCATGAAGACGGAAGACTTCGGATTTGGAATCTCAAAGCTATACGACAGACAGTATTACGGAAATACATCCACAAGCGATATTGCCGATTCAAATCAGGCAATACTAGCCGAACAGGGGATTCTTCGCGATGCCTTTGACTACGCTAAATCGCGCGGAATAAAGACGTGCATAGGTTTTGAAATTAGGAGAAATCCCCTAGACGAAGGCGAAATAAAAACCTTCATAAGGCGTTTGGAAAATCTGCTTATAAGCTATCCCGCCGCCGACTACATATGGCTGTGGCAGCCCGAGGTTTGGGGTGCTACGGGCTTTGAGCACAAGGAGCACAAAATCGGAAGCTACACAAATTCCTTAAAGTTTTACTCTAAAGACCTGCGCGATGTCTTTAGCCGCATTGTAAATCACAAGAATATACTGGCGGAATTTGATAGGGGTGGTGAGCTTGGAAGGCAAAACAGGGCCATGGAGGGCGTTAGGCTTGCGCAATATGCACTCGTGGCACACAGGGTGTTAAGGCGCTTCAAGAATCCGCCAAAACTTGTAATTTCAGGCTGGGGCGGCGATAGAAGGTTAGTTAGTGCAGAGTATTACGAGGGGCTGGATAAGCTTCTGCCCAAAGATGTCGTATTCTCTTCGCTCGATTTAATCGGCCCCGTTCCGAGGATTGATGAGATATACAATGAGCTTCCCCCGGACAGGGAGCGCTGGCCCATTCCGTGGCTTGAAAATGATGGCGACCAATGGCAACCACAAGCATACGTAAAAATTTATTCCGGGCTTATGGATAAATTGCTATCCGGCGGAAGCCAAGGTGTCTTGGGAATACACTGGCGGACGCGCTGTATAGGCGAAAATTTTCGCTACCTTTGCGAGAGAGCTTGGAAGCCGAGTTTAACTTTGGATGAGTTCTATGAGGACTACGCCGCATCTCTATATGGGAGAGAATACTCCGAGCAATTGGGCGAAATACACAAAAATTTGGATTCACTGCCGTACAGATGGGTTGGCGGCGATGGTCAAGTTGAGTGCGCAAGCTTTCGCTGGGGCGATGTTGGCGACGAAAAATTTAAGGAAAAGCTCGAGAGCATAAAGGGAGAATTGTCGCTTTTTAAGCCCTCCAATCCTTATGCCGGAGCGAATTTAGAATGGCTAACTGCGCGGATAAATTGGGTGTTGGCCTACAGAAATATGAGTGTAGCTGCCAATAAAGTAGAGAGTCTAATAGCGGCAAAAAATTACGACGAGGCTATGAGGCTGCTTGAAGATAGCGCTTTTGAAGAGGGCTTTAGAGCCTACGTTCCACGCCTTTCAACGCGCGGAGAATACGGCGTTTTAGCGACAGTAATGACAAAGGCCTACTACTGGTGGCTTGAGAATTACAAGCTGTGTTGCAAAAATTCAAAACTAAGTCCCACAAATCCGCATCTAAAGAAATGGGAGTTCAAAAATTCAAGAATAATTCTTCCGCGCCGATATACGAGCATAGAGAGCGGCAGCGATTTGCTTTTAAATCCAATCGTCTTGGGGGGCGGCGATGCTTGGGTCTTATACAAGAGTTTGGGCGATAAAGTTTGGAAATCCGAAAAATTAAAGCAGCTAAGGGGGTGGGTTTACGAGGCTAGAATTGCAAAGCAGCAAATTGGAAACAGAGCTCTATTGTTTGCATTTTCCAAAAAGCCTAGCTTTGACGGAGAGGCTTCGGTAGTAAATGTAGTTTCAGTATTGCCAAAGCATAGGGAGCAATCGCGAGAAAAAATTGTCGGAAATCTTTCCATAGCAAAAATAAATTTAAAATCTATAAAAGGGGAAAATGCGCCTGTAAAACTGAGTTGGAACGAAGTAGAACATGCTGATTATTACCGCGTAATAAGAGATTCCAAAATTATTTGTTCGACGGCCTTTAACTGGATTTCCGACGCTGCAAACAAGGGAGAGTGCACTTATAAAATCGAGGCAATAAGAGATTCAAAAGTTGTGGCGTTTTCCGATGAATTAAATGTGGCTATGCCAAATACGCCGATAAGTGAAAAACCCGAGGTCAAGGTGGAGTCGCGCAATGCCTGCGGCGTTTTTATAAAGCTTTTGCCTGCGCGCGATTCGGCAATTGCAAAGCTTGTAATTTACAGGAGGGGCAGGCCGATCGACGATGCCGCTAAGGACAAGGTCTTTGAACATATAAAAGAGTCAAAGAACTATGAGAATTTTGAAAAAATTGCGGAAGTCCCGCTGGAGCCGGATGGCGATATTAGGTTTATTGATAAAGTCGGATTTGGAGAGTTCGAATACAAGTTCGCGTTCGCCAATGCCTGCGATTTTGAATCAAAGAATTTTACGAGCATCAAGCTCTCGCACAGACCGGTGGAGAGGGCCTGCGCCTTGAATTTGCCGCTTACTCGCAAGCCCGATTGCGGCAATGTTATTGGAGATGTAAAGTTCACAAGTGATGGAGCCAATTTATCTAAGGGGCGTATTGAAATTCCATTCAAGAGTAAATTTGAAAACGGATTTGCCCTGAGTTTAGATTTTAAGCCGATGGATATATCCGGCATGCCTGTTGTGGCCTCCAACGGCACTCACTTGTCAAGCGGCTGGTACGTGCAAATTTTAGGGGGCTTTATACAGGTTTCTCTAGGTTCAAATATAAATACAAATGTGCGTGCGCTTCCCGGCAAATGGTACAATCTTCGCCTTGTTTACGACGGCTGTATCGCAAAAATTTACGTAAATTCAGAGCTTACTAACGAGGTATCTTTGCCGAGGTCCATACAAAACTCAAGGCCTGATTTAAAAATAGGCAGCTACGAAAACGTAAACGAGCCCAGCTTTAAATTTAAAGGCTTTGTCAGAAATCTTAAAATTTGGGAATCCGTGCCATTGGACTTTAATTAGAGGTACTATCGGGCTTTCTTCATTTGTAAAAGCTGGATAAATTGCGGCAGATAAAAATTTGGACGTTCTACGTCAAAGATTGTGGAATGGGAGAAAAAAAAGAGGGCAAAGAGAACGAAAA
>URYY01000177.1 GCA_900552245.1 uncultured Opitutales bacterium | reverse complement strand
GGGTGGTCTTTGTAAGATTCTGCCAAAAACCAGAGCGAGTAGGTCAAAAGCGCATCTCCCGCAAGCAGCGCCATAGCTTCGTCAAACTGCTTGGGGCAGGTCGGGTAGCCGCGCCTTAAGTCGGAATTATCCATGCATGGCAGGTCGTCGTGTATTAGAGAGTATGTGTGCATGCACTCTATCGCTACGCAAGCCGGCATTGGATCTACCGACGATGGCAGCAGCTCGTAAGAGGCCAAAAGCAATATCGGGCGCAAGCGCTTGCCGCCAACTTTCATGCTGTAGCGCATTGCCTTGTGAACCATTGTGGGGCGCGTGCTCTCGCTTGGAAGGTATTTCTCTATCGCTTCCTCCACAAGCTTGCGCTTTCTCTCAAATTCAGACTTAAAATCCTGCTTATTCATACCCTTCAGATAATCTTAGACTTTGCAGTTTGTGTAAAGAAATATTTTGGCGCAATTATAAATTTTTGAGCTGTGGCTATATTGGGAAAGCTAAAGGTTTAACTCCTTTTAATTCATACAGTGCAAATTCCATCATCGCATTAGATAATTGCGTAAAGTTTGAGATTTAAATATTGTAGGGTTTTTTAAACCCACTGTGATTTCGCAATGGCCAATTAATTTTCTGTGGCCTTAAAAGAAACTGAATTATTCACTTTTAGAAAGTCAAATAACATGTGACATTTGCTTGTTAATTTAGGCTGTTTTAGGTGGGAAATTCTTTTTACAGTAAAGCTATTCCATAATCTATATAAAAGCTTTACAGGACGGTGCACGACTAATTTTGCTGCCTTAAAATTTTTAAAACTTGAGTAAATTTTCTATTTTACGGATAATCCAAGCGAATTCGTAACCTGCTGCCTTTGTAGGGTTGGGTTCTTTTGAAATTTAAAGACATTAAGGAAAATCTATGATAAACAAAAAACTTTTAGCGCTAATTTCGCTATTTGCAGGTGCTGCACTTTTTGCGGAAATCAATGTGAATATAGACGCTACCTCTCCGCGCGAGGCTAGCAAAGGTATGTATGGCATATTTTTTGAGGAGATTAATAGAGCCGGCGCCGGTGGCATAGAGGCAAATATGATAGAAAACGGATCTTTTGAAGATTCTCGCAGCCTCTTTTTTAGCAGGAAAAATTTGGAGACAATCTCAAAAGAACAATTGAAAGAACTTGAGAATACGGCTCTTGGCTGGGGTGTAAATGCGGAAGAAGCTATAGAACTGGAAGTCATGCGCGAGGGTGGAATGAATGAGAAAAATCCGGCCTTCTTGCGCCTGTTAAGCAAAGATTTCTCAAAAAATCCTGCTTTAATTTCTAGAGGCTTTGAGGGAATTTTGATAGGCAGAAACGAGCGCACGAATCCGGAAAACCTAAAAGCCTGGATAAAGCGCTACTTTGGCGGCGAAAAAAACGGTGGGATAAACATAATAAAGGGTGATAAATACGATTTTAATTTTTACGGTCGCGCTCCGGAGGCTATGCAGCTCAGAATTTCCATTGAGACAAAAGACGGGAAAGTCTTAGCTGAGGATAGCGTAAATGTAGATTCCAAAATTTGGAAGAATTATTCCCTGTCATTTGAGGCAAAAGATGGCGATCCCTATTGCTATTTGAAGATTTATCCACTGGGCAACGGCTATGTGGATTTGGATAATGTCACATTGTATCCGCAAAAAACTTGGAAAGGTACAAAACTAAGGGCGGATATAATGGAGCGCATTGCCGACTTAAAGCCCTCCTTTGTTCGCTTTCCGGGCGGTTGCTATGTCGAGGGCAATGATATGTTCACATACACCAAGTGGAAAGACACAATAGGAGATAAATCCGAGCGCAAGAATACCTACGCCCATTGGGGATATTCAAGCGACAATCTCTTGGGCTTTCACGAGTATCTTGAAATGTGCGAAAAACTTGGAGCCGATGCTCTATTTGTCGTTAATTGCGGAATGAGCCACTTTGAGGACGAGCCTGGCAGGGAAAATACGCCTATGGATGAGCTTCAACCCCTTGTTCAGGATGCTCTCGATGCCATAGAATACGCAATTGGCGACGAAAGCACAAAGTGGGGTAAAGAGAGGGCAAAGAACGGCCATCCAAAGCCTTTTAGCCTGAAGTACATTCAGGTTGGCAATGAAAACGGCGGTCCACTTTACGCGGAGCGCTACGATGTCTTTTACAAGGCAATAAAGGAAAAGTATCCGCAGATAAACATAGTTGCTTGCGATTGGGCTGGAACTAAGTTTAACAGCCCCCTTGAGATTTTCGATTCCCATCACTACGGCACACCGGAGTCATTCCTCGGCATGGTTTATCGCTATGACAAGGCAGATAGAGGAGAATACAAAGTTTACTTTGGCGAATATGCTGTAACCGACGGGCAGGGCAATGGAAATATGAAAGCGGCAGTGTCTGAGGCCGCCTTTATGACAGGCTTGGAGCGCAATAGCGACCTTGTAAAAATGAGCTCTTTTGCCCCACTTTTAAGGCGCTCGGGTTGGGATGCTTGGAGGCAGTCCGCCATCCTATTTGACGGTTCGCGCGTTTGTCCTACACCCTCTTACTTTGTCCAACGCATGTTTGGACAAAATCCGATAACAAAAAGTTTCGAGAGCGAAGTTTCCGGAAGCAACGAGGTTCTTGACTTTGAAGGTCCTATCGGATTTGGCACTTGGGATACTCAGATTGAAATTAAGGATGTAAAAGTTACGGTGGACGGCAAGAATGTGTTTCCCGGAGCCGCTATGAAAAATATGAAGCTTTGGCACGGGCAGCGCGGCAAGTGGCGCTTGGAAGATGGCTCACTCTTTCAAGATTCCGATGCAAAGAGTTCGGCAATCTTAATTGGCGATAAAGCTTGGAAAAACTACACCATAGAGGCAAAGCTAAGAAAAGTATCGGGCAACGAAGGTTTTATCGTTTACTTCTCTGGCGAGAGGTACTCTTGGAATCTGGGTGGCTGGGGCAATACCTACAGTGCCGTTCAAGGAATTCCCGGCTCTGCATCAAGGCCTATTAAAATTGATACCGGCAAGTTTTACGATGTGAAGATTGAAACTAAAAACGGCAAGGCAAAGCTCTATCTCGATGGAAAATTGATAGAGGATATAAACGCCTTGAGCGTTCCCTATGTAAGCGTTTCTGCGGGCGAAGCTGAAAATGGCGATATCGTATTAAAAATTACGAATTTCTACAATAAGCAGTCCGATGTTAACTTTGAAGTAAAAGCTTTGAAGGGCAAGCTAAAGGGCTTTGCTGAGACTATGTATTCGGAGGATCCTCTCGGCGAAAATTCCTTGGAAAAACCCGAGAAAATATCGCCTAAGAAAACTCCCATAGAGCTAGAACTTCCGAAGTTTAAGCTGACCCTAAAACCCAATTCGGTTACGGTAATTAGGGGCAAGTTAAACTAAGCTCTTTCTTTGCGCGGCGCGGGATTAAATATTTAATCTCGCGCCTTTTTTTTCATATATTTAACGGCGAATATGCAGTGATGTTTTATGGAAA
>URYY01000176.1 GCA_900552245.1 uncultured Opitutales bacterium | reverse complement strand
TCTTGATGTTCGCACCGCCGCCGCAGCCGCAGTCCAGCACCTTGGCGTCCGGCGCAGTATTCAGAAATTGAAGCCCCCACCTGGCCACGGCGCTGTGCCCGACATTCATCATGGCGACCATAATTTTCCCGCCAAAGCCTATGGGCTTGCGGGTATTTTCAAAGAATGACATATTACACCTCCAATTTTACACACTCGGCATAGGTCAGAGGGAACGAGGCTTTCAGCACAGCGCTTTGCCGCACCGTCCAGCCGTTTTGCCGCAGGAAACGCAGGTATTCCTCGCTCGTCCATCTGCTGTGGAGCGGGAAGCCCGCCAGCTTCATGAAAAAGCGTCGTCGCCACATCTTCGCCCCCGGTAGTTTTCTATTTCAAACAGCAGCCGTGAATCTTGATAAATGTTGAAAAAAGTTCGTTTATCCGTTTATAAGTATGATACAATCAAGTTAGCAACAACTAACCAAATTATATCAAAAAGCAGACAGAAAGTCAATTTGTTTGTCTGCCCTCTGAAGTTTCTGTTATCAGTAGGGAGCGTACTTTCCACCATATAAACTTGTCAGATAAGTAATCCTTTTGATAGCCACTTTTGCATTTTTGATGGATAAACAATATAAAAGGGCAAACTTAAAGAGAGGGCTAAATGGGAGCTTTGGCAGTTGCCAAAACTCAAAAATAAATGTATAATAAAGTTTAATAAATAACAAAGCCTGAATCTTGCGGTGCAATCGGTGTGGGCTTGTTTGCCGTTGACAGCGACAGATAAAACTTATTTTGGAGAAGCAAATGAACAAGAACTTTCAGAAAAAAACGGCTTACGACTATGTACAGCAAACGAAAAAAGAGAATTTTAGTTTTTTGAACGAGACGTACGCACAACAGGGGCAAACGGTACTGTTCGGCGACTCAATTACGGAAATATTCAATAGCTATGAGCTGTTTTATGCCTTTTCGCAAACCACAGGACAGGCAGTTTACAACCGTGGAATCAGCGGCGACACAAGCGACAGATTGTTGGAAAGGCTAGAATGTAACGCCTTGAACATAAGCCCGAAAAATCTTGTGATTTTAATCGGAACGAATGACATCGGCTTAGGACTTCCGACCGAGTACACTTTGAATAATATAAAAGAAATTTTGCAAAGAACGCAAAAACTTTGCCCAAATACCAACATTGTGTTGCAGGCAATTTATCCCGTTAATTCGCATTTGTCAATCATTGCAAGGCAGATGGTCGGCAAACGCAGTAACAAAAAGATTTTGGCAATCAACGAGGAACTGCACAAAATTGCTCTTGACAGTAAGGTGCAATGGCTCGACCTTACAAAAGTGCTGTCCGACGAAAAGGGCAGGCTTGCAAAAGAATACTGCTATGACGGTCTGCATGTGAACGCCCAAGGTTTTGAGATCGTATCCGAAAATATTATTCCTCTGTTGAAATAAGCATAATACGAAAAAAGAGGACTTGAAGTGTCGTTGAACTGCCCCAGATTGTGCAGACAGTACAAAAAAGCAGCCTAAGGTAGAATAATTTAATTTTAAGCAACAAACTGATTTCGTTTTTCGAGCGGAGACGGTTTTGTTTTTGTTTGAATACGGTAATTGTTGTAGAAGTTGATGTATCCGGATTTTATTTCGGCTGTTTTTTTACAGCGCCTTTTTTCATTCTTGCTTTTTTTCTTAAACTTGATATAATGAAAAAAGTTAGAAAAGAGGGGATTTCTTTTGAAAACTTCTACAGAAATTCAATCCATTGTTGATGTGATTGGCGAAGAAAAAGCCATTGAAATGATTGCAAAAGCCGGCTTTGATGCGTGGGATTTTTCCATGTTTAATATGAAAAAACGCATGAATCCTTTTGAGGGGCTTTTTAAAAAGAAATATGCGCTTGTAACGAATGATTATCTCAAATTTGCAAGGCACTTAAAGCAGATTGGCGAAGAGAACGGTGTGGTTTGCAATCAATCCCATGCACCGTTTCCGTCACTCCATAAAAATGTTCGCCCTTATTTACAGCGTGCCATTGAATGTACCGCAGAAGCGGGTGGCAAGATTTGCGTCATTCACCCGGATAACCTTAAGTCTCCCAAAGAAAATGCCGAGTTTTTCTTAGAACTTTTGCCCTTTGCCAAAGACTACGGCGTAAAGATCGCAACAGAAAATATGTGGAATTGGAATGTTCAAAAGAATGAAGCAAAGTTTGCCGCTTGTTCTAACCCTGAAAGCTTTAATGCACATTTGGATGCCATAAATGACCCATATTTTGTAGCCTGTCTCGACCTTGGACACGCCGAAATGCGCGGCTTAGATACAAGTGCCGTAGAGATGATTGAAAAACTCGGCAGCCGTTTACAAGCCCTGCATATACACGATAACGATTTACACCACGATTCTCACCAAATTCCGTTTTCAATGCAAATAGATTTTGAACCAATTGTGAAAGCACTCAAAGCCATCCACTATGACGGCTATTTTACCTTAGAGGCTGATCAGTTTATGAAAGCATACAATCGCAATAATGCCTTTGAGGGCGTAAAGCTTTTGGCAGAGTCCACAAGGAAACTTGCCGATATGTATGAAAAAGCCTAAACAATTATAGTAAAAACCGCTGTCTTATAGACGGCGGTTTTTTGTTGGGAATTTTTCTCAAACAGCTTATATTTTACCGAAAAGAGGGGTATACTAAACATAGCGCCAGACTGTACATAACAACTAAAAAGGAAGATGTATTACTAAGTGGTATTAAAAAGGTTTAAATATGAAAAAAGAATCTTACTGATGACCACCTTTGCATTTTTGATGGATAAACAATATAAAAGGGCAAACTTAAAGTGAGGGCTTAAAGTTTTATTACTTTAAGCCCTCTCTTTTCTTGAAATATCTCTCAAATTTTTTGCTCATTTCAATTCGTGTTACGATTTTGATTTGAGCGATATCTCTCAAAAGTCTCAGTCATAAATGCCCTAAATCGCACTAAAATGACTTTGGAATTTTGAAATTAGCCGTCTCTTAAAATCTCTCAAAAACTCTCTGACTTAAAATCAAGGATTTTTTCAAGCACTTTTTCGGTGCTTTTTACGGCTGTTATAGACTTTTTAAGCCTATATGTTGAATACATAGGGAAGTGTTGAAACTCTACTGTATCATTAAGGTTACACTGGAGAGTCAGAGGCTCGCAATCTTTTTTGAAAACCGCCTATTTAAGCCATTTTTCAGACTTTGCGTCTCTCAAAAATCTCTCAGAATTTTATTTTTGCTCAGCACGGCAAATTCGTATGAGGAATTACGAACCTTACAATGAGGTGTCGAAAGAAACTTTAAATCCGCATCATCTCTTACAGCAGGGTACTGTGCAGTTTGGTGACGAAGAATATAAAAGCTTATTATTCAATCAGATTTAATCCAAACTCAAGTCTCGTATATTCTATTCAATAATTAGGTAACAAAAAAGCGCCGTATTTCTACGACGCTTTTGTCTTACTCAGAAGATGGAGCAAGGGAATGCTATTCAATTATCTGTTGTACTTTTTCTTTCTGCTGACAACCGTTGTACCAATGGCAGCACCGCCGCT
>URYY01000175.1 GCA_900552245.1 uncultured Opitutales bacterium | reverse complement strand
AAGCCTATTTCAACATTAAGGAATATGAAGAAATTTACTCAGCCTCGGGTTTTGCAAGAGCTTCGAGGTCGGCTTCGGTAGGTCTGCGCATCTCCGGGCGCGGACCCTCAGGCCTTCCCGCTCCCATGCGCTCTCTATCGGGGCGGGGTTTTCCTTTTTCGCCTCTCAGATACTTGCCCTGTCCGTCTCTAGCTGCGGGCCCGGGCTTTTTATCCGCTCTTTTGCCGGCTTTGTGCGGCGGCGGAGGCGGAGTTTTGTCTGCCCCTTCAGCTTCTGCTACAGGCGGCGGTGGAACTTTGCCCTCGCGAGCTGCCGGCGGCGGAGGCGGTACATCGGCCGGGCCTCTTCCAAGTCCCTGTCTGGGGCCGGGCCTCGAGTGCGGCCTATCTCTTCCGCGCGCTTCAAAGAGCATGCGCATCTGATTTTCAAGAAGCGGTATCAGTTCTTCCTGATCTAGCTTGCCGTCGCCGTCCTTATCGTACTGCTTTATTATTCTGCTGCTGTGGCGCTTTTGCATTTCAGCAAACTTTGCCTGTCTTTCAGCCAGAACTTTTTTGGCGGCATCGAGTTCTTCCTTGTTCAAGTAGCCGTCCTTATCTTTGTCAAACTCCCTCAGAAGCCTTGCGCGAAGCCCGGCGGGCATTGTGTTAGCTTGTTTCTCGGCTTTTGGGGTTTCTTGCGCCTCGGGGTTCGGCTCTTGCGCAAAGCACAACCCGGAGGATAAAATCGCAAACGTTAGCAATATATTCTTAAGTTTCATATCTTATTCCGTTTCCTTGTTTGAAGTTATGGGGAACCTTTGCTAGATAAAAACGAGGAAAATATTTGAAAGTTTCAAAAAAAAATTTTTCTCGCATTATGGAAAATTTCGACTTCAATAGACGCGTTAAAAATTTACTTCCATTTTAAATAGGGGGCAAAAATGTATCAGGTAACTTTCAGCGACCAGGCTATGGGCGAGATTAATAAACTCGACCAGATAAAGCAGATGGAGATTATAGACAGGCTTGGCTCCATAACTCCGGAGGAACTAACTTCCGGAAAGGGCGAGCTTGGCTCTTTCCACCGCTTTGGCAAGAATTTCTACCGCTTGCGCGTGGGCGACTTCCGCATTTATTTTGAAATTCTTGAAGAAAGCCACACAATACATGCAGATTACGTCTTGCATAAGCACACAATAGCAGATTTCGTCTTCCGCTTTAAACTTCCATTTACTGAGGAAACTATGATTGAGCAGCAAGACAATTTCTGGAAGTACCTAGACTCCCTAAAAAAGTAGCAAAATGGCGCTCGAAGAAAATAAACTTTGGCGAAACGTCCATCAGGCGAGCAAAATTTACCTCTTGCCGAACTTCTTTACGGCTGGAAATTTGTTTTTTGGCTTCGTTTCCATAGTTCTTTGCATGCGCGGTAGGTTCGATCCGCACACAGAGTCAACCCTGCACAATTTGGCGAACCTTTTTGTTAAGACAGATCCGGTAAAGAACCCCAGCACTAGCTACTACGTAGTATCCATACTTGCAATTTTAATGTCGGTATTTTGCGACGCTCTCGATGGCAGAGTGGCGCGGGCAAGCGGCAAAACTTCGCTATTTGGCAAGGAATTTGACTCTCTTGCAGATGCCGTGGCTTTCGGCGTTGCACCATGCATGTTGACATTTCTTCTCACTTTAAACCCCATGTACCAGTTGGGGCTTTCGGTGGAAATGCAAAATATGTTTGGCGCGATGGGTTGGTTTGTCGCGTTTATATATCTGCTTTGCGGCTGCATAAGGCTTGCGCGCTTTAACATACTGACAAATCCCTACATTCAGGGGCACGAAAAGTACGAAAAGGGCGATTTTAGCGGCCTTCCTGTTCCGGCTGCGGCGGGCGCCATGGCATCAATTGCTCTCACAATGCTCAGGCTCGACTTGTGGAACTACACAATCTGCATAGTTCCCGTGATGCTAATAATTTCTTTTTTGATGGTAAGTAACATTCCCTACCCATCATTTAAGCATATAAATTGGGACACCAGCGCAAGGCTCAGAAGTTTTGTGCTCTTGGTTGCATGCATAGGCTTAATCTTTTACTTAGGCATGTATAGCTTTACCATTATATTTTTGTCTTACATACTGTATCCGCCTATCAAGTATTTGCCAAAGCTCTTAAAGATAGTGCGCTATATATACAAGAGAAGATTCGGGAGGGAAGAAGTTTAAGGCGTTAGTTTATCTTATTTTTTAAGCCGGTGTGAGTCTCCGGCTTTTCTTTTTGCTTAAGCAGTGCGGGTATTTAATTTCTCAAGGTAAAATCCGATATCTGGTGCAATTTTGGGGTTAACTTTGAAGTTTATTGAAAATCAAAAAAAGCTTGCTAAGGGCTGATTTTATGCTTTCATTGCCTTGTTTTAATTTTTTGCGCTCGGACTTACATCTGTGTGTGGGCGCTTTACGCAGGGGGCTTTCTGCTCTAATTTTTTATTTGCTCGCATTTCACTTTTAATGGCGGCGCGGCAGAGACTTTAAAATAAAAATACATTGTCAGCTATGCAAGATAATCAAGGCAATACGCCCGAGGGCGCAAATTTTGTGCCGGAAACTTCCGATTCTGAAAACGGGGCTTCCTCAAACTCGGAGAACAGGGGAGGCTTTAAGCGCGGAAATTTTAGGAATCCGCGCGCGCAGAACCGCAACTTTAAAAATCAGCGCGGCAACTTCCGCAATAAATTCAATCAGAATCGCCGTCGCGAGGCGCAGCCGGAGTCGCAGGAAACGCAGGAGCCGCTAGAGATAATTCAGGTCGAGGGAATATTTGACTTGGGGCAGAACAATAACGGCGTATTGCTCGACCCAAAGCGCGGGGGCAAGACCAGACCTACCGACACATATATTCCGCGCGAGCTTGTCAAGAGGTTCAATTTAAAGAGAGGGCAGTATCTAGTTGGCAAGGCGCACAAGGCTTCAAATCACCAGAATCCTAAATTGCGCTTTATTGAGACGATAGACGGAGTGCCTTGCATGGAGAGGAAAAAGGTGATGGCATTTCAAAACTTAACGACCATTGCCCCCGATGAAAAGTTGAAGCTCGAAACTTCGGACGAACGCATGACAAATCGCGTTATCGACATATTCTGCCCCATAGGCAAGGGCACCCGCGGGCTAATTGTTGCGCCCCCCAGAACGGGCAAAACAACTCTTTTGAAAGACATAGCTTTCGGAGTTTTGGAAAACCACCCCGAGTGCCATCTGATAATACTTTTAGTGGACGAGCGCCCCGAGGAAGTTACCGACTTTAGAATGGACTTGCCAAAAGCCGAGATTTTCGCCTCATCAAACGATGAGAATATAGAGACGCACGTAAAAGTTGCAGACCTTGCCATAGAGCGGGCAAAGCACTTGGTTGAAGTTGGAAGGGACGTCGTGCTTTTAATGGATTCGCTCACGAGGCTTTCGCGCGCTCACAATGCCTTGAAGGGCGGCGGCGGAAGAACTATGTCGGGAGGTCTGGATATAAGGGCTTTGGAGCGTCCGCGCCAGATATTTTCTGCGGCGCGAAATACGGAGGAGGCGGGGAGCCTCACGATAGTGGCTTCCA
>URYY01000174.1 GCA_900552245.1 uncultured Opitutales bacterium | reverse complement strand
ACAAAGAAGTCGTTTTCGGCGGGCAGAAATCTGCGAAGCTCGTGGGTTTCGTGGTTATTTTCGTCCAAAACGGCAAGCCCGTAGCGAGAGCAGAGCATATAGAACTTTTCGTCGTTTGGATAGTGGGAAGTTCTAATGGCGTTTATGTTCGCGCGCTTTATGAGCTCGCAATCCTTTTTCATCAAGTCCAATCCCACAACGCTTCCACCCTCGGGCGACCAGTTGTGGCGGTTAACCCCCTTTATTAAGAAGGGGACATTGTTAAAGTAGAGGCGGTTGCCGCGTATCTCAAATTTTCTGAAGCCCCAATCGGCCCTAGCCACTTCCAAATCCTTGGATTCCGAATTTTGCAGGCGCATGATAAGTGTGTACAAATTCGGATTGTCGGGGCTCCAGAGCTTGAAATTGGAAAGCTTTGCATCGCCAGAAAGCGTGACGTCTTTGCCGGCGGCTATCTCCGGAATATCCTTTGAAATAATTGCCTTATCTCCCAGAAGCTTGCCCTTGTCATCTGCCAAAAAAAGCTCGATTTTCAGATTTTTCCGGGCTTTGCCTGAGAGGTTTGACAAAGTAAATTCGCACTTAAAGTCTGCGTTTTTCAGGTCGTCGCTAAAGTTGCACGTGGCGTAGTAATCGCGCAAAAATACTTGCGGGCGTGCAATTAAAGTTACGTCGCGCAAGATGCCCATAGTGTGCGGCATATCCTGGAGTTCAAGAAAACTTCCGGCGGTATATTTATATACAATGAGCGATATCGAATTTTTGCCCGCCTTTACATATTTTGTGATATTAAACTCAGCGGGCGTAAAACTGTCTTGACTATACCCAACATAGGAGCCGTTGACATAGAGTTTAAAGCCCGATTTTACTGCCGAAAATTTTACAAAGATCTCCTTGCCACTCCAATCCTTAGGCAGCTCAAAAGTTCTCCTGTAAAGCCCCGCCTGCCTGTGCATTTCAACTATTGTGGGCTCTGCTATGTATTCCGGAATTTCACCGTTTTTAGATACAAAGCCATCGAGCATTCGCCCCTGCCTGTCGAACATAAATTCGTGGTATACGTTCGTGTACGAAATGGTATCGCAACCCAAAGTTTGCCAGGTGGAGGGAACGGGAATTGTCCGCCAAGAGCTGTCGTCAAAGTTCTTTCCGAACACGTCGGAGTCTAGCTTTTCGTGGTTTTCGACAAACTTAAACTTCCAGTCGCCATTTAACGAAAGGTATGAATTGCCCACATAAATATTTCCGACATCGTCACAGGAAAGCGGCTTTAAGGCCGACTCAAACGAATCGGATATCGTGAAAAACGCATGCGGGCTTTCCTTATTTTCGCCCGCAACCCTTATGTCGTTATAAAGCTCGCGCGAGAATAGCGAAACAGCAATGGACGCCGCAAACAACACCGTGAACATTTTTTTTATGCTTAACATTAGACCTCCCTCAGTAAAACCTTACAAAATCGGAAATAATTTCCTCAGAATTTATTCAAGGACTTGCTTTGTCAAAGCAAAAAATAAAATATATACTTTACAGTCAAGTTCCCTTTAGTTTTTTATAAGGAAACGCTTTCGAAAATTCTAAAGATATACGGGCAAGAGCAAATATATGCGTCAAAGCCATACTGCCGCAGTAGCGAATTCAAGCACGCTTTCGCGAACTAAAATAGAAAGCAAAATTTAGACACTTCTTGCGCAAAAAAGCCCTGTTTAAAGCGCAGGGCAAAATTGGCTAATTTTTTCGTTGAAAGATGGGCGGGGCAAATTAAATTATAGAAAGTTACAATGGAAAACGAAGTATCCAAAAAGAAGGTGGTTCTAACTTGCGCACAACCTACCGGGAAATTGCACTTGGGCAACTATATCGGTGCAGTGCGCCAGTGGGTAGAGATGCAAGAGAGCTGCGAGTGCTATTTCGGGATTGTCGATATGCATGCAATCACAATGCCCTACGTTCCCGCGAAATTGCGCGAAAACACCTACATGTGCGCCGCGCAATACCTAGCGTGCGGCTTGAGCCCCGATAAGTGCAGCTTGTTCGTGCAAAGCAATGTGGTGGGCCATGCGGAGCTAACGTGGATTTTAGCTTGCCTTTGCCCCGTGGGCCAGCTCGAGAGAATGACGCAATTTAAGGACAAGGCGCGAAAGCTTGCCGAGAGCGGTTCTAGCGACGTCTCAATAGGAGCGGGGTTATTGTTCTACCCGGTCTTGATGGCGGCAGATATTCTAATATACAATGCAGATCTAGTTCCCGTCGGCGAAGACCAGCGCCAGCACATGGAACTTGCCCGAGACTTAGCCCAAAAATTTAACAATACCTATTCGCCGACATTTACTCTCCCCGAAGCCTACATTCCGAAGACGGGAGCGCGCATTATGTCACTGCAAAATCCCGAGGCAAAGATGTCTAAGTCCGACGCCAATGCGCTGGGTTCGCTATACATGATAGACACGCCCGATGTGCTCTCAAAGAAGATTATGAGCGCTGTTACAGACTCTGGCAGCGAAGTTAAAAGAAGCGAAGACAAAAAGGGTGTCACAAACTTGATAAACATAATGTGCGCCGTATCCGACAGAACGCCGGAAAGCGTCGAGGAGGAATTTGCCGGGAAGCAGTACGGAGTCTTTAAGAGAGCCGTCGCAGACGCGGTAATCGCACGCTTCAACCCGATTAGGCAAAAGTACGAAGAGTTTATGAAAGACAAGCCCTATCTCGAATCCGTACTCAGGGCGGGTGCAGAGCAAGCCCAGAGGCGCGCAAACAAAATTATGTCGAAAGTTTACCGAAAAGCCGGCTATTTAGACACAAGAAGCTCAAAATAAAAACCTCTCCGAAAAAGCAATGCAAAAGAAAACTCCACTCTGGCCCTTGTACGTCGCAGACGCACTGATGTTTCTAACGGTTTTGGCTGTATGCGTTCCAAACATTAGGCTCTACGAGCCGCTTGGAGTTTGGCAGGCTGCTATTCTTGCGCTGCTTGTGTTTGTTGCGATGCTTCTGGTTTTGGCGCCCTACGTGATAGGAAGTATAGCGGACGTTAAAATTGCGAAGCTAAACGCAGCAAAGAGCAAAATCCAAGGCGAAGAGCAAGTGCGAACGATTTTTGCGGATTTGCGCACTCTCAGAAATTCTCTCATCGAGCAAATGGAGAATACCCAGAATGCCAAAAATCTGGCGGATTCCCTAGCGCAGGAACTTCTGACTGAAAAGATGAAGCTAAAGAAATTGGAGGAAACTCTCGGGCAAAATTCGCAGAAATTGAGGGCAGACTCGGAGGCAATTGAGTCTTTCAAGTCGGTGCTAGACGAGTTTAAGTCCGAACTTGGTGCGGCTCAGGACGACAGTTTGCTCGAGCCCAGAGTTTCCGAACTTGAGAGAAATTCAAAAGCTTTGAGCGATGATTTTGCGGAGATAAAAAAGCAAATAGAGAAACTTATAAGTGAAATCCAAAGCGCACTAAATAGCGATGGGTGCGACAGCGACTTTGAGGAAACACCGGCTGAAGTTGCAGAAGCCCCGCAAGAGCAGCCCGCGGAAGGCTCTGAAAGTAGCGAACAAGCCGAGGAATTTTTAGACGACGAAGGCGAAGATTTTATAGATGAAGAAGCCGAAGTCGATTCCGAC
>URYY01000173.1 GCA_900552245.1 uncultured Opitutales bacterium | reverse complement strand
ACCCATAACCTCAAGCTTGGGAAGCTCGCGCTCTGCCAATTGAGCTACGCCCGCATTTTAAATGATTCAATGACCTAGTGCACCCCACACAAAGCAAAAAGCCGGCAGAAGCACAGTGAAATATTCCTATTCCTCGTCAAATTTACGCTTAAAAAGATCCTCTATCTCATCCAACATCTGCTCGGCAGATTCTCCAGATGCCACAAACTTTATTTGCGAACCCTTGCCTGCCGCAAGCATCATCAGACTCATAATGCTCTTCCCGTTCACTTCTTCCCCGTCTTTTTCAACAGTCAGATCCGCTCCCGCGTATTTATTCGAGATTCGAACTATCATCGCGGCCGGACGCGCATGAATCCCCATCTTGTTGCCAACAACAAGAGTTCTGGTTACCTGTTTAGAAGTGTCGGAGCTCATAATCTTAAAAGGTAAGATACTGGCTTTTGAGCAACTTTCGTCAAGCCTTAATTCAATATTTTTATAATTTTATAAAAAATTGCGGCGCAAGCTCTATCCCGCACCGCAATTTTCAATATTTTTAGTGAAATGCCTCTACCACTTCATACCAAACTGCATTGATAACATATGCGCGTGCCCCTTGTAATAGCCGCTCATATTGCCCTTGTAAGGCTCTACGCTGTTATCAATATCCGTGTCGTTAAATAATAGGTAGGTGTATGCTATATCGATGTTGAATCTGTCCCAGAATTTATAGCCGATGCCGCCAGAAACCCACCAGCGGTTTGAGTCGGGAACTCTGGGCGTGCGGTAGGTAGCATTTCTAACCGGAGATTCGTCCCAAGCGCCGCCGATTCTAACTACCAAGTTCTCGATAAATTCCGGATAGTAGTGAATACCAAAGCTAATTCTGGATGTGTCTTTCCAATTCTCCTTGGTGGTGCCCTGTGCGCCGAGCGGTTTAAACTCCAACTTATCAAATGAACTCCACTGCGTGAATGCGTAATCCGCCATTACCGCAAATGATTTCAAGGGCTCGCATGTGAATCTGTAATAAACGCCGACATTTAAGTTGCTGGGAAGTGTGAGATCGCAACTAATCGGCGTTGATGATACCGCATTCGTGAGCGGATTTGTAGTGTATAGAGAGCCGCTTAATGTGTGGTCTGTGCTGTATCTGTAAGCTACTCCAAAGCGTCCTGTTTCTAAAAATTTTACCGTTACCCCCACGTTGAATGAACCCGACCACGAGTGCCCGTTTCCTCTTGTGAAGGCTTCGCTAAAGGGGGCAGGGTAGCCGGTGTATGAAGTCGAAGTGAGGTCTGCATTAACGTAATTTGCAGAAGCACCTATTGAAAATGTGAGCCAGTCCAGAGGCTTATAGGCTATGCTTGGGTTAAACTCAACTGTCATAAGGTCGCTCTTTATCCCGTGCAGTCGCCCGACAAAGTCGTCGTCATATTCCGTAACAAGACCGTATGGAGAGGTCATAACGAAGGAAAACAACCACTCTTCATTTATTTTTTTTACGAAAAATAAATTTGGAACGTAAGCAACCTCACCGGCGTTGCCGCCCATAGAACCCTGAACTTGCTCTCCGTTGGGGTAATAGGCCGTGCCTCTAAAGTCGAATGACGGGCGTATTATTGTGCCCGAAATATCGAGCTTCATATCGCCATCGGTAAAAAACGCAGCTGAAGGATTCCAATATGCCGCGCTTGCGTCGTTATTTGCATTTGTTGCGGAACCAGCCAATGCTGTGCCGATGTTTGATGCGCCCTGTTCTGCGACTTGGAAGCCTGAGCCCCAAGAAGATACAGTCGAAGCAAGCATCAGAACAGCCAATAGTGGACATTTCTTATTCATATTTAGTTCTGATTATTAGTTATTATGTGTTTTTATACCACGCACTTATGTTCGGCGTAAATAAAGAAGCAAAGTCTTTCACAAATTTTAGAATTTTTAAAGTAAAATTTATGAAGTATCCGGCGTTTTTAGTCTTTTTGTCTGGGGTTATAAGTTTCGCATTCAATGTAATGTATTATTTTGCGGATTAAATTGTTTGCAAATTGCGTATAAATTTGTAGATTCGCGGCAGAATATAAAATACGACTATGGAAATAAAACAGGAAGAGTTGAGTGGTGTTAGTGTGTTGTATCTGTCCGGGCGCTTGAATGTGACGACAACTGTTGAACTTGAGACTGCTTTTGACGGCTTGCTTAAATCGGGTAAAGCGAAGGTTTTGGTTGATTGCAGGGATTTGGAATACATAAGCAGTGCGGGATTGAGAGTGTTATTAGCTGCGGCCAAGAGTTTTAGGAAGGTTGGTGGCGAGGTATCGCTGTGCGGATTAAAGCCGAATGTAAAGCAGGTTTTTGAAATTTCAGGATTTACTACAATATTTCCTATATTTGATTCGAAGGAAGACGCTCTTGCAAAGCAGCAGTAGGTATATTTTTTATTTGGTCTAAGGAATCTGAAAGATATTTGAATTTTTTTCTTGCTTTAGGGCGCAAAATTCGTAGCTTACGACACTTTAACTTGGCAAGTCCCTATCGTCTAGCCCGGTTAGGACATAAGATTTTCATTCTTACGACCGGGGTTCGAATCCCCGTGGGGACGCCAAAAAACCGCACTTTAAGGGGTGCGGTTTTTTTGTGTACGCGCGGGGTGAGAATCCCGGAGGGGTTCGACCAACCTCAGCTGGGTAGCTTTTAGAGCGAAGCGAAAAAAGACCCGAAGGGCGAGACGTTCGACTGAAAGGCGAATGCGAGTACAATCCCCGTGGGGACGCCAAAAAACCGCACTTTAAGGGGTGCGGTTTACATACTCGCATTGAAAAGTTTCTCAACACTTACATTTCAGACCTTCGATTAAAGGGATAAAGTTAACAACTAAAGATTTTTTAGAGCCCTCGAGGTCGGAGTGTCGAGTTTCATAAGCCCTTCTACGCTCCCGGAATAGAGCAGTTTTCCGCCCTCGTCGCCACCGCATGGTCCAAGCTCCACGATATTATCGGCAAGCCTTATAAAATCCGGGTGATGTTCGATAACAATAATCGTGTTGCCGGCGTCGCGCAGCTTGAAGAGCAAATTCAAAAGCTTTTGTATATCGTCCCAATGAAGTCCAGTTGAGGGTTCGTCCAATATGTAGAGGTTCCTGCCGTTTTGCCTCTTTGAAAGCTCAAGCGAAAGCTTTATTCTCTGCGCTTCCCCGCCCGACAAAGTATTGGCACTCTGCCCCAGACGCACATAGCCAAGACCCACGTCCTGCAAAGTCTTAAGGCGCGCAACAACGTCAGCATGCGCTCTAAATAGCTCTGCCGCCTCGTCCACTGTGAGGTTTAAAACCTCCGAAATATCCAAGCCCTTATACTTTACTTCCAGAGTTTCGCGGTTGTACCTCTTGCCTCGGCAGGCCGGGCACTGCACAAATATATCGCCTAAGAACTGCATATCCAAAGCCACGTAGCCGTCGCCCTTGCAATGCTCGCACCTACCGCCCTTTACGTTGAAGCTGAAGCGCGACGGCGAATAGCCCTTGGCCATTGCGGCGGGCGTCTTTGCAAAAAGCTCGCGCAACTTGTCAAAAATCCTTGTGTAGGTCGCAGGGTTTGAGCGCGGAGTTCTGCCAATGGGCGACTGATCGACCCTCACGCACTTTTCAAAAAACTCCAAGCCCTCTATGCCCCTGTGCTTACCGCAAAGTTCCTTTGCCCC
>URYY01000172.1 GCA_900552245.1 uncultured Opitutales bacterium | reverse complement strand
TGATTTTTGTTTCACCTAGATTATGTGACTCTATGACTGTCATTATTTACTTGCTAAAATACTTTATAAGACCTAGTAATTCTTCCGTCTTTTTTATGACGTCCTAGTTCGGGGGGGGCTTTCCGTTCGCTTGCTTGTTACTTAATTCACGATTGATATATATGATTAAACGACTAAACCTTATTGCTCTTTTTACGTTATTTTGCCTGACTTGCTTTTCGCAACAGCTGCCAATGGTCTCGTACAATGTTGAGGGTAAGCCCTCCGAGAGCAGAAACGTAACTCTGGATAGAAACCGCTCAGTTGCATGGATTACAACTGAAGATGAAAAGAATTTATATTTAAACCCCAAAGGGGGAAAGTGGCCGGAATTGACCAAAAAAGGCGAGCTTTTCTTGGAACTAGTTTACGCCGACTGCTGCTACGGTCGAATCAAAGCCTATGTGAAAACTAAAAATGGCTATGAACTTAAGCCAGATAAATACACGCAGGTTGTGATGTTAAACACTAAAAAATGGAAGACCGCCTACTTCAGATTCCCGGAACTTTCCGACTACGAACTCGAATCCATCGTTATTACGACTGACCCGTCTTGGTGGAGGGAGGATAGAGAAATCACAAAGCAGCCCTTCATAGGAGTTGCCAAGGCAACTGTGAGTCCCGTCCCATTTAAAAACGGCTATTTCAATTATTTGTTGAAGGAATCTTGGCGCAGACCCTACGATGGCCCAACTGTAAAACCACGCGATAATACTACCCTAAAGGGCAAGACAATGGTTGGCTATCAGGGCTGGTTTAGAACTCCAAACGATGCCGACGACAGGGGTTGGGTGCACTGGGGCGGCATACCGCAGGGGCACTTCTCTGTGGACATGTGGCCTTACAACGACGATTATCCGCAACACGTGTTGGACAAGGCACACGAGGTCAAAACTCTCAGCGGAAAGCCCGCTTACTTGTTCTCATCGGCGCGTCCCGAAGTCGTTTACACGCACTTTAAATGGATGCAGGAATACAACATAGACGGCGCCTTCCTGCAGCGCTTCATCGGCGGTCGCTACTTTAAAGGCAGCGAAAAGACTCCGGAATGGGTCATGGCAAACGTCCGCGAGGCAGCAAATAGAACGGGAAGAATTTGGGCTATCGAATATGACGTAAGCGGTTGCACCGACGAAACTCTATTCAAGAACATAGAGGAAGACTGGAAGTGGCTCGTGGACGAATTTGGAATAAGGGAAGATCCAAATTACGCTAGGGTAGACGGAAAACCTGTCGTATTTGTCTGGGGCATGCAGCTAAGAGGCCTATCGCTAGAGGAATCAAACAAAGTTGTAAACTTCCTTAAGTACGATAAAAAATACGGCGGCAATTACTTTATTGGAGGTGCAAACGGCGCTTGGAAAAACGATCCGGAATGGGTTGAAACCCACTTTAAAAAGCACGATGCAATTCTATTTTGGATGCACAGAAGCTACGCTCAAGATAAGGAAAATGTAAAAAATCTCTTGGGCGATAACGTTCTGTATCTAGGTCACATCAAGCCGGGATTTTCTTGGTACAACCTAAAGCACTACCAGTCTTCCGCAAATGAGGCCTACACACCGCGAGACCACGGCAAGCACTATGAGGATCAAATTAACGATGCAATAAAGGCGGGCGTAGAGAGCCTTTTTATAGGAATGTATGACGAGTACGACGAAAGCACCGCAATTATTCCGATGTCTGACGACCCGCCGCCAACTCCCAAGCGCAAGGGGGTTTTGGTCGCATTCATGAAGGAGAAAAATACAAATGGCGAGCGCGTTCCGCCCTTTAGGCTCGTAAAGTCTGTAGAATTGGATTTTGCATCAGAGCCTGCAAAGGGAATTGGCACCTCTAATTACGTGGTATATTGGAACGGCTCCATACAGGCTCCAAAAGACGGCACTTACGTCTTTTCAATAGAGGCCCCGGAGGGCGACGCATATCAGCTTACATCAAGTAATAAGCGCCTGATTGACGAGCGTTCGCACTCCAAAGATATGCCACCGCGCGAGGTTTCTGTGGAGCTTAAAAAGGGCGAGATGTTCCCATTTAGAATCACATATACACACCGCGAGACCGACGGCAATATGCGCCTAATGTGGGAGGGCCCGGGAATCTCAAAGCAGCCCGTTCCGGAAGACGTGCTGTGGGACGCTTGGGGAAGGTTTATAACAAACGAGGGCGACTCTCCGTATCTGTATCTCGAGTTAAGCGAAAAAGCCCACGATATGTTAAATCCGGAAGCCGCATATAAAAAGGACGATAGGCGCTCTTCAAGAAGGCGATAGCCCCACAAAAAAAGTCGCACCCACTCGAGTGCGACTTTTTTATTAACTACTTTCAAATTAGAAATTATCGGCAAGAATTTCAAAGTAAGCCTGCGGGTGTGCGCATGCAGGGCAAATCTTCGGGGCGGATTTTGAGCCCTTGTGAATGTAGCCGCAATTTCTGCACTTCCACGTAACTTCCTCGTCCTTCTCAAATACCTTTCCATTCTTCACATTCTCATAGAGGGCAAGGTAGCGGGCCTCGTGATGCGCCTCAACCTCGGCTATCTTGCGGAATACTACAGCAATTTCCGCAAAGCCCTCCTTGTCGGCAACCTCTGCGGCTTGCTTGTAAATTACGTCCCACTCCTCGTGCTCGCCGGCTGCGGCGTGCTTTAGATTATCCATTGTACTTCCCAAAAATGCCGGGAACTTGGACTCAACCATTACTTCCGCCTCGCCCAAAAATTTGTAAAAGCGCTTTGCGTGCTCCTTCTCATTTTCGGCCGTTTCTAGAAATATTGCAGATATTTGTTCAAAGCCCTCCTTCTTTGCAACGCTTGCAAAAAAAGTGTAGCGGTTGCGCGCTTGCGACTCGCCTGCAAACGCCGCCATAAGATTCTTTTCAGTTTGGGTTCCCTTTAGTGTCTTCATATTTTTCCTTCTTTCTAATGCCAGATTTTTAACTCAAGCAACGAGCAGTTTACATATCTTTTTAATTTATGCAAGTGAGAATGATTATTATTTTTAAAAATTCATGCCCACCCTCTAAAAAGAGAAATATATGAGCCTTATTTCAAAAATATGTTCGCTTTTGTTTGCAGCATAGTCCACTATTAACACAATTTTAACACAATACTAACAAAAAATTATACGATGGAAGATAAAAGGGAAATTGATCTTGCGCTAAGAGCGGTTCGCAAGTCTATGACAAGAAAGCAATTTCTGGCTCTCATGGGAGCTGGCGGCTTGCTGTGCGCCGGAGCCGGAGCGGGCTTTTACAAGTATAATTCCTTCAAGAGCAATGGAAAGGGGAAGGTTGTTATAATAGGTGGTGGAGCGGCCGGAATAAGCATGGCTTCAAGGTTGCTTTCATATTTGAAAAATCCCGATATCACGATAATAGACCCGAGCGATACTCACTATTACCAGCCCGGCTTTACTCTGATAGCCTCCGGCGTATATTCCCCAGACGAAGTCGGCAAACCTCAGGCCGATTGCATGCCTAGCGGCGCCAAGTGGCTCAAGGATTCCGTCACTTTTGTGGATACCCAAAAGAAGCTTGTAAAGACCTCAAAAAATGGAGATGTAAAGTACGACTTTCTGGTTCTTGCTCCGGGGCTTAAGATTGACTGGAACGGCGTTGAGGGCATAAGTTACGAGACTCTTGGGCAGGGCGACGCCTACTGCATATACGACTATAACGGAGCAATCAAAACTTGGCAGG
>URYY01000171.1 GCA_900552245.1 uncultured Opitutales bacterium | reverse complement strand
GGGCGCCTTGCAAAACCATGAGCGCGCTATAATTGTAGGCGACAAAAACACCTTTGGAAAGGGCACAGTGCAGGTTGTTTACCACCTGTCTAACTTTGACAAATCCCAAAAGAGCGCGGCTAAGGTAACCATACAAAAGTGGTATCTGCCAAATGGAGAGTCCATACAAGTTAAGGGCGTTGCAAGTGATATAACGCTGCCTTCAATATTTGAAGCTATGCCCGAGATTGGCGAAGATAAAAAGGAGCACGTCTTGCCTTGGGATTCTATAGACCCTGTTTCTATCCGCGCCGGATTCGGTTACGGAGAGGGCGAAGACGGGGCGAAATTGCGCGACGATTTGCTAAAGAAGTCTCAGCAGAGGCAGAAGTCTCTTGATGAGTTTAAGTTTTTGGGAGAGCGCATAGATTGGCTTAAAAAGCGACAGGAAATGAAGGACTGGAGCTTGAACTTGAAGTCGCGCGAAGCGCAGCTAAAGGCTGACGACGAATTTGCAGACAAGATGGAGGCAAAGCAGCGCGAGTTTGCAAAGTCCAATTTTAAGTCTGAAGAAATACTCTTGGATAGCGCAATCGCAAAGGAGAAAGAGTCGGAAAGCCAGGAGGCAAAAAGTGAGAAAAAGCCCGGGGCTAAGCAGGAGTCGGCTGAAAAAACTTCAGAAAACAAAGAGGTTTCAAAGCCGGATTCTGCAAAATCCGAAAAGCCAAAGTCGGAAAAAGCTGACGATTCCAAGGATTCAAAGAAGGAAGATTCGGATGAAGACGATATTCCGGAATTTGACGTTCAGTTGCGCGAGGCACTCCGAATTATGGGGGATTGGCTCGAGATGAAAGAGCAAAAGCCCGCAGCAAAGTAGCAAAAAACGCCCACTATTAAGTGGGCGTTTTTTTAATAGCTTGATAGGAGCGCGTTTTTCTGTTTGCGGCGTGGTGCGCTAAAAGTGATTTTTTTACGAAATTTTAGCGCGAGTATAAATTAAAGTTTGTGTTCTAAAATTGGAAAACTCAAGCTTGGTCTTGAGTCTGGCGCTCTCGTTAGTTCCTTTTAGCAGTTTCCTAGGTTATATCTTCAGTTCTTGGAGCCGTCGCCTTTATTGGGAATTGGAAACTTTGAAAATAGGGGATTTGCCAACATAGTTAGCTTTTCCCAGATGCCTTCGGGCTTGTCGGTCTCTAAAAGTGAAAGGTCCACATCGCAACTAAGCCACATACCCTCTGCTATTTTCGCTTCAAGCTGTCCGCTTTCCCACGCGCAATAGCCTGAAAATATCGCGCCCTTTGCCGCCGCATTTGCCTCCAACAACTTCTCGGCCTTGTTGGGATTAAGACCGAAAGAGAAGTTGCCGATTGCGCTATTTAGATTCCCCCAAACCGCTATCGTGAGCTTATCTTTATCTACCGGGCCGCCCATAAATATGTGCAGAGCGCTCAGCTTTTTAAATTTTGACAGCTCGCTTATGACGGGCGATGGAGGAAGTTTAAAGCGCCTATTAATAAGAACGCCAAACGAGCCTTCTTCGCCGTCCTCCAAGAGCAGCACCACGCTCTTTTCAAAGAAGGGGTCATCCATTGCGGACGAGGCTACTAGTAGCGACCAAGTTCTGTCGGCGCGCGTCTTTTTCATAGTTTGATAACTTCGATTCCCACCTGTCCGAATAGCTCAAAAACGAGGGGGTCATTGTGGTAATCAAACTTGTATTTGACAAGCTTTATGCCGCTTGCTGCGAGGATTTTTGCGCAGTGCACGCATGGGAAATGCGTTATGTAGGCGGTTGCACCGCTTACTGACACGCCGCGACGTGCAGCGTCGGCTATGGCGTTTTGCTCGGCATGTACAGTCGCAAGCTCGTGGTTGTCGCGCACGCAGGACTTGTGCGGAGCTCCTGCCAGAAAGCCATTGTAGCCCGCGGCTATGATTCTATTTTTGTGCTCGCCGCCGCTTACGATTACACAGCCTACGTTAAGCCTATTGCAGCTTGAGCGCGAGGCTATGAGTATGGCTGTCGCCATAAAGTATTCGTCCCAACTCGGCCGCGTTTGCCAAGTTGAGACGAGGTTTGCAAGTTCTGAAATTATGTCGCCTTGCATTGTCTATTTTTGCTCTGAAGCTTCTATATCTTCTTGTTGTACGGGAACTTGGTTAACTTGCATTTGCTGCTGCATTGCACGCGCTTGTATCTCAAAGCCCTTAGCTATTACATTTACAATATCCGAAGTTGGAAGAGTTACAGCAAAGGAGAGCTTTGTATCGTCTATGTTGCCCTTCATTGCAATCGGGGCAAAAGAGGCGAATATTTCCCTTGTCAATTCGTCCTCAATCTTTGACAGATTGAGCATAACAAGGACATCGTCATCTATTTTTGACGGCAAGGGGTTTGCAACGGCCTGTCCGCTTTTAACAAGCTTAATCGAGTCGCTTATAAGCTTTTTATTGTTGTCTAGAGAGTCTTCAAAAAGCGATGCTTGGTAAGTTATGATGAAAATCCCATCAGTCGATGCCAAGTCGTAATTTGCCTCTTGCAGGTTAAAGCTAATAACTTTTACGGAATCTATCTCGCTTTCGCTTTTATCCGGGAGAGCTATTCCCTGGAATGCCTCTTCCTGTAATTCCTTAGGCATCATGCTCTTTAAAATTTCGAACAAGAGTTTTGAAGCGAGCTCAGCTTGCTCTACATATTGTGCCGGCGTCATTTGAGATTTTGAGAAGCTTACAAAATTCATTTCTGTGCCAAATTTCATATAGCCAGCGCTAGTTCCGGCATTGGGTGGAAGTTTCTTTAAAGATTCGAGCAAGGCTTTGTCCGCTTTAAAGTACTTTTCAAAAAGTTCAGAAACCCCGGCAATAGTATCCTGCGTTGCAACTGATGAAGATACGAAAGTAAGGAGGTTATCCTTTGAGACAAACTTGGATTCCTGAACCTCATCCGCTTTTTTTAGACTCTTAAACATTTTTTCAAAGCAAGAGCCCGACTTTACGTTCATAGCCAAATCCAGCTTTAGATCTTTGCTATTTAAGGAAAGTTTGTAGGTTGCAAGGTCAAATTCATCTTTGAAGAAGGCTTTGATGTTTGCAGGAAAATCTGCAGGCATTAACTTTTCAAAGTTGCCCGGGTATATTTTTGCGACTAGGTCCGCATCTAAATTAGCCTGCACGGCTTCAATCGCAAGTTTTGCTTTTTCGTCGGAAATTTCGCCCTGCAATTTGTCTGTAAGCACCACCCAATTTCCCGAGCGCTTTACGGTGGATGAGGCTGCAGCCATCTGGTAGAGCATGGCGTTATCCGAGGCGTTTAGGACAAATAGCGTACTTTCATCGTCGAAGACGCAAAAACCCATATTTGCATTTGGATCAACTCCGTCGAAGTTAGGGGCGCCTATTGAGGCAAACCCCATAGCCGCCATCATCTTGGCTTGTGCCGCATCCGGGGGCAGCTGGTTTACAATTTCGCTCAAATTTTTATATAAAATCACGGGCGATTTTGCCGCGACCGAAACAACCACGCTCTGGGCGTAGGTCATAGAGCCAACTAAGAGGGCTAGCGATGTAATTAAAAGCTTCTTCATAGTGGGGCGCAGTCTAGAGAATGAGCAGCTTAAGTCAAGTAAATTACTATGACATGCAGTGTAATTTGTTACATAATATTTGCAATTACTTGAATCATAATTTTATTCAAAATTTTAAGATTTCGCGAATTAAAATCTCCAGTGCATAAAAGCTAAAGGAGTTAGCGGCTAAGGGAATGTAGAGTAGATGTTTTTCTAGCAAGAA
>URYY01000170.1 GCA_900552245.1 uncultured Opitutales bacterium | reverse complement strand
CGCCGCTAACCATAAAGTCTTGGGCGAAAGCCGCTACGGGACGGCCGTTTACCAAGCCTATGCCGCTTATCAAACCGTCTGCTGGGCAGCTCTTTGAGAGGCCGTCAAACACGTTGTAGTTTTGGGTGACGTGCATGCCAAACTCCTGAAACGTGCCTTCGTCGAAGAGCTTTTCTATTCTCTCGCGAGCCGAGAGCAGGCCCTTTTGATGGCGCTTTTCGAGCTTAGCCGCGCCGCCGCTAGCAATAATCTTTTCGCGGCGCGAATTAAGTTCGTCCAATAATTTTTTGTCTATAGCCATAACTTTGTCTGTTAAATTTTACTTTCCGCAGCAGCATCCGCAAGAGCTGCCGCCCTTTGCGTCTTGGCAGAATTCGGTGAGTATGCCGGCTGTCGACTTCGGGTGCAGGAAGGCGATTTCCTTATTGTGTGCGCCCGGGCGCGGAGCCTTGTCTATGAGTTGCGCGCCAATGGCTTCAACTCTTGCCAATTCGTCGGCTACGGAGTCGGTAAAGAATGCGATGTGGTGTATGCCGCCGCGCGGATTCTTTTCGAGGTACTTTGCTATCGGACTATCCGGAGAGGTCGGCTCTAGAAGTTCGAGGTGCACGCCGTCAATCGTGAAAAAAGCCGTCTTAACCTTTTGCGATGGAACTTCCTCAACGCCTTCGCACTTGAGGCCTAAAATTTTTTCGTAATAGGGCAGGGCGCTCTCAATAGAGCTTACCGCGATGCCGAGATGGTCGATTTTTTTTAGCATAATATTCCTTTTTAACGATTAAAAAAGTAAGATTTTTAAGATTTTGAAAGTAGTGCATTTGCGCTTGCTGTCAACAAATATTCTAAAATATTGCGCCTCGCGCCCCATTTTTGGCTAGCTTTGCGGCTATTGTCGCCTTCGCCTTTTGCGGCGGCTTATCGGAGAATAGCTGTCGTTATATCAACTTGCATCCGCATACAGGAAATTCTAAAGCAGACTCATTGCAATCTGTACTTGGCTGTTATGTTAATTTTTGGCTTGACTATAAAACAAAAAAGTTAGAGTCTGAAGTTTTTAGGGGGCGCTTATTGAGAGTCTGGGCTTACCGAGGCGCGGCGCTCCGAGTTAAACAGAGAATTGAAAGATAAGGCACATACTATGGCAAGACCGGTTACTATATTTACGGGGCAGTGGGCGGATATCCCTTTTGAAAAGTTGGCGCCCATGATTAAGTCGATGGGCTACGACGGCGTTGAAATCGCCTGTTGGGGCGACCACTTCGACGTTTCAAAATTCGACGATGAGAAGTATTTGAAATCTAGGTGGGAGATACTCGAAAAGAACGGTCTAAATTGCTTTGCAATATCAAACCACCTTATGGGGCAATGCGTGTGCGACAATATAGACGCTCGCCACGTGGGCATACTATCGCCCGAAATTTATGGCGACGGCGAGCCCGAGGGAGTGCGCCAGCGCGCTGCAGCTGAAATGGTAAAGACGGGCAAGGCCTGCGCAAACTTCATGTCTCTGCGCCCCTCCTCCATGGCGCCGTCTCCGATAGCTCCGACCGTAAACGGCTTTACAGGCTCTTCGATATGGCATTACCTCTACTCATTCCCGCCGGTTCCAAAGGCTGCCATCGACGCGGGTTTTGAAGACTTTAAAAAGCGTTGGACTCCGATTTTGGACGAGTTCGACAAAGTTGGCGTAAACTTCGCATTGGAAGTTCACCCGACTGAAATTGCCTTTGATATAGCTAGCGCTCAGAGGGCTTTGGAGACTATAAACCACCCGCGCTTCGGCTTTAATTACGACCCGAGCCACTTTGGCTATCAGGGTGTTGACTATGTGAAGTTCATACGCAAGTTTGCCGATCGCATATTCCACGTGCACATCAAGGATTCCTGGTGGGGGCACGGCAATGGCGATGCAGGCGTATTTGGCGGGCATACAGACTTCACGGATCCGCGCCGCTACTGGGATTTCCGCTCTCCGGGCCATGGAGATGTAAATTTTGAGGAAATCATCGTTGCCCTAAACGACATCAAGTACAAGGGGCCGCTATCCGTAGAGTGGGAAGACGGGCGCATGGACAGAGTTCACGGCGCGACCGAATCTTGCGCGTTTGTCCGCAAGATTGATTTCCCATCTTCAGATGTCGTGTTCGATTCTGCGTTTGACAAGTCTAACCAGTAGTGTAGCTTGCTAAATATTGATTTTTTGGCTTCGGTGCGCTTCCCTCTGTGGGGGGGCGCCGAGGTTTTTGAAATTTTTTGCCGCGCTCATTTGTCTAAGTGAATGCGGATTTTCGGGGAAATGTTTTTTTCTTGAAAAATTGGGGAAAATGGAGAACATATAGACGTAAAAATACTTAAGAAAACATATGCAAAACGAAAACTGCAAACAATTCGATTTAACGCTGGCTTTTTGGCTTTTGCGCATATGGCTTGCCGTACGCGCGATAGGCACGGGTCTTGTAAAGTTCCAGGGTGTGGGAAAGGTTGTAAAGCCTGAGTTCGCAAATGAGGATCCCGATGTCTTGGCGGTTATGCCCGAGGCTTACGAGAGCGTAAACACTTTGGGATTTCAGTTCTACCACGCTCTTCCCGCAAAGGGACCTATGAGCATTGAAGGCTTCATGGCAAGTCCGCTTATGCCTAATTTTGCCGTTGCTCCCTACGCTATGGTTTTGGGTTACGCGCTAATCGCTTTGGGCTTGGCTTTGCTCTTGGGTGTTTGCACTAGAGTAACACTATTTTTGATGGGCCTTTTGTATGTGTCGCTGACATACGGATTCATAATTTTGGAGCCCACTTTGCGCGATGCGAGCGCCGCCGGTATTGCCTACTTGGGCGTACACATGATCATGATAGTTGGCGCTCTCATACTTGCAAAGCACAACAGATTTGAACTTTTGCCTTGCGGAAAGTTGCCTTTCTGCAAATGCAACAAATAATATATAGAAGGGGATAAAAAATGGAAAAGTATTCAAGAAGAGACTTCCTAAAGCTCGCGGGTTTGGCGGGCGGCGGCCTCATGATGGCCTCGTCCTCGCTCAGGGCTCAGGAAGCAAAGAAGGTAAATCCGAGTGAAGAGATAAATCTCGCGCTCGTTGGTATGGGTGCTGAGGGTGAAGTTCTATTGAACAGCCTCTTGCAGATTCCGGGCATACGCTTCCGCGCGGTTTGCGATATTTGGGAATGCCGCAGAAGATACGCTAGGGGCAGGATTAAGGGCTTCACAAAGCAGGAGGTCAAGGACCATCTGTATGAGGATTACAAGGAGCTCTTGGCAAACGAGAAGGACTTGGATGCGGTTGTCATCGCAACTCCCGACTTCTGGCACTCTCCGCAGACAGTGGACTTCCTAAAGGCGGGTGTAAACGTATACTGCGAAAAGATGATGTCAAACACCGTAGAGGGTGCTCGCGCCATGGTTCGCGCGGCTCGCGAGAGCGGAAAGCTATTGCAGATTGGCCACCAGCGCAAGAGCAATCCTCGCTACGCATTTGTTCGCGACATACTTTTGCGCAAGCACAATTTGTGCGGAACTCTCACTGCAGCAAACGCCCAGTGGAACAGGGCCGAAACTAAGGATTTGACTGTTCCGGACGGCCCCGCCTTCGCGATCTCCGACGAGGTATTGCACAAGTACGGCTATAAGGATAAGCAGCAGTTCCGCAATTGGCGCTGGTACAAAGGCTTGGGCGGCGGTCCCATATCGGACTTGGGCGCGCACCAGATAGACATATTTGCCTACATGTTCGGCGGCAGGCCAAAGAGCGTCTTGGCAGGCAAATATGTCTATCTG
>URYY01000169.1 GCA_900552245.1 uncultured Opitutales bacterium | reverse complement strand
GAAGGGCCGAACGTCGGCGGCGATTACGGCCCCTACTTTCAGAGTCAGCGCGACGACATCTACCGCGAATATCTAGAAATATTGCGCAAGAAGGGCAGAGCCTACGACAAAGACGGCGCAGTGTTCTTCAAAGTAAGCGGGGAAAAGCAAGTTTTGCACGACTTAGTTTACGGCGACGTTGAGCGTCTGGAGGAAAAGGACTTCCCGATTTTCCGCTCAAATGGCACTCCGGTATTCCACTTTGTAAACGTGGTTGACGATATCGCGATGAACATAACAAATGTAATTCGCGGGCAGGACCACCTTACAAACACAAATAAGCACATAGAAATTTTCAAGGCCTTCGATGCTCCGTTGCCGAAGTTTGCCCACATTCCGCTGATATTAAAGAGCGAGGGGCAGGGCAAGATGAGCAAGCGCGACAGAGGTGCGCTAATTGAAGAGTACCAGCAGATGGAATTTATTCCGGAGGCCGTTGTAAATTACCTCTCGCTCTTGGGGTGGAATCCCAAAAATGGAGAGGAAATTATGCCGGTTTCAAGAATTGTGGAGCTTTTTGACTTTAGCGGGGTTGTGCGTTCAAACGCCCGCTTTGACGGCAAGAAAATGGCTCACTTCAATATGGAGCACATAAGGAGCTTGAATGCCGACGAATTTGCGCGCAGGGCAAAGGAGTCTCTGCAAAAGGCGGGCTTTGGCGGGGATTTGGATTCCGAATACGCCCGCAAGGTCTACAAGCTCTCTCAGCCCAAAGTAAGCTCTTTTGATACTTACCCCTCTCTAGTTTACTATCTTTTTAGCGACGAATATACCTACGACGAGGCTTCAAAGGAAAAGGTGTTCAAGAAGGGCGATCCCATTTTGAGAATGGAGGAGGCCTTTGAATTTTTGTCAAAGCTTGACGATTTTTCCGAAGCATCGCTGCACGAGGCCTTTGAAAAGGCTGCGGCGGAGAGGTCTTTTAAGATAACAGAGTACTTCCCATCGCTGAGGTTTGCAATAAGCGGGCTATCCGGCGGGCCGGATTTGCTTCCGATGCTTGAGGCGCTTGGCAAGAAGAGAACTTTGGAGCGCATAGAGCGCTTTCTTAAAACATTTCGGAAATAAGGTTTGTTATGAGCGATGCGATAAAACACGAATGCGGCATAGCCTTGGTTAGGCTCTTAAAGCCGATTTCCTACTACTGCGAAAAGTACGGCACAGCGCTGTACGGTTTTAACAAGCTGTTTTTGCTTATGGAAAAACAGCACAATAGGGGGCAGGACGGAGCCGGAATAGGCGCAGTCAAGATAGGTGTTGAGCCGGGCAAGCAGTTTATGTTCCGCGAGCGCAGCACTAAGTCTAGCGCATTGAGCGTCATATTCGGAAATCAGCTTGCAAAGTATCAGGAAATGGTCAAAGACGGCACCATACACCCCGAATTTCCGGCCACTGTAAAGGAGAATTTCGATTTTTGCGCCGAGCTTTTAATAGGGCATTTGCGCTATGGAACGAGCGGGCAAAACGACAAGGCTCTCTGCCACCCATTCTTTAGAAAGAGCACATGGCCGTCCAGAAACGTGATGCTTGTCGGCAACTTCAACATCACCAATACCGACGAGCTAAACCGCAAGCTCATAGAGCGCGGAACTCATCCGATTTTTAGCTCCGATACTCAGGCGATAATGGAGGAAATCTGCTATCACTTGGACATGGAGCATTCCGAAATCTACCGCAATTTGCGCGACGAGGGCTATTGCGGAGACGATGTTCTGAAGCTTATGGCGGACCGCTTGAATCCGGTTGACATAATTAGAAACGCGGCAAGAGACTGGGACGGCGGCTACACCATTGCAGGCGTCTTGGGCAATGGCGACAGCTTTGTATTGCGCGACAGCCATGGGATACGCCCGTGCTACTACCTCAAAAACGATGAGATAATCGCCTTTGCAAGCGAGCGCGTGGCGCTAATGACGATTTTCGACGAAAACGAGGAGAATATACACGAGCTTGAGCCGGGGCACATATTCGTAGTAATGCACAACGGGCAGGTCATAGACGAAGTTTACAAGACTCCCGAGAAGAAGACCTCATGCACTTTTGAGCGCATATACTTTTCGCGCGGCAACGACCCTGAAATATATCAGGAGAGAAAGCGCCTAGGCGCGGCTTTAGTTCCGCAAATTTTAAAGTCGGTAAACGACGATTTTAAAAACAGCGTGTTTAGCTACATACCAAACACCGCCGAGACCGCCTACTACGGTATGTTGCACGAGCTGCGCGTCGTGCGCCGCAACGAGGTTAAAAACGAGATTTTAAACTATGTAAATTCCGGCAATAAGATAACGCCGGAGGTTTTGGATAAGTTGATTTTGGACAACTGGCCGCGCGGCGAAAAAGTGGTTCACAAAGACATAAAGCTGCGCACATTCATATCCTCGGAAAAGGATAGAATGCAGATGGCTTCGCACGTGTACGACGTGACTTACGGAGTTGTATCCAAGGACGACACACTAGTTTGCCTCGACGACTCAATCGTCCGCGGAACTACTCTGCGCCAGCAGATATTGAGAATTCTAAGCAGGCTAAATCCAAAAAAGATTGTGATTGCTTCGACTGCTCCGCAAATTCGCTATCCCGACTGCTACGGAATCGACATGAGCGACATAGGCAAATTTATAGCCTTCCAGGCGGCGGTAAATCTTGCGAAGGAGCGTGGGCTAAAGGAGCTTTTGCGCGAGGTTTACCAGCTTTGCTTTGAGCAGTCGCACAAGGATCCGCGCGAGATGAAAAACTACGTTAAGATGATTTACGAGCCTTTCAGCGACGAGGAAATTTCTAGAAAAGTTGCGGATATGGTATATCCTCAAAACGTATCTTGGAATGGCGAATTGGAAGTCGTGTTCCAGTCAGTTGAAAATCTGCATAAGTCCATAACTTCATGCACGGGCGACTGGTTCTTCACGGGCGATTACCCGACTCCCGGCGGCTTTAAGGTTGTAAACAGAGCCTTCATGAACTACTACGAAAAGAAGGAAGGCAGAGCTTACTGAGGCTTATGTTTAGATTTCTAAAGGCGTTTGCGTCGTTTGCGATACACTCTTTTTTGGCCGTTTTACTGGGTGGCATATTCGGATTTTTTTTCACTGCTAAGTTTAGTCCGAATGTGCCGCTAAATTCGGCCGATTATCCGAGCGACGGGGCGCTTTTGGGCTTCTTTAACTCAAGCAATTCAAAGAGCGCAGAGTTTGGCCCCACTTCCGTTTCGGCCTACATTAAGGACGCCATCTTTGAAGACTTTAAGCTAAAAAACAAAGCGCATGGAACGAGCTTGCAAACTCCTCACATAAGCTTAGATGGCAAGGGTATCGTTGCTGATATTGATATTTCCGCCCCAATATTGGGGGCTAGTTCTATAAAGAAATTGAGCTTTAGAGCCGTGGAGAGAGGCGGCGCCTTGGCTTTGTCGGGAGCTAGTTTAGGAGAGGCCCGCATTCCGCTTTTTATAGCGGGTGCAGTTTTAAATAACCTTAAGGGGTCTTACTCCGAGGGGCCAAATTCGGCATTGGCAATTAAAAATCTTGAAAATTTAAAGATTTTAAAAATAGGAGATTCAGTAATTAGCGTTTCAAAATGACAAGGCGCGCATTTCAGCTAATCTTTTACGCCGCTTTGCTTCTTAGCGGTGCTATTTGCTTTGCCGAAGACCAGTCGGGCTATATATCCGAGCGCGAACTTGACGAGATAATGCGCGAGCGCGAGCGCGTAATGAGGGCTCTTTCCCAGAAGCTTGGCGAGCCTTTGGGCGATTCT
>URYY01000168.1 GCA_900552245.1 uncultured Opitutales bacterium | reverse complement strand
GCACTACCAACTTTGAATCCGACGTATCGGGCTCGGCTACGCAAATGTACAGCGCAAACGTCTACAACTTTATCGAGCACTTCACCGACAAGGAAAAGGGCTTTGAAATAAACCTGGAAGACCCCATCATGAAGTCCTGCATCGTAACCTTCGGCGGGCAAATCAGGGACGAGCGCTTCAAGTAATAAACTCTAAAACTTTACGAAAATGGAATCTGCAATAATTCTTCTATTATTCATATTCACCCTGTCGGCCTTCCTGGGCTTTGAGCTTATCGCCAAAGTCCCGAGCCAGTTGCACACTCCCCTTATGAGCGGTTCAAACGCGATAAGCGGTATCACTATCGTTGGCGCAATAATTGCAACGGGCGCGACCGAAAACGACAACTTGGCCACAATCTTGGGCTTCTTGGCTCTGGTTTTGGCGACTATAAACGTAGTCGGCGGCTATCTGGTAACAGATAGAATGCTCGCGATGTTTAAGACAAAGAAGACGGAGAAGTAATATGAGCGCTGAAATTTCTAATTTGACTTCGGCTGTCGCGCCCGCAAGCGATTGGGGCCCGACTTTGGTTGGCATAGCCTACATAATAGCCTCCATACTCTTCATATTCGGCATCAAGATGCTCGGCAAGGCCGACACCGCAAAGAGGGGCAACTTGATATCGTCGCTCGGTATGCTCATAGCGGTTGTCGCCACCCTGTTTGACAGGCAGATATTAAATGCAAGCCCAATGATGTGGGCGCTAATTATAGGCGGTATAGCCTTGGGCTCTCTCATCGGTTGGATTGCCGCAAAGTACGTCAAGATGACTTCCATGCCCGAGATGGTCGCTCTGCTAAACGGCTTCGGCGGTCTGGCCTCCCTCTTGGTTGCGTGGGCCGACTACCAGTTTAACGGCTCCACCGACGCATTCGTAAAGAGCGCCACAATCATAACGATTCTAATCGGCGGCGTGACCTTTACGGGCAGCATGTACGCCTACGGAAAGCTCTCGGGCAAAATATCCGGAAAGGCAAAGGTTTACAAGGGGCAGAAGGCGGTCAACGCGCTCGTTGCGCTCCTGTGCTTGGTAAGCGCGGTAGTTTACGTATTTGTAGGCGGAAATTTGGCTTATGGGCTAATGATTGCAAGCATAGTGCTATCGCTAATCTTGGGCGTTGTAGCCGTAATGCCCATAGGCGGCGGCGATATGCCCGTTGTAATCTCGCTTTTAAACAGCTGTTCGGGGCTCGCGGCCTCGGCTGCAGGTTTTGTGATTAGCAACAACGTTCTTATTGTTGCGGGCTGCTTGGTCGGAGCAAGCGGCGTAATTCTTACGGTCATCATGTGCAAGGCCATGAACAGGACTCTGCACAACGTTCTCTTCTCGGGCTTCGGCGCTACGGAAAGCTCGGCGGGTTCCGAGGTTCAGAGCGAAATGAAGGCGATTTCAACCGACGACGCCTACTACGTCTTGGAGGCCGCTCAGAATATCGTATTCATTCCCGGATACGGAATGGCCGTTGCGCAGGCTCAGCACGCTGTTAAAGAGCTTGCGGCAATTTTGGAAGACAAGGGCGCGGAGGTTCGCTTTGCAATACACCCCGTAGCGGGCAGAATGCCGGGGCATATGAACGTGCTCTTGGCTGAAGCCGACGTTCCCTACGAGCAGCTCTGCGAAATGGCCGACGTAAATCCGGTTATGGAGAATGTGGACGTTGCGATTGTTATCGGCGCAAACGACGTGGTAAACCCCGCGGCAGCCAAGGACAAGTCGAGCCCCATTTACGGCATGCCCATTATCGAGGCCTACAAGGCAAAGAGCGTATTCTGCCTAAAGCGCGGCAAGGGCGCGGGCTTCTCGGGCCTGGTAAATTCGCTCTTCTTTGCGCCCAATACGCGCATGATTTACGGCGACGCAAAGCAGACTATAACCGACTTGGTCTCCAAATTTAAAGAAGCATAAAAGGGTCTTGGATTTAACAAAAGCGCGCCCGATTTTGGACGCGCTTTTTTATTTCTTTATATTTTAAATTCCAAATAATTTACCGCCTCTAAAGATTTAAGACAAGCGGCTTTCCGCGAATAGCTTTGAGAGTGAAATTGCCCAAGGCTTTGAAGTTAATGAGCCTTGTAAAGCTTGGCGCTTGAGCGCAAAATTCGACTTGCTAGGGATAGGGGAAAGAAAACCTAAAAGCCTTCAAAGTGGTTTATATTTACAAAATTTCCCTTTTCGTCGTGCTCAACTTCAACAACATCAAAGCGGTAATTTTTGCCATAGGCTAAATTCTCGCGCAAGAATGCAAGCGCGCTCTTTTTTAAGTTAGACTTTTTTCGCTTTGAAGTCGCGGCGTAGTAGCCTGCAACTTTTGCGCCCAAGGGTCTGCATTTTACCTCAACAAAAACTATGCAATCCGAAGCTTTGTCGTAGCAGACGATATCGGTTTCATAGTGAGAATGCCTGTAGTTGAGAGCTAGGACTTTTAGGTGCTTTGACTTTTTAAGATAGCAAGCAGCCGCCCTCTCTGCGCGACTTCCAATTGAGCGCCTGGAAGTAAAAAATTTTTTTATGTTTTTCCAAAGTCCCATAAATTTTAAAAAGTCTCTCTTTTTTTGTTGAGATTATCAAGCAGCAAGTGTGTATTCTCTTCAGGTAAAAATTTCTATGACACACTTTGTACCGCGCTCTTGGATAGAGATAGATTTAGACGCCCTTGAAAACAACGTACGCAAAATAAAGTCGGCGCTGCCGCAAGGCGTAAAGTATATAGCCGTAATAAAGGCCGATGCCTACGGGCACTGCATGCCGCAGTCTATAATAAGGCTATTGAAAGGAGGGGCTGATATGTTTGCAGTGGCAAATCTCTACGAGGTATCGAGAGTGCGCGAGTTGGTATCGTCCACCCCCGTTTTGATACTGGGGCCCGTGCTTGCGCTCGAGCGAAAACTAGTATTTGAATACGATGCCATACCCGCTATTTCCACGATGGAAGAAGCCCTTGACTTCGATTGCCTAGCGCGCTCCCGCGGAAGAGTATTGGACGTGCATGTAAAAGTCGATACGGGAATGGGGCGCTACGGCGTGTGGCATGAAAATGCAGCGGAATTTATAAGGGGGGCGCAGGGTTTTAAAAATTTGAGAGTCGCCGGAATTTTTACGCACCTTTCAAGCGCGGATTGCGACCCCGCCTACACAAAGATGCAGGCGGACAATTTTAAGAGGGTTGTGGAAAGCGTAGATACAAGCGGAATGCTGCTTCACCTATACAATTCGGCGGGGCTAAATTACCTAGACTCGCACACGCACTACAACGCCGTTAGAGTGGGCCTGTTGCAGTATGGAATAAGCCCCTTTGGGGACTCACAAAAGGCGGCGGTGGACGTAGAGCCGGTTTTGTCTTTCAAGGCGAAAATCGCCGCCATATCGGAGACTCCAAAAGGTAAAATCGCCTGTGTGAGCGCCGGATACGCCGACGGTGTGCCCTCGGGCTTTACGGGGCGCAGCAAGGTGCTCGTGCACGGCAAAAAGGCTTCGGTTTTGGGGAATGCCGGATTGGACGAAACTATTATAGACATATCAAAAATAGACGGCGTAAAAGAGGGAGATGAGGTGGTATTTATAGGTTCTCAAGATGGAAGCACTATAGATTTGCCATCGTACAGCCGCTGGACTCGCCGCATTCCATGGGAAACCATGGTGTCTATACCTCCCAGAGTTTCAAGAAAGCTCATAGCAAAGAAATAAAGAATTGAGCATTTTGCAGCTTGCCTAAAAAAGCGTACAAAAAGCAAAAAAAACGCGCCCCGCAGGGCGCGTTTTTTAATTGGAAAAATCGCTTA
>URYY01000167.1 GCA_900552245.1 uncultured Opitutales bacterium | reverse complement strand
GCCTTAGTATCTTTCTCAGCCTGAGTTTTAATATCTTTCTGGGCGCTTACTGCAGCCTTAGGATCGCTCATGGAGCGCGTAGCCACATTCATTTCAGAGGATACGTTCTTACCCAACATTATAACGGCAACAACGACAGCCGCCGCTATCAAGACAGCTATAATGACGTACTCCATCATTACCGCGCGCTTTTTCTTTATGACAACTTTCATTTTCTAACTCCTTATGGTAATTCTAATTGAGCTTTAAGAAAGAAATTTTCACCCCTTTGTCAAGCTTTCTATTGGCAATGCAGCGGGCAAGAGCGCAAAAAACAAGCTACTTTGAACTTGAAGTAGCTAAAGTTGCAAATTTGCACTGCAACCCTAGCTGACTGGCGGCTTTCGGAAGCTAAAAATATGTAAAATTGTCGTGCCGTTAAAAAACTACTTCAAACAGCAAAGGATTGCTCTACTTGCGCTATGTAAAAAAGCAAAGTAAATAAACTCCGCCCGCAGCTAAAAGAGCAAATACAAGTTTTATGCTTGAAGGCTTAGACAGCAAAAATTAACCTGTGGCTCATGATTTATCGGCTCGCAAGCACTTTTGCAATTCTAACGACATTTTGCCTGAGCGCAAAATGCGAGCTAATGGAGGCTATTTGGGGCGCTTATAGGCAGATTCCAATATCCGACGTAGAGAATGCAAAATGGCGGCAGCAGGACTATGTAAAAGACGGGTGGGACTGGTCTTTGCCGCCCGATACCCCGCTATCTAAAAATGCTTTTTTCAGCATTTTTAGAACGTGGAGCCCGCGCGATATAACTAAGCTTAAGAACTTGCCCAAACTCAAGTTTAAATGCAATCCGATGGTCGAACACTGGGTGAGGTGGCGCGACATAGAAAAAAGCGAAGGCGTTTATGACTTTGAATTTCTAAGGCAAATGATAGATGCAGCCGCCGAGAGGGGCTACTCAAGCTCGGTGCGCCTTCTCACAGCCGCCCGCCAATTTACTCCGAGATACTTTGAGAACTTAGATATAAAAAAGCACGACGCAAGCGGGGGCGATTTTGTGGAAAGCTACGACCCGGCAGACCCGGAATTTCACAAAAGATACCTTAAATTAGTTGAAGCTTTTGCGGAATCAGAAATAGCAAAAATGGACGCCGTGCAGGGTATCTACATAGGCTACGCCTCACCCTCTTTCGGAGACGAGGGCATAGGCCCTGAAAATCCGGACTCGCATAAGCATGTAAAAGAGAGGTTAAATGCGTGGGCAGAGGCTCTGCGCGGAGTTGAAAAAAAAGCCTACATGGGCGGTTGGAGCGACTTTGGAAGAGGTAAAGGCTTTGGCATAAGGCGCGGATTTGTCGAGATGTACCTCTACCATATACCCGATCAACAAATCGGGCAAGCTCTCGATGCTCAAGGCTATCTTACTAGCGACGAAAATAATCCGCTCATAAAATCAGGCGCCATACACGGCGAGGAAAATGAAGAATACGAGAGCCGCTGGGCAACAGCAGAAACGAACTACAGATTCGGACGCGACATCTCGTCATTCCAATACCGTTACTTCTGCTCAACTCTAAGGCTGCTTCAGATGCGCTGCAACAGGGTGCTTTGGAATAACTTCACATTAAATTCTGAATTCTACGCGTGGGCGGCCTTGGAACTAGGCAAAAGCGCAAGCGACGCCCCCGACGCCTGGTGCTTTTTGCGCGAAAGTTACCTAAAGCCCTACTACTCAAAAAAACCCGTAAAAAATTTCGAGCGCTGGCTTTTCCAGCGCGATGCGGAGGGCTTTAAAACAAAAGCTGAGATAAAAATTGAACACGCCGCGAAGATGTGGATGGTCGACAAGCCCTGGGATTTTGCCGCCCGAAGCGGTAAAAAAATAGGCTTTTTTGCTGCGAGAAATTTTATTTTCGGCAAGTCGCAAAGCGTAGTATTTAAGATAACATTTTGGGACGAAAAGCCGGGGCGCTTCTTACTTTGCATATCCGAAAATGGCAAGAGAAGAGAGATTGCCATAGAGTGCCCGGGCTCTAAGAAGCTAAAAACTGCAAGCATAAGAGCAGATGCGGATTTTGGAATGTCGGGCAAATTTGATTTTACCTTGGAAGCTCTAGGCGATTCCACACCTCCGATAATATTTGTGCGGCTAATAAAAGCCCCTCGCAAAGAAGGCTAAGCAAAAACATCTTTGCAGAATGGTGAATCGTTTGTATTTTATCGGTACTTTTACAAACAAAAATCTAAAATTTTAAATCGTCTTTTTAGGCAAAAATTCGAGACTATCGCATATTTTTAAAATAGTGCCCCCGGCATATAATCCGCCGCATAAAATTTAAGCGAAAGGTTTATATGGATAGTTTTAAGGATAGAGTTGCACTTGTAAGCGGCGCCGCGCAAGGGATAGGTTTTGCCTGTGCCCGCGCCTTTGCAGAGAGGGGAGCGATTGTGGTTCTTGCCGACATTGCTAGGGCGGAGGAAGCTGCAAATAAACTAAAAAATTTGGGCTTAAAAGCAGAGGCCTACACATGCGATGTCTCAAATAAAAGCGAAGTCGAACGCATGATTGGGCATATAACCGATAAGTTCGGCTCGCTTGAAATAGCTTTAAACAATGCCGGGATACAGACCCCCCAGCGCCCCATGGCTGAAATTTCCGATGAAGAGTTTGAAAGAACCGTCGCCGTCGATTTCAGAGGAGTTTGGAACTGCATGCGCTTTGAAATAATTCAAATGCTAAAGCAGGGAAAGGGCGCGATTGTAAACACATCTTCCATGGGCGCATTCGCGGCCTTCCCCGGGCAAGCTGCCTACATAGCCTGCAAAAATGCTGTTATTGGCCTTACAAAAACCGCAGCCATAGATTATTCCGCAAAGGGCATACGCATTAACGCAGTCTGCCCCGGAGCCGTAAGTACGCCCATGGCGGAGGAGCTGATGCGGCGCAATCCAAGTGTCAAAGACGAGCTTATTAGAAACATTCCAATGGGAAGGCTCGCACGCCCCGAAGAAATAGCAAGCGCAGTTTTGTGGCTTTGCTCGGACTTTGCAAGCTACATGTCTGGGCATGCGCTAATCGTTGACGGAGGTTTCACGATACACTGAGAGGGAAAAGAGCTATGGAAAGTAAAAATTCGTTTAAAAGTTTAAGCAGGAAAAGATTTTTAAAGTCTATTTCAATCGCCTTTGCAGCCGGAGTTAGCGGAAGAGCATCCGGAGCTGAGAAAGTGCAAAATGTAGATTCAAAAGATTTGGCAGCAAGACTTGAAAAGAGGCGCACACTGGGCTCCAAATCGGCAGCGCTTGATGTTTCGGCGCTGGGGTTCGGCTGCATGGGCCTTACCTACAACAGAGGTGCACACCCCGATAAGAAGCAGTGCATAAGTCTAGTTAGAAGCGCATTTGAGCGCGGAGTTATACTCTTTGATACCGCGATTATATACGGGCCGCTAAACAATGAAGAATTGGCTGGAGAGGCTCTTGAACCTTTTAGAGGGCGAGTTATACTAAGCACAAAATTCGGACATGAAGTAATAAATGGCAAAGCTAGCGGCAGGCAGGACAGCCGCCCGGAGACAATAAAACGCTATTGCGACGAATCGCTAAAGCGCCTGAGGGTGGATTGCATAGAACTATTCTACCAACACCGCTTTGATCCTAAAGTTCCCATTGAAGATGTGGCGGGCGCCATAAATGAGCTTATACAAATGGGCAAGGTGAGGCGCTGGGGGCTTTGTGAAGTAAGCGAGGAAACCATAAGAAAGGCGCACGCCATACAGCCGCTTGCGGCAGTTCAGAGCGAATACCACCTGATGTGGCGCGAACCGGAAAAGGATATTTTCCCT
>URYY01000166.1 GCA_900552245.1 uncultured Opitutales bacterium | reverse complement strand
CCGAGACTCCCAGTGCAGCAGCCGAATATATCTCAAGCAAATTTTTGGAGATAAAAGAGGATGTAAGGCAGATTGCAGACGGCATAAAAACGCTAGCTCTCAAAATTTTGGGCGATTGCGAGACCAAGCTAAAGGCTGTGGGCGATTTATTTTTGGCAAGTTCGCCCGCCGTTAAGCTTGCAAATTTTGAACTTAGAATGGACGAGTGCGAGGCAAAATTGCTCAGTTTATCAGGGGCTATAATCTCTGAAAAAAAACATATGCTTTCGGAAATTGAAGGTCAATTGAAGGAGTTTTCCGTAGCTTCAAAGCTAAAGTTATTCGCACAAAAGCTCGATTCTGCGGAGAGGGAATTGGAATTGCTGAGCGTTGATAGCGTATTGAAGCGCGGCTTTGCAATGGCACTTTCCGCAGATGGAAAAATAATAAAACGCGCAAAGGACGCGCCCGATAGCGCGCCCTTTGACCTGAAATTTTTCGACTCCAAAATCGAGGTTAGTCGAACTGGTAAAAATCTTTAGCCTTGAGCTTTTGAGAAAACAGTGGTTTTGCGTCGGCATTTAAAAATTGCACTTCCAAGACTCTGTCGTTTTCGGGCCCCGACACGCTTATAAGCGCAAAGGAGCGCTCGAGGGTCGTGCTGCCTGGAACTCTAAAAAAGTTTATCTCGCTAGCGCTTTTTGCGGGTCTATCCGTAACCGGGCCTGCGCAAACTTCGTAAACTTCGTGCGCGCCCGCTCTCACCATTTTTGTAAGTTCTGCGTAAGACTTGTTTGCCGAGACAAATAGCAGACCTCCAATTTTATTTTTAACTATAAAGTCTAACAACTCCTTTCTTTCGCCGGAGTACTTCGCAAAATTTTCGTCATTTTCAACCGGATTTAAAATCGGAGAATTTGATACGACTATCTTAAATGTTGCCTTTGAATTTTTTAGCGCGGCAAAGAGCCAATCTAGCTGCTTTCTGCCAAACATTTGCGGGCGCAAATCACCGTAGTCTAAATTGTTTCTTGCGCTAACATCGTCTAGAATAAAGAACTCGGCGTCGCTTAGCCTAAAGAAAGTCGCGCAATTTTCCAAGTCGGCTACTCCGAAGCTCGGATTTGCCCAGAACTTTTCAAAGACTTCCAGAGAGTCTTTCTTGTTCCACAGATGCATATCTGCTCCATTTTCGCCGTAACTTGAAATTCCGATGACGCCGTAATTTGGAGCGGCCTTTAGCAGATTTTTCAAGGCGGGATCTGCTCGATTATATAGGTAGCGCTCAAACATTCCGGATTTGCTTGCAACATCCGCATTCAAAAGAGAGGCGGCATTGTTTGCCCATATTATGGCGTCAGGCTTTTGCGCGGCAATGGCATCAAAAATCTTGTAGTCGCCGCCCGGGGTTTTAAAGGGCTCGTCATAGAGCGGATCGTTTCTGTGGGCCTTGCCCAAAACGGCGAACTTAAAATCCGGAGGCGGAGTGCGCATCTTGTAGTCGGGCCTCGTCGCAAAAGATCCGCTTTCGCTTTGTCCATCAACGCTTAGCGTGTAGTTGTAAGTCGTTGAGGGCTTTAATTTAGAAAGCAAAATCTTGCATATGCCGTCTTTGTCGGACTTTGTTTCAAATTTAAACGATGCGCTTTTATCCGCGCTTTCAAGACTTACGTCGACTTTTGAATCGGGCTTTGTCTTAAGCCAAAGCCAAGCTTCGCGCATTTCAACGCTGCCCAGCATGGGGCCCGCCTCAATCGCAGGTTCGGCGCTTTGCGCGGGGCAGCTCAGGGAAATTAAAGAAAATAGGAAAAATAAAATAGTTCTCTTAAACATAAGTTGACCCCAAGACTATATACACTTTCAAATTTTAACAAGAATTAAAATTGTCTGTACAACACAAAGCCCAAGTGGCATCTTAGCTCTCATGGAGATTTTTAGGTATTCGACAAAGTCCATGAACGCCGAACTTGAAATTTATATGTCGGCTAAATCCGAAATTTACGCAAAGAGCGCGGCATTCGACCTATTCGGGCAGTTGGAGCGTTTGGAAAATGATTTGAGTATGTTTATAGACGGCAGTTCCGTCTCAATAATAAATTCTCTAAAGCCAGGCGAGACAGCGGTTGTGATGGAGCCCACCATCGAGGCTCTGGCTGCAGCGATGTACGCCAGCAATATTTCAAAGGGAGCCATAGATGTTTGCATGGGGGATTTTTTCTTAAATGCTAAGAATAAGGCGAAGTTGGAAAATCCGTCTAAGGCAAAGTTGGAAATCGATCCCGAAAATTTCATGGTGCGCAAACTGGCTCCGGGCAGGATAGACTTTGGCGCGATAGGCAAGGGCTTTGCTCTTGAGCTATTGGCTCAGAAATTGGTTGAAGTCTGGGGGATTGATGTGGCGAGATTTTCATTCGGCGGCAGCAGCCACCTCGCCCTCAACGCGCCGGAGGAAAGCGACTCTTGGGAGATAACCTTTGCTGGGCAAAAGGCCGACTGGCTAAAGTTTAAAAATTGCGCAATAGCCTCGTCTGGAACCGCAATTCAGGGAATGCATATTCTGGACTGCAGAAGCGGAAAAGTTCCGGAGAAATCGCCGCTTAGAACTTGGGCTATTTGCGATAGCGCAATGCTTGCAGACGCTATGTCAACCGCCTTTATGATTTTAAGCCGCGAGGAAATTTCAGAGATTTGCAAGTCTCAAAATGTAATTGCTGGCATTCAGGAAAGCGAGGGGGCGGAGATAGAGTGGATTGGCAGAGAATAAGCCCGCCACCGCTTGCGCTATCCTTGCTTAAGTTTGCACTCTCGAGATTAGTGCTTGTCCCAGGGCAGTTTTATGTCGAGCCTCTGTGAGTACTTGCTTATGTCTATATTTGCGTAAACAGCTTGCGGATTTAAAATGTTGTTCGGATCCAAGGCGCGCTTTACTGCAAGCATGGCGTTTAACTCTGCGCTGCTTAACTGGTAATGCAGGTACTTTGATTTTGTTATGCCTATGGCATGCTCTCCTGAAATTGCGCCCCCAAGCTCTATTGCCTTTATTATGGTCTTTTCCATTACAGAGTAGGCGAGCTTCTTTTGGGCGGCGTCATTTTTGTCGTACATCAAATGTATGTGGTAGTTCCCGTCGGCGGCGTGCCCGAATGTAGGAGATTGCAAGTTTGCAGATTTTGACAGCTGCTTAAAAAATTTAAAAAATTCAACGGTGCTTGCAAGCGGCAACACTATGTCCTGATTTATTTTGGAATTGTTTAGCAAAAACATAGCCGGCGAGCAAACTCTGCGCATGCGCCACAAATTCTCCGCCTCTTCAGCCGAGTCCGCAAAGTCGGATTCCCTCGAAAGCCCCTTTAAAAGCCCCCCTAATTTCTTCTCTGAATCCTTTAGTTCTGCCGGCGTCCCGTCCAGTTCAAATAGCAGCATCACGCTTTCTTTCATAGATGTGTCGCAAAACTTTGCAGCGCACCATACCGATTCCGCGTCCATAAATTCCAAGACAGACGGCATTAAACCAGATTCAAAGACTTTTGCCACGCAGTTAAAAGCCTCTTCGTAAGAATTGAAAAACGCCCTCGCCGCAACCTTAGCTTCGGGGCGCTTCACAAGCTTTAGCCAAGCTTCGGTTATCACGCCCAATGTGCCCTCGGAGCCTATCATCAAATCTCTCAAGTTCATTGCAGTAGAGAATTTTCTGAGGGGTCTAGACAAATTTACAAATTCGCCCGTCGGCAGAAATCCGCTGAGAGCCATTACGTAGTCGCGCGTAGTGCCGTACTTTGCAGCCCTTAGCCCTCCGGCGTTGCAGGCTATGTTGCCGCCTATTGTTGAGTAATCCTTTGAAGACGGGTCCGGCGGGTACATTAGCGAAAATTTCTTAGCCTCTTCGTCTATCCTTGAATTTATAGCGCCAGCTCCAACGTGGGCTATCCATGTTGAGGGATCTACTTTTATAAAATTTATGG
>URYY01000165.1 GCA_900552245.1 uncultured Opitutales bacterium | reverse complement strand
GTCACTTATACCGTTTGCGGTAGGCATACCGGGCGCCCTCTTTTACGCTGGCAGCCAAGGAGGCCGGATACTTCTTGCCGTTTGCGTAAAAATATGCGCAAACTTCGGTAGTAATTGTAAATCCCGGAGGAACGGGAAGGCCGATTCTCGCCATTTCGGCGAGATTTGCGCCCTTGCCGCCAAGGAGGTTGCGCATCTTTGCATCGCCGTCAGTCTTTTTTCCAAACAAGTAAGTGTACTTCTGGGAACTTTTCTTCTTTGGGGTAGCCGCCTTTTTTGCGGTCTTCTTTGCCGCGGAAAGCGCCGCGGACTTCTTCGTCTTTGCTTTTGCCATATTGTTTATAACATATTCTCTTTACATAAAACAAGACTTTGCAACCCTTGCAAAGCCCTATGGGCGAAACTCCCCGAAAGGGGGTGGAAGAAACTCTCGTGCGCGCAAAGCCGCCTGCTACGCGCGGTATCGGCACTGCCGAACGCGCCGCGACACAGCGAAAAAACAAGCCCCTAAAACTCGAGGGAACCTTCAAAGCTAAACATAGCCTTTGCGCGGGTGCGGACAACTCATAGCCTAGAGCGGCTACCCCAACTCTGATGGGGCGCGGCAAACTCGCAAAGACGCGCTTTGAAAACGCGGCAAAGCCAAAGACCCTGCAAATTTATGCCTCCTTATCCGCAAACTCAAAGAGCAACTTCCCATACTTTTATAAATAGGGAGTTTCCTTACTTGCAATATCACTGCCTTTAGCCCCGAAAGTCAAATATTTTTATAAGCTTTTTAATCTTTTTTTATTCGCGCAAGTTCCTTTACGCTAAGATAATTTTTCAACAAAAAAAATCGAATTGAAAATTTCTTGCAAAAAACAAGCGCTAACTTGGTAATGAAAATTCTCATTTTAGCCCATCTTTTTTTTGCCTGCACTTGCAAAAAAGCGGATAAATTAAACGCAAAATATATCTTAAAAAGCCCGAAAGAATCTCGCAATGCCGACATGGGCAAAACTCAAAAAGCTAAAAAAAACGCTGCTACCTAGTAAAAATATTTCGGGTTTTAAATCAAACTCACAAAACAAAATTAAATGCCCAAAATTTGCGAAATAAAAAGAAACTAAAAGCGCACTGAAAAATCAAAAGGGGGTCAGGTTTCCTGCGGCGCACAAAATTCGTCACTACCGTTGCTTTCTTCCGAATCTGGCGGGGTTCGCGCAAATACTTGTCGCACAGGTCCCGACCTTGACTAAGAGAAACGCAAAAAAAACGCACCTATGCAAGCTTAAAATGAATTTAAAATCGCAGGCCCGAGCATAAAGCAAAATACCACAATTTAAAAATTTTTTAAAAGCGTCAAAGCATACAGACAAGTTGTTTATTGAGAGCCTAGAGACTTTAAGCTATGAAATTATGCGATAGCTATCGAAATGAAAGCCCCGTTTGCGCATATAATAAATGCAGAACAATCTAATTAGATTCATTGGAGGGTAGAGATCTAAGCGCGAAATTCAATGGACTTGCCCTCGGTAAATCTTAACGACCTTGCAAGCTATATCGAGCCCCGCAAAGGCTCGAAATCTGATATTGCAAATATCAGAAAATTAAAAGCTCAATAAAAAAGGACGCATTCAAATGCGCCCCATCTCGTCTGTTAAAAGACTGTATTTAATACTCTATTTTGCAAAAATTTTTAGCCCACTTAGGTGGAAATACTCCTTCTTTTCCAGAACGAGCTTCACATAGCGCGCCTTTTTGGGATTTTCGAACTTAACGGTCCAATAGCGCTTTGCTAAATCCGAGCTCCAGACTTTATTCCAAGAATTGGAATCCTCAGAAATATACATTCTGAGCCTATCGGTGCGCTTGCCCTGCTCGTCTTTTCTGTTGTAGATTATTGCGCCTGTAATATCCATGGGCTTTCCCAAATCTACAATCAGAAATTGCCTGTCTTCGTCGCGCTTTGTGTGGAAGGCAAAATTTTCGCCGGCGCACTCAAGAAGGGTATCGCGCTTGGGCGCGTACATATCTTCGCGGGAACTGTAGCTAACTTTTGCATTCTTCGATACCCATTCTCCCTCCGGCTTGGGCTTCAGAGTTTCATTGCGCAAATTCTCAGTTTTTTTCTCAAATTTAGCCTTGTACTTCTCGGGAAAATCAAGACCTATCAAACTTCCGAACTTTCTATCCTTAGATATGGGCGCTACAGCAAATGAGAAGCTGTAGCTGCCCTTAAATGTGGGCAAGAACTCGTCCAGAGTCTCGGGCCCGAGCGCGCCGTTTCCAATGCCGGCTACAAAGCCCGCAACCCTAAATTCATTTTGGGAAGACTGCGGCAAATTGTGAAAGTGCTTCGCCGCCGACAGCTCTTCTTGCGTATTTCCCAAAATCGACATTGCAAGCGGGAACTTCGGCGCGAAAACGGCAATGCCGCCTCCATCTTCCGCACGGATTGTCATTAGGCGCACTCCCTCCCTATTGCCGCAATCCTGAGGCTTTGCGTAGGCGGGAATTTCCTTAGATATGTCGATGTTATAGATACCCAGAGGAGCCGCCTCCAAGGCATCGCAATAGTTTTGCAAGGGGCCGCGACCAAAGTACTTAACATCTGATAGCGACTTATCCAAACCCATCTTAACCCCGATTCTAGGAATATAGATTTTTTCCGGCATATCGTTTAGCTTTGTTACATTAACGGCTACTTCCATTGCGGAACTTGCCAAAATCGTGTAAACATAATCCACGATAAAGCCGTCGCCGTCCTCATTTACTAGAGTCTCAGAACATTTAACTCTAAGAGCATCGGCTGAGAGTTTATCCACACTTAAAGATTTGTCTATCTGCTTTAGCGAACCCAATTGGTAGTTCTGCAAATCACGCCTAAAGGAGCGACCGTTATCGACAATAGCGGCAGTTATGTCAAATTTAAGCGGGTAAGTCATAATATTTTTACCCTTTAAATTTATGGCTTCAAGGCGCGGATTAGCGTTATCAAACACATAGCTTACACCTCCCGCAACGACTGTAGTCTTGGAGTCTTTTGTAAAGTACCTGAGAGAACCCATAGTTGGCAGGCTCTTTTTCGATTCACCCTTTAAAAGCGGAAATTGAGCAAAAGACGCCACCTCGCCAGGCTTTGAAAACAGAGTCTTAGCGCGCCTTAAAAAGCTTATGTTGCAATAATACTCACCGCTTTTTGAAGAATCAAAACTTGGCATCTTAAGCTCAAATTCACCGCTATCACCCGGTTTTAGCTCGGGTGCAGCCGCGCTTGACTTTGCAATTAAAGTTCCGTCTCTAAAGACCTCGATTTTTACGTCTAGCTCCGACAAGTCTGTGGATACAAACTCATTTGAAAGCTTAAATTTGCCGGCTTTTGCGTCTATTTCTGAAATTTGAATATCTTGATAGACTCTAGCAACCTCAAAGTATTTTGAAGAGTATGTTCTGTCAGCAAAAACTATCCCCGAAGCGCACCAAGTTCCGGCGTTGGGGCGCGTGCCAAAGTCTCTGCCATCGGCTAAGTACTTGACGCCATTTTCATCTTTTAAATACAAAGTTCTATCGCACCAATCCCAGATGAAACCGCCGTTTAGAGAATCGTTTGAACGCATCATATTCCAGATTTGCTTCAAGTTTCCTATGGCGTTTCCTATGGCAAAGCAGTACTCGCAAAAGATGAAGGGCTTTGTGGATTTTGAGTTGAGATGCCGTTGCATTCTACCCATTCCGCCGTACATTGGAGAAACGAAGTCGGAAGTGTTTGATTCCTGCCCCGCCCCCGGCTCGCTATGTATGGGGCGCGTCGGATCTATTCTTCTGGCCTCCGCCTCCATGGCCTTGTGGGACTTTGTGTGGTAGGTTCCCGATTCGTTTCCCAAAGACCATATGATTACGCAAGGCACATTTCTATCGCGCATAACGAGATTTCTTATTCGGACCAAACTGGGCTCT
>URYY01000164.1 GCA_900552245.1 uncultured Opitutales bacterium | reverse complement strand
GGCAAGCAAGTGTCGCAAAGCCGGCATATCGTCAACTACGGGCTTGCCCGCGAGAGAGCGGGAAGTCACAACCTTTAGCTCCACATTCGGATGGCGAGCCAAAATCTTCATAAGTTCGATACCTGCATAGCCGGAAGCTCCGGTTACGCCGACATTTATTTTCTTTGTCTGCATAAAATTATTGTGTGTGAAAGCGCGCTATTATTGCACTAACTCTCCCAATTACAACACAATATTTCAACTTTGCGCCTATCGCGCACTAGCCGAACAATAAGGGCAAAGTTAGAATTTTGAGCCGCAAAGTTACAAAACGCATCATAAAGTGCGCACGGCACGTTCTTAATAAAAGCTGCAAAAGAATCAAATGCCAAATCTTTAGGCTCTAACTCGTTCAAAATACGCAAGTAAAATTAGCTTAAAAAAAGATAATTGACTTAAAGGTAAGCATGTACCTTCGCATTAAAAATCCCCCTCTAGAAATCAAAACCCGCGACTAAGGCTGAAAAGATACTGAACATAGCGATAATAGAGTCTCGCAGGCAGATTAGACCGAGAAAAAATCCCGCGTCCAAAATGCGCTGAGAAGCAAAAAAAAGGAGACTCCCGAAAGAGAATCTCCCAAAAGGCTCAGGCCCTTAAATTTGCCGTACTAAGCCAAAGAGTTGGAACTACTTGCCTACAACTTTCCAGACAAGCGCACTCAAAGCGGCCCCCGCAAAAGGCGCAACTATGAAAAGCCAAAGCTGCGACAGAGCTTTGCCACCCTCAAACAAAGCCGGCCCGATGCTGCGCGCGGGATTTACCGATGTGCCCGTAATCGGAATGCAAACTATGTGCACCAACACAAGCGCAAGACCTATTGCAAGCCCCGCAAAACTCCCCGCTCCCTTTGAAGAATCGGTCGTTCCCAAGACTACGAGTACAAATATAAACGTAAATACCAATTCAGCGATGAAAGCCTGAAGCATCATTCCGTCTGCAAAACCATTTGAACCCGTGGCTGTAGGACCGCCGTGAGAACCCGTCGAAACTAAAATATATAGAATAAGAGAGCCCAGAATTGCGCCTATTACCTGAAATACCATGTACATGGCAGCGTCTTTGCCGCTCATGCGCTTAGATAGGAATACGCCCAATGTTATTGCCGGATTTATGTGGCAGCCTGAAATCCCGCCTATGGTATAGGCCATCGCGACAACCGATAAGCCGAAGGCAAACGCAACGCCGAGCGTCCCAACCCCGGCGCGGCAGGGTGCCCCGCAAATACGGCGCTGCCGCAACCCATTAAAACTAATACCATTGTGCCGACCATCTCGGCCAGATATTTCTTCATAATTTTGCTCCTTTACTTGTAATAAGTTAAAGCGCACATCGCAAGTGCGGCAAGATGGCAAAGCGCATTGGAAGCTAAAGACTTCAAGCCCCAACCACATAATGCAGCAAACCGCAAGCGCAAAACACGCAACTCTTACCCGGCTACATTCAAAGAGAACCAAAATCAAGCTTAATCGCAAAATAACATACAATATTGATACAACTTCTGAAAGTTTTAAGGCGTAAAAACTTGCTGTATAATTTGTAATTTTGCACTTCCCCACAACTTGTGTAATATTGTGTATTGACAAATTTAAGGACATAATTTCAGAATCCTGTTTATTTAAAAATTAAATTACAGCCATGGAGTCGAAACTGCTTAAATCTATATTTGCAAGCTCGCTTTCGGGAAGTTAGGTAACTTATAAGTACATTCCAACGTGCTCTAGCAAAAGCTATCCGGAGAGATTAAAAACATTGTGCAATTGGATATGAATAATTCATCTTTGAGAGAAAATTTGAAATCCACAGCTGCTTGCCTCTTAAAAAAGCTGCTTGCCTGTGTAATTTTTGTGGCTATCTGCACAATTTTAGCCGGCGCATACGGGGCTTTGAACGACCAAGTTACTTACAGCATATCTCCGGAGTATTACACAGAGCTAAAATTTGAACAATTTAAGCTTGATAGGGAAATCGTAGAAAATGCTCCGCGGCTAGCTGCGGCAATTGTCGGAATAAAAGCCACGTGGTGGATGGGCGCAATTTTATCCGCAATTTTAGCTTTGTTTGGCCTTATGCAGGACGGCTGCAAGCGAATGTTGGAAACGCTGACAAAGGCTGCTTTGATAGTGCTTTTTTTTGCTATGGCACTTTCGGCAAGCGCCTTTTTTAGCTCAACTTCCAGCGAAACTTCAAGGAGTGCAGAAGAAGGCTTTGCCCTTGTGAAGCACATGCACAATAGAACCTATGAAGGTGGCGCAATAGGGGCGATAGCGGCGATACTCTATCTGATTGTAGCGAGAAATTTTGACGACGCAAAAAGAACTTCATCTAAGCAAGAAATTCTCAAATAAAATTGTCCAATACATTCATTCTAAGAAATCGAAAATATTCGCTATCTCTGCTTTTCTATTCGCAAAAATTTCCTTGCATTTCACTTGTCGCAAAGTCTATAAGAGCCGGATGAAAATTCTGACGCGCGCAATAGTATTTCTCTTGTTATTTGGTCTTATTCAACTCCACGCATTCTCGCTGCTACTAAGCGGAATAAGCGAGGGCGACAAAACCTACGATGCAAAGAAATTATTTAACGGACAAGACGACGAATTGTGCTGGGCCTTTGCTGCTTCAAACGCAATAAATTACTGGCAGGATACAAAGAGCGCAAGCGGCGTGCAACTTCCATATGGAACCCCAACAGGCGAGCCCACCTCAAGCTATTCCTCGGACATCACACAGATTTTTGTAGATAACTGGGTAAACGATGGCGGCGAGGAATGCAGCGCATTTAACTGGTGGTTTGCGGGAACTGTCCCCAGCGATCCGGAATATGAGGGGCAGTTAAAGCCGGACGCAATCGGTGGTGGCTACTGGCTCGGAACGCCGTACGCAGACGGCCTAATCTCGACAAAAGTATCCTTCGGGGCGAGGGCGTCGGACCAAGCGCTCTTGTTTGATACGATAAATGAGGCCGTGAGCAATCAATTTGCCCTAACATGCGGAATATACAACGATTACGGCGCACACGCCATAACTCTATGGGGCTGCGAGCTCGACGAAAATACGAACGAAATATCCGGGCTTTGGGTGTCCGACTCCGATAATGACTTTCTGGGAAATTTTCTGATAGACCTAACTTGGAATGAAGAGCTGCTCTCTTGGGACTTGGGCGAATCGCAAACAAGTCAGGACTACAGCGGCTGGTATCTCGGCGACATTTCAATTTTGATGGCAGGCTCACAAGTTCCGGAACCCTCGACACTCGCATCAATTTTTGGGGTTCTAGCGCTCATATTGGCACTTGTAAGGAGGTCTAAAAAGCTTGCGTGAAATATAAATTTAGCATAGGTTAAGTTCTTTAACTATTCATTTGCTAAATTATGAAATTACTCCTCTCGTTTTTAATGGTAGCGCTTTCGAGTGCTCTTATTGCAGCTCCGGGTAAAAATATGCCCCAGCCAAAGGGCGAAAAGCTCAAAGATTCGTCCATAGTTTTTAAAATTTGGCAGGGGCGCGATATTCCCGGAGCGCGGGCTAAAGACCCGATAAAAATCTGGGGAAGCGATGAGGCGGACGACCTTAGCATAACAAATGTCTCGGAGGCGGATTTGAGGTTTTTCAAGGCAGAGTCGGATAAGCCAAGCCCCGCAGTCATAATCTGTCCGGGCGGCGCGTACGGAGGCCTAGCCTACGGGAAAGAGGGAACTGCCCTAGCAAAACTTCTAGCCAAAAACGGAATGAGCGCCTTTGTTCTAAAATATAGAGTCCCGCAAAATCAACCCGGGGCGTACGCCGACGCACAGCGTGCGCTAAGGTTTGTCAGAGCCTACGCAAAGGAATTAAATGTGGACCCGTTTGCGCTCGGAATGGCAGGCTTCAGCGCCGGCGGGCACCTCTCTTGCAAGACAGCCTCAGACTACAGGGAAGAAATCTATAAACCGGCCGATATGATAGACAAATTCTCGGCAAAACCC
>URYY01000163.1 GCA_900552245.1 uncultured Opitutales bacterium | reverse complement strand
ATACTATAAGAGTGGCTTCGGGCGTAAATTATGATTCTGGCGAGGCTTCTACATCGCAAAGCATATTGTCTTTCAATGGCAATACGGTTTTAAAGAGTGTGACAAATACCGATACTTCCGATGCTCCGGCCGATCGCTACTACACCGATATCTATATAAATGATGCAGATGTAAATGGCGGCGTAAACAAGCTGATAGTGAGCAATAGCAATAACGTCCTTAATATAGATGATTTGAGGATTAATTCTGCTTGGATTGATACTGCCGTAGGTCAGGAGTCGCGCTACAGCAATATTCCCAAAGCCATAGTTGATATAGGCGGAAGAGGTAACACTGTAAACATACGTTGGCTGAGTGTAAACAATTTTGGCGTAGATGCTTCTTCCGTAATAAAAGTTGCGGCGGGCAATGATGTTACCGTCGGTTATAACTGGGGGACATACTCGCGCATAGAGGCCAATATGGCTTCGGGCTTGAACTTTAAAGAAGTTTACAATGCTCAGACTGGGGAGCTTTCAAACGGAACAATGTTTGTGTTTGAAGCATCAGCTGATCCAGACGGTTTTGCAGAAGTTTCTACAATTTCTGTTGATTCATACAATGGCGCTAGCATAAATGCATTTATCCTATTGGATTTGACCGATTGCTACGAGCAACTTCTCTCTGATTGGCTTCAGACTGCAACCCTATTTGAGAATCTCGGAAGCGATCCTTGGGGCGAGGATACTGCGTACTTTATCCAAATTGGTTCGATTGTCTTGAGTGTCGGTGAAAAGTACGGCAATTTTTCCTTTGATTCTGTGGACGACACAAATGGAACTTTGATATTCAATTTTACAGTTCCAGAGCCTTCAACCTACGCTGCAATATTTGGAACTTTTGCGCTTGCATTAGCCCTTTGGCGCAGACGCAAGTAGGTGCTTTTGTTCAATATGATTTTTTGTGTAAAAGAGAGAACACTTTGTTTTCTCTTTTATTTTTCACTCGGTATTTTAAGGTAAAAATTATGAAAAAGTATATTCTATCAATAACTGTTTTGATGTCGCTTATTCCATTGTTTGCCAAAGAGCCGTCGGCGTGGCTTTTTAGCTATATGAGCCCCGACAAAGATAATAGGGGCGGATTGAGTTACGCCTTAAGTTACAACGGCAAGGACTGGAAGTCTCCGTCTTGGAAACACCGCAAATTTCTCGATGGCGGTTATGCTTACAAGGGGCAGATGAAGCTTTTGGATCCCTTTGTATTTCAAGATGCTGAAAAAAATTGGCATGTCCTTTGGACCGCCGCAAATATAAATGGTTACATAGGGCATTCAACGACGGCGAATCGCGATAATGTCGTAAACTGGATGCGCAAGAGCTACCCATATTTTGCCATAGACAGCCAAATTACAAATCCCGTCGCATACACTTTGCGAAATGGCGATAGCGCTGTTGAATTTAAAACTCAAGATGGCGATTTTTACAGAACTACCACGCGCGACTTTAAGAAATTTACACCGCTAAAAAAGATATCCCAAAAGGACTACGAGGCAAGTTGCGCAAAGCTTATAAAAAATATAAAACTTGATTCCGAGGAGCTAAGCGGCTCTATAAATCCTCTAAGCGAAGAGCAACTGGAAATCTTAAAGACCGATGGAGAGTGGAAGAAAATAGCCTCTTGGGACAAGGTCTCGCAGCGGTCAAAAGACGATGAGAGCAGGTTTTCGGGAATCGAAAAGCTGAGCGTAAACGTGAAGGCCGACGCAAAATCAAAAAAGAAGATAAGCGATATGCTAATGGGCATATTTTTTGAAGATTTAAATTACGCGGCAGACGGCGGGCTTTACGCAGAGCTTGTGCAAAATCGCGATTTCGAATATTCCAATCGCGACAGGTGGGATTTAAATCCAATGAGCTTTTGGAGCGTGTCGGGGAGCGCTAAGTATGAGGTAAAGACGGATTCTCCAATCCATGAGAATAATAAGCACTACATAAGTCTCAGCTTAGATAAGGCTGATTCTGCCCTAGTAAATTACGGCTATAGCGATAAGGAGAGTCCGCCTGCAAAAACTCCCGGTATTGCCGTTAAGAAGGGGCAAAAGTATAATTTCTCATGTTTTGTAAAGGGCGATATCGCAAAGACCGATGTAGTTTTGGCTGATGCAAAAGGTATGGAACTTGCAAAGGCTTCATTTAACAGCTCTTCTAAAGATTGGAAAAAGGTGGAAGTCGCGTTGACTTCAAAGGATACCTCGGGAGATGTAAGCTTAAAGCTTGTGCCTCTTTCAAAAGGTGAAATTTGCTTTGATATGGTATCGCTATTTCCGCAAAATACGTTCAAAAACCGCAAGAACGGATTGCGTGCTGATTTGGCGCAAACGCTTGAGGAGTTATCTCCAAAATTTGTGCGTTTTCCGGGCGGGTGCTTAGTCCACGCAATATCGGGCGGTGAGATGAATTTCTACAACTGGAAGGATTCCGTTGGCGCCTTGGAGGCTCGCAAACCAATTCCTAACTGTTGGGGATACCATCAGACTAGGGGGCTTGGATACTACGAATTTTTCCTCTTTTGCGAGGACATTGGCGCAGAGCCTTTGCCCGTGTTGGCTGCAGGTGTTGGGTGTCAAAATCCTGGGCAACAGGCAATAGATATGAAGGATATGCCGCAGTATACGCAGGACATTCTAGACCTAATCGAGTGGGCTAACGGAGATCCCAATACAAGCAAGTGGGCAAAGCTCAGAGCTGATAGCGGACATCCGGAGCCTTTCAACTTAAAATACATAGGCATTGGCAATGAAGATCTAATTTCGGACCAATTCGAGGAGCGCTTCACAATGATTTATAAGGCGATAAAAGAGAAGTATCCGGAAATAAAGGTAGTTGGGACTTCCGGCCCATTTGCCGAGGGCGTTGATTATAGAGAAGGCTGGAAGGTCGCAAAGAAATTGGATATCCCACTTGTCGACGAGCACTATTATGTGGCTCCGGGGTGGTTTTTGTACAATCAGAACTATTACGATGACTACGACAGAAAAGGTCCCAAAGTGTATTTGGGCGAGTATGCTGCACATATAGAAAACCGTATAAATAATATAGAGACTGCTCTGTCTTGCGCGATACATTTGGCGAATTTGGAGCGAAACGGCGATGTCGTTGAAATGTCATCGTATGCGCCTCTTCTCGCAAAGCGCAACTACACCCAGTGGAAGCCCGACTTGATTTACTTTGATAACTCAAATGTCTATCCGTCCACGGATTATTACGTACAGAAGCTATTTGGTCAAAACAGTGGCGACATATATATTCCGACGACGCTTGAGCTATCGGAAGAGCGCGATGGGTTGAAAGAGCGCGTAATATGCTCTGTTGTTTGCGATTCAAAGAGCGGAGATACCATTGTTAAACTCATAAATATGCTACCATTTGAATCTGAGGCGAATGTGGATTTGAGTTTTATAAAGGGTAAAAAAGACGTTGTAAAAACTGTTCTTAGCGGGGATTACAGCGATCAGGACGCAAAGCCGAAAGAAAGTCGTGCAAAACTTGGCGGTAGGTTTTGTGAAAAATTGCCGCCGTATTCTCTTACAGTTTTGCGCTTTAAAAAGTAAATCAATTGTTGTTTAGTTATCAGGGGTATTAAAAAATGGGAGGCGGCTTATTTTGCCGCCCCCCTTTTTTTGAGGGATATGCAATATAGAGGATTAAATTTTTTTAATTAGGTAGGTGTAATTGCCTGAATTTTCACTCTTTTAGGATTTTATCTAAAATTTAAGATATGAGCTTTATTATTTCTAGCCCCATGGAATTTTTAGGCTTCTTCAAATTTATTTTTTTTTTTAGACTTTTGGCCTTAATTTTGTTTTCTACGCATTATATTGGAGGATTTCCAATCTATATAGAGATAGGCGAGTACAATTGAGTAAAAAGAGTTTTTTGTATTTCAAATAATTTTAGCTTTAAATATCCGTGCGATTTAATTCTTTTTCTATCACCGTAATTTCTAATTAAAATTCCAAGTTTATGAAAAAAGCCTTTATCTTATTCCTTTTTT
>URYY01000162.1 GCA_900552245.1 uncultured Opitutales bacterium | reverse complement strand
GAACGTTTGAGCAGAGTATCCCCGAGATTATCGATGGCGCGCCAAGGAGCATATCTACAGTCAGGTACTCGATAGAGGACATCTACTTTGGAGCAAACGCTCCGGAAAATAGAACCAAGGAGGTAAAAATTGTCGGACACATTCCTCTTCAGCCGGATACGGCCTTAGGGTACAATTACGAACTCTCCGATGGTTCGGTTCGGGCACTGATTTACAACAATGCAGTTTTGTTTGTCGATGCCAGATACGACAGCGCCTTGCGCGAATATATGGAGAAGCTCTATGAGGAGCAGTCTAAGATACGCGAGAGGGAGGCTGTTGAATCTGTAAGTAAATTTTAAGCACGATAAAGCTTTTGGCGCCGGTAAAATCCGGCGCTTTTTTATTGTAAAAAAAATCGCAGTTTAGTAGAGTAATTTATATATGAGAAATTCAACTTTTTTGCTTATTTTTTGCCTTTTGCTTTGCCAAATTTTCACGCCCCTAAACGCCAGAGTCGGCGAAAATAAGAGGGATATTGAAAAGCGCTTAAATTCGCGGCTAAACGGCGCTTACAAATATTCCTATGAGGAATCTCTGCGCGAGGCTTTGGAGTTGCCTTACAATAAAATCTTTTGGATTCAGCCGTCGGGAACCTCCAATTCTTTTTACTTTAAGCGGGCGGACAAAGCCCTCACAACTCGCGCCGACGTTTTAAACCAGCGCGAGCTCTACGGGTGGGAGTTGCATATTGCGTACTTAAAGGATGTGTCGGTAATGGAATTTTACCAGCGCTATGGAGATCCTATGACATTCGCCGAGGCAGTCGTTTTGATGGATAGAATGACCCACGGGCGCGAGAATGCGAAGTGGCAAAAAGTTGAAATAAAACAGTACGTGCCGGAAAATTCAAAGTTAAATGAGGCTAGCGACGGCCTTAAATCGATAGTGGCCATACTGCCTAGAAATAATGAGCGCTACATAGAATTTAAAATTCCCGAAGACGTTTTAAATAGCGGAAATTTTGATTCCACACTGCTTGCCTTAATATTGCAGGACGAAAAGCGCGCAACATTTGAAAACTACTCTCAAATACTTGAGGAGGCAAAGAAATATAGCGACGCAAAGACAAGTGCCGGCAATGCCTCCAAGACGAAGGGTTCAACGAGGGCTGTGTCGGCACTTGAGGATATAGTAAGTAGAAAGAGCGTAATACCCTTTGTGGGAACTTCTGTGAATTTCGTATTGGGCGGAGTTCCTAAAAAGAATAGAACAAAGGACGTTTTCGTAACCGGTCCAATCCCGCTTCAGGCCGATACGGCAGTTGGGTACAACTATGAATTGTCTGACGGTTCTCTCCGCGCTTTGGTTTTCAACAATGGAATTTTATTTATCGACGCAAAGTACGACAAGGATTTGCGTGCGTATATGGAAACCTTATACCAGAATCAGGAGCAAGACAGAATTGACGGCGTTGTTGATTCTCTAGATAAATTTTAGATTTTATAAAAAGCAGGATAGGCATTGCCTGTTAACATAAATTTTAATTAAACCGCCAGGAAATTTCCGAGGCGGTTTTTGTTTGCCTTTCTCGCGCGATAATAGGCAATCTTTATTTCGCAAAACTTTTTTAATTTGCTTATAAAAAATTCTTGTTTTTGTTTTGCTCTTTTTTAATTCCAGAATCGAACCTCTACCTTTTTGAGATAGCGATTAGTTAGGGCTGAAAAGCCAAGTAATTTTTCACAAGAAAAGTGCCTTACAATCTCCCTCTTAATTTTGACGTGGCAAGTTCCTCCATTTTATTTGGAGATTTTCGCGCAAAAGCGCATTTGCAAAAAAAAGGCAAAGCCGATAGCCTTGCCCTTTTTAAATTATTGATGCGCTATATTTAGCGGACTTTAACAATATCTACGCGCCTATCGTGCTTTGCTTCGGGGGAATCCTTAGCTACGTCAAGCGTTGCTCCGTTTTTGCCGCGCGCTACAATCTCGGAGCGCTCATTTGGAATTCCCAGCCCAAGCATGTAAGACTGAACCGAACTGCCGCGCTTGTCGCTCAGAGCTAAATTGTACTCCTCGGTTCCGTACCAGTCAGTATGAGCAACTAGGAAGACCTTCTGCGAGGCATCGCCCTTCATCTGGCTTACGACACTCTGTACTTTTCCGCGCTCTGACGGCGCAACTGAATACTGATCAAAACCAAAGTAAACCGTCGCAACTATATCCTCCGGATTTATATTTTCCCAATCCATTTCCGAGGAGTTAAAAGCGGCGTCGCGCCCCTGCAGACCGTGGTCGTCTTCGAATGCGGAGTCGGGCATATTGCCCAGATCACTGCCTGTCGCCCCTTGGTTTATGCGGGTGTCTAGGGGTGTGGGTTCCGTCCAATCGTCGCAGGCCGTAAATAGAAAAAGCGACGATACAAGAGCCAAGATAGTTGCGATTTTTTTCATATAATTTCCTTAAAATTCTAACAATAGAAAATTCTTTTTTCCCATCAATGCAAGACAATTCGCTATTTTAATTGCCTTTGTTCTGATTTCTGCCAGCCGACAGTTGCTCCGAATCCGATTGCCTTTGCCTTGAAAGCTTTATGATTTCGTCTTTTTGCTCAAGTCCCTTTCTGAGCTTTACATTTTCGTCCTGAATTAGCCCCATATTTTTCTTTAGCGCATCCAGCGCCTCTTTGGCTTTCTTCAATTCATTTTGCAGTTCTCCGAGCTTTTTTAGGTTGTCCGCCTCAAGCGCCTTAACGCGCTGTGCGTTTTCGGAATTTGAGGCCTCCAATTCTCTCGATAGCATAAGAAGGTCTCTTTCCAGCGATTCGTTTCGCAGAAGGTATATTTCAAGTTGTTTCTCCGCTTTTACTCTGGCTGCAACTTCGCGTTCAAGCCTCGCCTTAGCCTGGGCGGCGCTCTCGACTTGCTCCACGGCGCTCGCGGCCTCAAGCCTCTCAAGTTCCGCTATGGCCTTAGTTACTTTTGTAAAATTTTCCTGCGCGCTCTTTTCTGCAATTTGCGCGCTCTTTCTAGCATCGCTTGCTATTTCATTTTGCGATTCGGCGTGTTTTATACTCTTTCGCGCATCGACATACGCCGCTTCTTTTTGCGCAAGCAAATCCGCACTATTGGCCTTTTCCGCCACAAATTTGAAAAAAAACAAAATTGAGGTGAAGGCCAGTATGCACGTGCAGAGCAACAATGTCTTATTTACATCGTTCATAAGTATTTTGTGGAGTCTCGCAAATTTTTGAAATTTTGCAAATGTAAAAGTGAAGCTTTTAAAGGTTTGACAGCCAATTTTAATTTTGCAAGCGTAGCTAGGATATTTCCTTTGCACCTTTATTGACCTAAAATGATAATAGATTCTGAAATTAATTCCTTAATAGAGCAAATTTCAAAGCGGGCCTCCCACTTATGGAGGTTTCTTTGACGTAGATGCCAAAAAGGAAAAGATAGCGGAGTTGGAGGAGAGAATGAGCGCCCCAAACTTCTGGGACGACAAGACGCTCTCGAAGGAAACTGTCGCTGAATCTACGAGGCTCAAGCGCATAGTGGAGGCTCAGTCCGATTTTAAGGCGAAGGTTGAGGACTTGCTAGCTCTTAGGGAACTTGCGGAGGAATCCGATGAAGATCAGACCCTAGCCGAGGAGCTGCAGTCTGAGACAAACAGAATGAAAATTCTCTTGGAGCAAGTCGAGATAGAGTCCTTTCTAAGCGGTAGGTACGACTCGGCAAACGCGATCATGACAATACATGCGGGGGCGGGCGGAACAGAAAGTTGCGATTGGGCGGAAATGCTCTTGCGCATGTACACCCGATGGGTTGAGCGGCGCGGTTGGAAATTCGAAATTCAAGACGTAGTTGACGGCGATGAGGCGGGGATTTCAAAAGTTACTTTGCGCATAGTCGGCGCCAATGCATACGGCTATTGCAAGGCGGAGAGGGGCGTGCACAGGCTTGTGCGAATAAGCCCCTTTGACTCCAATAAGCGCAGACACACTTCCTTTGCCTCTGTGGACGTGATAGCCGAAATCGAAGACGATGATGAAATTGTCGTTAAGGACGAGGATATACGCATAGATACCTACCGCTCCAGCGGCAAGGGC
>URYY01000161.1 GCA_900552245.1 uncultured Opitutales bacterium | reverse complement strand
CGGAAACGACGAACTAAAACTCCAGCCCGACATCAAGGTTGACGAGAACACACCGCCCTGCTTTATCGCCCAAACTATGGACGATGGCCACTTAAAGGACGGACTAACATACTTTCTGGCTCTTAGGAAGGCTGGTGTTGAGGTAGAGGGCCACTTCTACGAGGAGGGCGGCCATGGATACGGAATGCGCGACAGGCAGAACCTGCCAATGCGGACTTGGCCGCAAATGCTGTTAAATTGGCTTGCGGCCAGAAACCTCGTAAAAGCGCAAAATTAAAAATATTTTAAGAAAGCCCGGCACTGCTCGGGCTTTTTTTGCGACTTAAAATAAATAGCAATTCAAACTTACCCTTGAAATGCCGCAAAATTTACGCTAGGCAAACCGGCTAAATTAAAGCTTACAACACGGCAAAATTTATGGCAAAGAGACGAAGAAAAAAACGCGCAACATTTAAAAGATTTGCGGCGCTGCTTGCAGTTTTAATAGGCGCAATATACGGCGTAGCGGAGCGCTACTATCCGGAGCAATTGGACGAATTCAGAGCCCGCTTTGAATGGCTTATAAACCCATACTACGGTATGGGCGCGTCAATCAAATCCGAAATAGAAGATGCAAATTTGATGCCAACTGCGGACAAGCGGGTACAGATTCTAAAAAATCTGGGCTATGTATCGGGCTTTTCAAACGTATATTCAGTTCCGCTCTGGGTTGGATACGTTATAAAGTACCCATTTAAATACCGGACAGTTGAGCGCTTGAGCACTTTTGTAAAGGACCCCAGAGCCTACGGCTGCGCCGAGCACTCAGACTACTCGAACTCCGGCTTTGACAGAGGCCATATGGCGCCGAACTACGCAATAGGCCGCTGCTACGGGCCAACAGCGCAAATGGAGACATTTTTTATGACAAACATCGCCCCCCAAACCCCGGAACTGGGCCGTGGAATTTGGAAGCGCTTGGAGTTGCATCTGGCAAACGAGCTTGCAAAAAAATACGGGAAAGTGCTCGTATTTGTGGGTCCTATTTTCGGCAGCGACATACGCAAGCTCAATTCAAAGGTTGCGATACCCGAAGCATTCTACACCGTTGTAATGGTAAAGACGAGGACCTCTGAAGCCTACGCCATTGGCTTTATAATTCCGCAAAATCCAAAGGAGGACTCCATATGGCGCTACTGCGTACCTATAGACGAAATCGAGGCAAAGACCGGGATAAATTTCTTCGATAGCCTGCCCGATGAAGCTGAAAACAAACTGGAGGCAAATAAAGATTTTGGCCCATTCATATGATAATCGCTAAGGTAAAATTTTGCAGTTCGCTCTAATTATCGATAAAAAATTTACGGCTTGCGCAAAATATCCGATAAGTTAAAGTAGAAATTATATTATTTTTTTCAGAACTTATCTGGGAATTTATTGTACTAATTATAAGAGACAGAACCAAAAAGCTTATGAAAAGAGACATATTAAAAAAATTGGCACTTCTATCGGTATTCGGGCTTTCCACCTGCGCATTGTTTGCAGATGAAGTAACGACAGATGTAACAAAACTTCCAAAACCGGCCTTGGAGTTTGCGGCAAAGGCCTTCCCGAACGCAAAAGTTGTGGGAATTGAAATCGATACATCTCTTCTAAAGTCCACCGAGTACGACGCAACTCTATCCGACGGCAGCAAGATTGAGTACGATTCCGCGGGAAATTGGACGGACATTGAAAGCAGGTTTACCGGAGTTCCTCAGTCGGTATTGCCCAAAGAGGTAGTTGCGTATCTAGATTCAAACTACAAGGGGCAAAAAATTAAGTCTGTTTCCAAAGAGCGCTACGGGTGGGAAGTGGAGCTTATAAACGGCTTGGAGCTAAAGTTGAGCGCGGCCGGGCAGTTGTTGGAAATTGACAACTAGTGTCTAAGTGTAAGATTTACAAAACATATTTAAGCGGCGCATAATATTGCGCCGCTTTTTATTTAATAGACAAAATTGAGTGCGATATAAGAAAACTTCCACATTATTAACATGTTGGCTTCCAAGGTCTCAAGCGAGGAATCCAACGCGGCACGTTCTTTTTATACTCTAGATATTCTGCACCAAAGCGCTTCTCAAGCCCGGGCTCTTCAGAGAATATAAAGTATAAAGTATTAATTAGAAAGAAGAGCAAAGCCCATGCAAACACGCCCGGCGAGCAAAATATAAAAGACTCGCCCAAAATTATGGTTAAAACTCCCGATAGCATGGGGTTTCTCACATAAGCGTAGGGGCCGAGCACCACCAACTTTTTTGTGGGGTTCCACGGCGCAAGAGTTCCCCTGCCTATATTTGCAAAAAGTAGCATCGTCCAAAGCGCGAGAAAAAAGCCAAGCAAAAAGAGGGCAAGTCCAAGGCAAATAAGCGCTGTATTTTTAGAAAAGTGCAGGCAATCGCTAAAATAAAGAATAAGAAGCGGTATTGTAATCGCAGCGTTAAACGGCAGAGCAAGTATAGCTTTTATCCATGACAATCCCATAGTAGCTCATGTAAACATAAATTCACCGTGCCCTACAAGAATATTTAATTAATTAAGCGAAGTCGCAATAGATCAAGAACATACATAAGCGAGATTCCCAAATGTTATAGAAATAAAACCTGCTCTAACAATGTAACATAGGCGACAATACCTAAGTTATTTTGCAACGCTACAATAAAAGCTTTAAATATAAAGCCGCTTGATATTTTGGGCCACTCGCGACAATAGTCGCTCCAAAATACAAGGCGGACTTAAAGATTTAAAATTACACTATAAATGCAAGGCTTTGTAGAAGACTGTTTGACAATGCAGGCGGCATAATGTATCTTAAGGGCGTGTTATGAATAATGTCTATTGCATAGAATTGCCCGGAGGCCTCAGCCAAGAAGATTGCTTGGAAAAGCTTTTTGGCGTATTAAAGCCGGACCTGCCCCAAGATAAATTGCAAGACCTGACCGAGGCGGTTTACTTGCGCGAAGACACATCTTCAACCTACGTCGGCAACGGACTGGCAGTTCCGCACGGCAGAGTCAAGGGCTTGGGAAGCGCCTTCATCGTCTTTGGGGTGAGCAAGGGCGGTATAGATTGGCCGTCAGAAGAATGCAAGGCAAACATAGTGGCGCTGATAGGTATAGACAAAAGCGAGGTCTCAAAGTACCTATCGATACTTCAAAAAATAAGCAAGTGGAAGAAGCAAAACTCTGCCCTATTTGAAACTTGCGACTTCGGCGCCATAAAAAATTCCATATCTTCATCAATTCAGATATAGGCGGGAATGTCGGGCTTTAAGAAAATGGTTTTTGAGCTAGTCTTAAGGCTCAGAAAGTACACGAGCTTAAAGGGGCGAGGGGGTGTCTATGTTTACGCGGCTTTGATTGGCTCATTCTCGGCGCTGATAGCGGCGATATTTCAACAGTGCACCCAGTTTATACTTTCTATACTGACATCTACGGAGGGGGGCAGATTTGTCGCGGTATTTGAAAAAATAGAACCGTGGCACAGGATATTCTCGCTTGCGGTAGGAGGAGCTATATCTGGTCTAATTTTGCTTTTTGCTTCAAAAAAAATAAGAAAGAAAGCAACGCCCTACATGGAAGCCGTGGCAATAGGAAACGGCTACATACCGATGCGCCCAAATCTACTGAGAAGCCTTGCCGCTATAGTGACGATAGGCTCGGGAGCCTCAATAGGAAGGGAGGGGCCATTAGTTCAGACTGCAACCGTATTTGCGTCTTGGTTTGGGAGGATGGTAAATATGCCCCTTCCAAGGCTAAGGCTCTTCATAGCCTGCGCTGCCGCCGGTGGCATGTCTGCAGTGTTCCACACCCCGCTTGCGGGAGGATTATTTGTATGCGAGATAGTTATAGGTGTTATGTCTATAGACATTCTCGCGCCGCTACTGGTGGCGAGCTGCGCAAGCTACGTGACGGTCATTGTGCTCTTTGATCCAAGCCCTCTTTACGAGATGTCGGACGCGCACTTAAACCAGAGTGTGGCGGTGGCGTTTTTCGCGCTACTACTTGGTGTCATAAGTTCCCTGCTTGCAAAATTCTGGCTGGTATTGCTCTCAAAAATGCGCGAGATTTTAAACGGCAACCAATACCTCCTGCCGCTCAGATTGACCTTAGCCGGCATAATAGTGGGAAGCGTTGCAATTTACTATCCCGAAATTGTCGGCAATT
>URYY01000160.1 GCA_900552245.1 uncultured Opitutales bacterium | reverse complement strand
TTATTCTCTTTGCCCTCTTTTTTTTCTCCCATTCCACAATCTTTGACGTAGAGCGTGCTTAAGGCCTTTTCATAGCTTGGAGCAATCGGCCCCTTAAGTAGCCTCTTGCGGATTAATGTGTTTGTTATGATTTCTGAATATGTCATATTTTTACCCTTTCTGTTTTGGAAGCCCACCGCGGGCTCCCTTCATTTTTAGTTTCTCAGGGTAAAAATTTTTCTTTCTTTAGAATGTGATGATTTATTCAGATAAAAATATATAAACTTTGCGTAATAAGCCCCATGGCTTATAGATTCAAAATTTATCGCTTTAATGGAAGAGATTTAAATGTAATATCCCGACCCAATGATTCAAAAAATGCCTTTGCGTCGGACTTCTTTATCCCAACCATATTTACATATCGGGAGCGTAATAGAGAAAGGTCTCTATGCCCCATGTTTGACTGCAATCGCGGCAAGTCTCTATACCTCTTGGCAAAATAGCTAGCGTATTTGTGGCGCAGAACGTCCTGAACCCAATGCCCTCCGAATCCTGCGTCGCCTCTTATTTTTCGCCAGTGCCTATCCCAGTCGGGCGGACATACGGGCGAATCTCCACCAAGCGCAAGCCCATCGAGAATTTTCTTTAAAGCGGGGCAAATCTCAACCTGTCTTACACCGCCGGTCTTTGAGCATTGCGAGCGCACGCTTATACAACATTCGACTAGGTCTATATCCCGCCATTTAAGTCTGCGAACTTCGCGCGGCCTTATGCCGGCGTATATTAAAAGTGCGCAGGCAGCGAGACAGTCGCGCTCTCGGAAGTTCTTTGCAGCGCTTATGATTCTGTTGGTCTCAAATAATTTTAGCGGCTCGATTTCGCGTTCAAAAACTTTTTTGCGCTCGACTAATTTTACTACGTTCTTTTCGCACCACTGCCGCTTCAGGGCAAATTCAAAGAGTCCGTGAAGCATCACTCGCGCCTTGTTGAATTGGTTTGCGCTTGCGAAAGTTTTAGCAAGCCACATCTCGCATTCGACCACTCCGAGTTCCGAAAAATTGCGTTCGGCAAGTTTGGGATCCGAATTTATAAGACGAGTTCCGAGGTAACGTATGTCTCTGAAAGAGTCTTTGCGCAGTTGTTTCTTCGTTTCAAGGTAGAGACTGAACGCTCTATATATGGGCATTTCGGATAAACCGATGCGGCGTTTTCCGCTTTCGACGACTTTTGCGCAGAACTGAAGCGGAGTGAGCGCCGAATTTTGCGGTCTTGCGTCTAATATGTTACAAATGATTCTCGCGGCGTCGAGTATCGACACTCCTTTATCGGCGAGAAGTGTAAGGGCGGATGTAGTTTCTTTGCTCATAGTATTTAGAATACCATTGTCAAGTTTGAAGATTAAAAATTTTATATTTATTTCTTTCTTGGCAAGTTGCGCAACTTTTTCTGAACAGCTAAAGTTAATTTTTTCTATATATTTGCTCGGTGTGATTTTAAATTGTTTTATATATCAATGTGTTACGGCGCCTTTTTGCATGCGGTATTCTAAATACTAATGTCATCATCATTGTTAATATAAGAGTACTGAAAATTTTTTTTAATTTAAAATCCAAAAGTGAAAGGTTTATGAAATTAACTTTACTGATGGCTTTTGCGCTTTCCCCTTGCGCAGCGGCATTTGCACTTTCGGGGAGCGGAACGGAAGATGACCCCTTTTTCCTGTATGGCGTAGATGTATACAATAAGGATGTTGTGATATCGCAAAGCGGCTATTATGAAACGGGTGTTCGCACGAATTCCATTGTGGCTATGGACGGCGGAGATTATAAGTTTATCGTGCGCAATGTCGTTACGGGAAGCTTCACGAATTTGGGTTACTCTTTGTTCAGTTCAACTGCCTTACGAGTGGATTCCGGTGACGCAAACTTTGGAAATTTGACGGAATTTGTCGGTTCGTCCTCCTCTCACTCTTACGACAGGGCATCGTTTACCTACCAGGCAAACGGTTCTATTTCCGGAACGGCGCTTTTTTACAATTGGGCGGATTTAACCGTGGTGGACGGCTATAGCCTGGAAAATCTAGGAAACATTCGCTTTTTGGATATCGGCGATACCGACGCCAATAACTATATTCTCGTCGCACTAAGGTCAAGTTTCACAAATAAGGGGCTTATTGAAATTCGGAGGGGCTTCTTAGATTTAAGGGGTAATTTTACAAACGAAGGGAGTTTGTTGCTGTCGGCAAACAGCGAAGTTTATCTACGTGCTTCCGCAAAACTTTCATCCACTGTCAAGAAGGGACTCAACATATATAATCTGCGTACGGAAAGCGCTAGCACTCTTACTCAGACTTCGGTGGAAACTTTGCAAATAAACAACTACGCACGTATCGAGGGTAGCTTGGAGACCGCCGGAGATTTACTTTTAAACGATGGAGAATTTAATCTGAGAGGATCTTGCAAGGTGGGCGGCGATATTGTGCTTTCAAACGCAAGCGTCGATTTTGTAGGCAGTGATATCAAGACTTCCGACGGCGCATTGGTAGGGCTTGTTTTGGCCGAGGGCACTAAAAATACCATAAACTACCTAAACTATAAGTCTGAATTCGCAAGCCTTGAGCTTAACGGCGCGGATTTGATTTTGGATGCGCTAAATCCCTTTATCGTAAATGGCGAGGCCTGGGGTAGCGGCGATTATCACCTGATAATAAATAATTTTACAGAGGGCAGAGTATTCATCGGAAGTTTGGGTGAAGACTTCGATCTATCAAGAGTCACAGCTCTGGACGGGGACGGGAATGATTTGGGCGAGATTTTTTATGTAAACGGCTATCTCAGCCTAGTTCCCGAGGCCTCGACTTACGCTCTTGTATTCGGAATATTTTCGCTTTCTTGGACCGTATGTCGCAGGCGCAAAAATCGGGCTGCGGCTTAGCTTTGAACTCTCTTATTCGTACAATGTTCATAACAAAAGGAAAAAAATGAAATCAAAGTTAATAATACCCACAATTATAGCAAGTTCGCTGCTCTTGGGCGGTTGCGCAACTTCAATTCCGCAGGGTTCGCTCTATACGGACGTGACTTTGCCGAGCGCGGCGTCTTCAAATGTGTCGGCTAAGAAGGTCGGCAAATCAAAGTGCAAGAGTTACTTTGGCCTTGTTACTATCGGCGATGCCGGCATAGAGGCTGCAAAGCGAAACGGTGGCATAACAAAGGTAACCTCGGCAGACTTTAAAGCAAAGAGCATACTCGGCATAATAGGCGAGTATGAGTGTATTGTTAGAGGCGAATAGGTGATTGGTGCGGGAGGCCTTCGGAGTTTGTCCGCAGGCCTCCGCTTGCTAAATGCCTTACTACTAAAATCTAAACTGAACTTATATATAAATAAAATTTGCGCCTATGAACTGGAAAAGAATTTTAAAACTCATGTTTTCTTTGGACGAATTTGTGATACCGTCCATAATTAGGCTAATATATATCTTGTCGTTTTTATCCATTATCGTTTACTCACTCCATGACGCATTTAGCGACATAAGATATTCTTTCATCGCCTTTTCATGGGATATTATTTTGATGTTCTTGAGTTTGCTTGCGCTAAGGATAAGTACCGAGATTTTATATCTGTGGTTTGCCATTTACGAAGCTCTGATGGAAATTAAAGATACTTGCAAAACAGGGAGCGACAAGTGCGAAAGAAAACCGAAAATTCCTTAGATATTTTCTTAATGTCATAAAATTTTCAGTTGTCGCGCGCTTTTATGGTTCAAAAAAATTCACCAATGCTTGCGCGAAAAAGGCATGGACTTTTGAATGGTCGGGCCTTTGTTTCTGTTTGTGCATGCATTGCGATATCTTTTCTCTTCTCTTGCTCATCAATGGGAAATATGCGAAGTTCCGGCCGCTTTGGTGTCGGGATTACTTCCGATATACTGCCGAATTTTGTGAATTTTCTGCTGGATGGCTCAAGCGTTTCCAAGGTTACTTTGGCGGAACAAAAACAAGAGGAAGAGCGCTTTAGCACGGCTCTAAAGCAGTGCCGCGATATATTGGAGACGCTCTATTCTGAAGTGTCTCCCTATCAGAGTTCGATTGATCGAATCCGAAAAAACTTGGATAATACAAACAAAAAACTAAATCGCCTGGCGCTTTGGGAAACGCTTTCTACGCAGCAAAAGCGGGAATTTGCAACGGCCTACGTCCTCGAGAAAAATCCGCATTTCAAAGTTTTAAACGAGGAGAGATGGTCGAGAAATGTCGATCTTGAAATCAATGAGCTAAACAAGGCTTCGCCAGAGTCTCTTAGGAAGCTCAAACTCGGCTACGAAAAGG
>URYY01000159.1 GCA_900552245.1 uncultured Opitutales bacterium | reverse complement strand
GCAAATAAGGGGGCTTAGGAGCGTCGGAAGCGCGAATGTAAGCGGAGCCGACGGCAGAGTCTTGGCAGACGATGTCGAGAGGGCAAAGGAAGACGCAAAGAGCAAGACCATACCGCAAGGGCGCTCATTTATACATAGGTTTTCGTGCGGATTTTACCTAGACGGAAAGTATTGCGAAAACCCAATCGGGCAAAAGGGCAACATTCTCGAAGCCGAATATTGGCTCGTGCACGGAGACGACGAAAAAATGGCTACGACTATGAGGGTTGTAGAGAGCATGGGCTTTGAGATTCAGCAAGTCGTGCATTCCGCAATAGCATCGGCTTTGGTTGTAAGCTCACCACAAGACAGAAAAAACGGAGTTCTCGTAATAGACATCGGTTGCGGCACCACAGATTACGCACTGTTTAAAGATTCAAAGGCAGTACAAGTAGGCACCATAGCAATAGGGGGCGACCATATAACAAACGATGTATCTTTTGGGCTGCATGTCAGTATAAAAAATGCCAACAAGCTTAAGTTGCAGTACGGCAAGATAGTATTGACCGAAGATGAGCGCGCAAAGGAAATATGGCTTAACGGCGATAGGGGCATAGGCGACAATGTATTTTTGTACGACTCTTTAAACAAAATTATATGCGCCAGATTTGAAGAACTCTTTACAATCATAAGAAAGGAGCTTGCGCAATTTTTTGAGGCGGGCTTAGTTCCGCGCGTGATACTGACTGGCGGAGTTTCAAAGACGAAAGACTTGGACATACTTGCAGCTGCCGTTTTGGGGGCTCCTTGCGAAATGGGAAACTTTCCGGAATGGGTAAAACCTAGCCTGTGCCACCCGGAGTATGCCACGGCGCTCGGGCTATTGTCCAGAGCCAGAGACGATGCCGCAAAAGGACGGCTAAAAGCGGCCTCCAGCTGGAATTTCAAAAAGATTGTAAATATTTTTAAACGCTAATTATGCAAGGCGACGTATCCATAAAAATAGTAGGAGTTGGGGGCGGAGGCTGCCGCTGCGCATCGGATTTTGTAGAAGAGCTAACAAATGCAGTCTGCATTGCAATGGATACAGATGAAGCCTCGCTTATGGCGGCAAAAGCCCATGAGAAAATACTTTTGGGCAAAACAGTAACGCGCTCCTCAAGCACGGGCGGAGATGTGGAACTTGCCTCAAAAGTTCTAAGCGCCGACATAGATTTAATTAAAAACTCCATAAATGCCTGCGACATAGTTTTTATAATGAGCTCTCTCGGCGGCGGAACCGGCTCTGTAATTGCGCCTGAAGTTGCGAAAATAGCAAGGCAGGCCGGCGCAATAACAATAGCCTTTTGCACCCTGCCCTCTTCTTTTGAAGGCAGTCAAAAGCAGAGTGTAGCCCGTCGGGCAATGGGAAAGATGGCAGAGCTTTGCGATATGGTTGTTGCGCTTGCAAACGACGATATGCTCATGACATCGCAGTCCGATTTAAAGCAGGCTCTGGAAGATGCCAATAGATGCGTGCGCGCGTCCGTATCGGCAATCTGCAATATGCTGGCAAAAACCGGACTTATAAATCTGGATATTGGGGCTCTTAAAAATCTCTTTAAAGAAAAGTTATCCAACAAAACTTTGTTCGCTTACGCCCGTTCAGACTCGCAGAATAAAGTAAATGATGCGCTTGAAAAGCTCAAGAACTTCCCTGCACTCAAGACCGACTTTGCGGCGCGCAGAGCATCTAAGTTAATAGCTAGCATAACCTGCGCAAGCGACACCTCTATTCAGGAAATAAAAGAGGTATTATCTGGGATAGCAGATACCTTTAGCGACACCACCGAAGTGCTGTTTGGCGCGGTTTTGGACGAATCCTACAAGGGTGCTATAGAAGTTTTTGCAATGGGAGTTGCCGCTGCGCAAGAAGAGCCGAGGCAGGAAGCTAAATTGGAGCTTCCATCAAAAGTCGAAAAGCCCGAGCCCCAACTTAGAAGAAGAAAGCTCTCCTCAGACAAAAAGCGGCAAGAGAGCAACAGCCAAAGCGAGTTCGGCTTTGTGGATGTTGAACTTAAGCGCGGATTTTTTGAGGATACCGAACCAAATCTATACGGCAAGGAAGATTTGGACGTGCCGACATTTATGCGCCGCAAAATTAAGATACACCTCAAAAAAATTTAAGCCACATACTTATTGAAAAATTCCGCAAGCTTTGCTGCAACTTGCCCGACAAATTCGGGCTTGTCGTACAAATCCACATGGCTTGCCCCCTCTATTGTAAAAATCTCCTTGGGCTCCTTGGCGCGCGCATATCCGTCTTTAGTGAAGTAGAGAGTGTCCGCCCTGCTTCCCACAATAAATAAAAGCGGGCGCGGAGACACGGTATCGATGTGCGCAAAGGCGTCCCAGGCGGCGAGTTTGTCGTTGCTTGAAACGAGGTATTTATTTACCGATGTCGGGTAGGAGCACCTGTCGGTTCTATAGTACTCGTAGGCCTCGCGCTGTATGTCTGAAGTATTCTCGTCAATATCGGCTTCAGACTTTGGAACATAATTCCAGTATTGAGCCTCGCCGCCCCTTGCCTCTTGGGTTCTCGCTCGTGCAACCTCAGCCAAAAGTTTCTGCATAAAATTGGGAATATTTACTCCGGGAAAGCCGTTTCTTGCGCTATCGCCGACATCCCAAGTGCTTATGCCGGCCGCCGCCTTTATGCGCGCTTCGCTTTGAATTGCGCTCATAGTGTAGCCGCCGCCTGCGCAAATGCCCATAGCTGCGATTTTATTTTCATCGACAAAATCCAAAGTCACCAAGTAATCAACCGCACTTCTAATGTCTTCGACGCGCGAGGTAGGGTCTTCAAGGTAGCGCGGCAGGCCCTCGCTTTCGCCTTGGTGGCTAGCATCGAAAGCCAAAGCCACATAGCCTGATTTTGCCATGTGCCAAGCGTATAGCGACGAACATTGCTCCTTCACTCCCCCGCCGGGGTGCGTTACAACTATTGCGGGATATTTCTTACTCCGGTCAAAATTATCGGGCAGAAACAGAAGACCCGCTATGTTTAAATCAAATTTTTTGAAGCTTACTTTTTTGCCTTCACTGTAGTGCGTTTCGTATTTCATTTTCTAACTTTCTATTTTTCTTATAACTCTGGCCGGATTGCCCACTGCAACGGAGTGCGGCGGTATATCTTTAGTTACGACACTTCCCGCCCCTATAGTGCAGCCCTCGCCGATTTCTACGCCGGGCAAAACTATTACGCCCGCACCAAGCCAGCAGTCTGCGCCTATTTTTACGGGCTTTGCAAAGTTTATTCCAAGCCTTCGCCTATCCGGCTCTATGGGGTGCATCGCCGTGTAGATACCAACATTTGGGCCTATGTAGCAATTGTCGCCTATTTCAATTTCAGCCGAGGAAAGAAGGCTAAAGTTAAAATTCACAAACACGTTTTTACCGAATTTTATATTGTGGCCATACTCGCACTGAAATGGCGGAACGATGATTAGATTTTCAGCTTTATAGCCCAAAACCTTCTCCAAATTTTGCGCTGTCGGAGAATCGTTATAGATTTTGAGAGCCTCGCGAGTGCTCTTTCGCATCTCAAATAGTTCCGGATCGCGGCTGTCGTATTCGAGCCCCGCGAGCATCTTTTCAAATTCGCTTTTGCAAAGTTTTGAATCTTTCATAATCGCTTACTTTAAGTTTTCCCTAAAAAATTTTTCTATCTTATCAAAGGGCACATACCCCCTTTGATTGTCGTACAGATCGACATGGTTTGCCCCGTCTATTATTATAAGCTGCTTGTTGTCGCCCTTGAGTTTTTTAAAGGCGTCTTCGCTAAAGTAGCGCGAGTGAGCCTCCGAACCGTGGAGCATAAGTACACTGCTTCTGATTTCACCGCTAAAGCACAAGATTGGCATATTTATAAAAGATAGGGCCGATGTTTTATTCCAGCCGCCGTTTGAATTTAACGAGCGCTTGTGGTAGCCGCGCTCTGTCTTGTAATAAGAGTAGTAATCCTTTACAAATTGCGGAGCATCCTGAGGCAAAACATCGGGCAAGCCGCCTGCGAGCGCATAAGAGCCGTTTTTAAAATCGAGAGTGCGCTGTTCATTGAGCTGCTTTTTCAACTCGTAGCGGGCGTCTTCGTCCATTGAATCGAAATAGCCGCGGGCGCTTACGCGGCTCATGTCGTACATGGTGGAGGTTACCGTCGCCTTAATACGCGGGTCGTTGGCCGCGGCATTGAGCGCGAATCCGCCCCAACCGCAGATACCTAAGATTCCGATGCGTTCCGGATCGACGTCCGCACGTGTTGTCAGATAATCGACCGCCGCACTGAAATCCTCCGTGCTGATTTCGGGC
>URYY01000158.1 GCA_900552245.1 uncultured Opitutales bacterium | reverse complement strand
ATTTCGGTTTTGTCATAGTGCTTTTCTTGGTCGAAAAACATCTACTCTACATTCCTTAAACCGCTTGTCTAACTCCTTTAACTTTTATGCACTGGAGATTTTAATTCGCGATTTGCTTTTTGACAAGCATCACTTAACTTGATGTGGTTATACTAACTTTTTGATAGTGCATCTTCCCTCTATTATATTTTTGAGATAGCAAAATATTTTCGCTTAATCATTTTTAGAATCGAACTCACATTTATAAAATTTGAGGGCAAATTTTTAAATTTTTTATTGAGTTTGACTTCTTGTTGTGATTTTGGGATTTATATCTAACTTATATATGTGGAGTTGTGAAATTACATTCTTGTGAAATGTTTGATTTTTACATTTTTTATATATCTAAAATTTTGAGCTTATAAATATTTGATAAAATATAAAAACTTAGAATTCTGCATCATCGTGAGATTTGATTAGCGGAGTATGAAAACTTTATAACATTATGTTATATATTAGTTATGTAAATATTATATCTATATGATTTTTTTAAATTTTTATAAGAATATTTAAATCTATTTATATGTTGTTTTATGGCTTTGTTTTGTAATCAGTGCTGACTGTAGAAAATTTTAGTTAAAACTTCTCAAATTTTTTATTTTTACAGTATAGTTGTGAGGTGCTTTTAAATAAAGGTTTCTGGGGCGTTTAGTTGGATTTTTTTCAATATGGTATTTTTTTTAATTTGAAATAAAAAAATATAAATGTAGCGTAATTGACAATGCTCTTGATGCACTTGATTTCCGAATGCTTAAGCATTGAGAAATTCTCCGCAAAAACGGAGGCGTCAATAGTGTTAGGTAAGTAGTAAGTAGTAAGCAAGTAAGTAAGTAGTGGGGTGCATTGGGTTTTTCCCAATGCACCTTCATTTTTTCTTCAATTTGGGTATGGACTTAGTTTTGATTTAATTTGTTTGCTTTAGTATAAATATTTAATTTATTTGACTGTAATTTTGCTTGTGTGCACTTGTAACTTCGTGATTTTGCTAAACTTAAAAATATGCCAAGTCTGCGGAATGGCCTTCTCAAACGTTTAAGTAAAAAATTCTGCCTTGATCGCAACTTATGTTTGATTAGCTTAAGCCGCGTTGAAAGGCAAAATTTATGAATATAAGATGTACGATATTATTACTTCTGTTCAGTCTTTGCGCTTCGCTTAGCGCTCAGATTAATTGTATAAAAAATCAAACTTCCAAAGACGATTTCCCTTTAATATATGACGGACTTCCCGCTAGTGTATTTGTCGATCCTGATGAATGCGCTTCTGTTAAAAATACGGCTAGTTTATTTGCAAGCGACTTAGGACTTGTAAGTGATTCTATGAGTAATTTCACTGAAACTAAAAATCCATTCGGGAAAAGTGTTATTGTAATTGCAAGCCTTGGCAAAAATTCATTTGTAGATTCCCTTGAAAAGCAGGGAAAAATAGACCTCTCAAAGTTAAAGGGAAAGTGGGAGAGCTTTTTTATTAAAACTATAAAAAATCCCACGAAGGATATAGATCAAGCTCTATTAATCGTAGGTTCCGATAGGCGAGGGGTCGCTTACGGAGCATTCAGCATTTCCGAAGCAGCGGGCGTATCGCCCCTCTATTGGTGGGCGGACGTTCCCGTAATAAAGAGCAAAAATTTGTATCTGAAAAATATTGAATATCTTAGTCGCGAGCCATCCGTTAAGTATAGGGGGATCTTTATAAATGACGAGGGGTGGGGCTTGCACAAGTGGGCTAAGGAAACTTTTGAAGCGGATGTGAAGGGAATCGGCCCAAAAACATACGCAAAAGTTTGCGAGCTTATTTTGCGCCTTAAGGGAAATATGCTGGCACCCGCCATGCACCCCTGCTCAAAGGCCTTCTATTCCATAGATGAAAATAAAAAGGTGGCGGATTCTTACGGCATAATAATAACTACAAGCCACTGCGAGCCGCTGCTTTTTAACAATGTGACGGAGTGGAACACAAAAACTATGGGGCCGTGGAATTACCTCACAAACAAGGATTCCATATTATCTGCCCTTGATCAGCGTGTAAAACAAGCCGCAATGTTTGAGAATATCTACACAATCGGGATTCGTGGGCTGCACGATGCCAAAATGGAAAACATAGAAGGTCATGAAGTGCAAGTGCTGGAAGATATTTTTAAGCGTCAGCGCGAGATTATTTCAAAATACACGGGAAAGCCTGCGGAGGAAGTCCCTCAGATATTTGTCCCTTACAAGGAAACTCTGGACATATACGAAAAATCGTTGAAACTCCCGGAAGATGTGATTCTTGTTTGGCCCGACGATAATTACGGTTACATAAAGCGCCTCAGTAATTCCACAGAGCGCGCGCGAAAGGGCGGGGCAGGCGTTTATTACCACTTGTCCTATTTGGGGGCGCCTCACGATTACTTGTGGCTTTGCACAACGCCGCCAGTTTTAATGTTTGAGGAGCTAAAAAAAGCCTACGATTTTGGTGCTAAAGAGTATTGGCTCTTAAACGTCGGAGATATTAAACCTATGGAACTTGGCATAGTCTCATTTTTTGATATGGCTTGGGACATTGATAAGGCTCTGATAAATGGTGCAAATAAAACTCAGGCGGAATTCCTTGCCAAGATTTTTGGAGCAAAATACCAAGATAAATTCCAGTTTGTACTAGATGAATTTTACAGATTGGCTTGGAGTAGAAAGCCCGAATTTATGGGTTGGGAGCGCGAGTGGGATGCTCCAAAATACAATGAGCTTTCCAACACGGAATTTTCATTTGAAAATTACAATGACGCTCAGCAAAGATTGGCCGACTATTCCAAAATTGCAAATATATGCAGAGATATTTACTCCAAACTTCCAAAAGATTACCGCGCCCCATTCTTTGAGTTTTTGGGCTATCCCGTCGAGGCTTCGCTTGAGATTAACCGCAAGTTTCTCTTGGCTCAACTAAGTAGGCAATTAGCCTCTGAGAATAAATTTGCCGAGGCAAATTGGGCGGCAAAAGAGTCAAAATTAGCCTTCGATAAAATAGAATCATTAAATCAAAAATACAATTCGCTACTGGATGGAAAGTGGAATGGCATGATGATGTTGGCACCCGGATGGTGCGCAAAATATCAACTAATGCCCGAGCTTGAAATATTCGATTCGGCGGGGGAAAAGTCCGTGGATATAAAGCCGCAAAAAGCAAAGTCAAAACTTGAAAATTGCACGGTGCTCAATCTTAAAAAATACTCTAAAAAATACGAGCAAGATGGTATTTCTCTAAACAGCATAGACGGCATAGGCTACGATTGGCACTCCATTCAACTTGGAAAATTCGGCGAGCGCACTTTTAACCCCAAGGACTTAAATTCTCCGCGCTTTGAGTATCAATTTAAAGCTCCGGGCGCAAGTTGCGTAAAAGTTTACGTTTACACAGTTCCAAGTTTTCCGGCAAATGCAGATCTTGAAAAGAGTTTTGGAATTTCTATTGACGGAAAACCTCCTGTCGTTGCAAAGAGTAATTTTAAGGAGATGGGCGAACCTTGGCGAACACAGGTATTGCGAAACGGCGCACTTGACATTGTAGAGTTCGAGCTTGAACCCACAGATAAGGCCCATACCATAAGCTTTATATGCGGAGGTCCAGGTGTAATAATCCAACGAGTGGTGATAGACTGGGGCGGGCTAAAAAAGACCTATGTCGGCCCAAGTGCAAACTTAAATTAATCTTATAAAAGAAGCGCCTAAAAGGCGCTTCTTTTTTGTCTAATTTTATGTAGTGGCCTACTTGATTCTTTTGTCGTCCAATTTCCTCAAGGCATATGGATAAACTGCTTTTATCATTTTAAGAAAGTTTGAAATTCTGCCTTTTTAATTTGTATAAAAAAACGCCGCTTTAGCTAGCGGCGTCTTCGCAAAGTTAATTCTTACTTTTTGTAAATTAAATACGACTTGTTTGGCTTTGCATCTATATCGTACTCGTAAACTTTCCTAAGTTCGGGCATCGCCGGAGTTATCTCTTCAGAGACCTTTACTTGCTTTATTTTTGCCTTTTCAAAGAAGGGATTTTTATTTTCACCGACTGCCTTTCTTAAATCTTTGCCTCTAAGCTCAGTGTAGGAGCGCAGGCGCAACTTCCCGCCAAATTTTGAGGAAATTTTTGCAAGCTCCAGTTCTCCGTCTTTCCACTTTATGGAAACCTCAAAGCCGCCTCTTGCCTTGAGCCCCTGAACCATTCCGTCTTTCCAACGATCGGGCAGGGCGGGCAGTAGGTGTACGGCGCCGTCATGGCTTTGCAAGAGCATCTCTGCAATTCCTGCGGTAAATCCAAAATTACCGTCAATCTGAAATGGCGGGTG
>URYY01000157.1 GCA_900552245.1 uncultured Opitutales bacterium | reverse complement strand
AAATTGGAGGAGTATTGCGACAAACTATCGTACGCACTCACAAACTTCTTCGTGCAGTGCACCGCACACGAACTGAGTGAAAACAGCACGAACCTGGTAGTTAAAAATATGGTTATAATTGCGGAGCTAGAGGATATGAGCGACTGCTGCTACAGGTTGGTTACACTGGCACGAAAGCGCTATAGGAAGCAATTCAAAGACCAGATGTTGCAATCGCCATCATTTGTGCAATTTTGCGGAGAAATTGACCAATTTTTGCTTTACGCGCACAGAATGTTGCTTCAGCAAAACGTGTCCACAAGCGACCTGGAAAATGCCGCAAATATAAGGGCGATGCTCGACAAGACCCGCAAGTCGATACGCCGAGAGGTGATATCTACCATAGATGAGGGCGGAACAACCGCAAGGGGCGGAATTTTATTTATTGAAATTCTCGGACAATGTGAAAAGATTGGCGCACATGCAATGAATATATTGGAAGCTTTGCAAAATCCCGCGATGCTCTTTGCGGGGACAAAGGCAACAAAGTAAATTACTATGAAAAGTTTCTATCTTACAACGGCAATAGATTACGCAAACGGGTCGCCGCACTTGGGGCACGCCTACGAAAAGGTCCTTGCAGACGTCATTGCGAGGTTTAACAGATTGAAGGGCAAGCAAGTCCATTTTCTCACGGGCTTGGACGAGCACGGGCAGAAGGTTCAGCAGAGCGCAAATAAGGCGGGTATAAAGCCTATAGAGCTTTGTGACGCACAGGCGGAAAAATTTACGGCCATGTGCAAGCTTTTAAATATTTCAAACGACGACTACATACGCACCTCTCAAGAGAGGCATAAGAAAGTTGTGCGGGAGCTTCTGCAAAAGCTCTTCGACAAAGGCGAAATTTACAAGGCGGAATACAAGGGCTTTTACTCGACAAGGCAGGAGCAGTTCTTGCAGCCAAAGGATATGGTTGACGGAAAGTGGCCCGAAATTTTTGGCGATGTCGTCGAGATTACGGAATCAAACTACTTCTTTAAAATAGCAAAGTACCAAGATTGGCTCGTGGATTATATAAAGAGCCATGAAGACTTCATCTACCCGCGCTTCAGGGCAAAGCAAGTCTTGGAGTTCTTGAAAGAGCCGCTCAACGACCTTTGCATATCCCGCCCAAAAGAGCGTTTGCAATGGGGTATCCCCCTGCCCTTTGACGAAAATTACGTGACATACGTCTGGTTTGACGCGCTCGTAAACTACATATCGGCAGTTGGCTATGGAAGTAGCGAGTTTGCAAATTATTGGCCTGCGGATTTCCATGTGATAGGCAAAGACATTCTCGTTCCGCCGCACTCGGTGTACTGGCCGATAATGCTGCACGCGCTCGATATAGAGCTGCCAAAGTCGCTTTTGGTACACGGTTGGTGGATGTCGGCAGGCGAAAAAATGTCAAAGAGCCTGGGCAACATAGTAAACCCGCTAGATTTGGTTGACCAATTCGGTACAGACTCTTTCAGGTACTTTTTAATGCGCGAGATGAACGTGGGCCAAGACAGCGATTTTAGCGCAGACTTGTTCCTCTCAAGATACACGAGCGACTTGGGTAACGACCTCGGAAACCTCGTAAGCCGCACTCTAAACATGACGCACCGCTACTGTGGCGGAGTGCTTGCCGCCCAAAGCGTAGATGAAGAGCCCGAAAAACAGCTGCGCGAACTTTGGGAGCAGACTGGAGGCGAAGTGCTAAAGCTCTATGAGGGAATGCAATTCCACATAGCGCTGGAAAAGCTCTTTGTATTTATACGCGCCATAAACCGCTATGCGGAACAGCGCGCGCCATGGAAGCTTGCAAAGAGTAGCGAGCCGCAAGATTTAGAAAGGCTAAAGACTTCGCTTGCTTACATGGCAGAGGGGCTCAGGCTTTCTGCAGTAGCTCTCGCTCCAATAATGCCGCAAATTAGCGAAAAGATTCTGCAATTGCTCGGTCAAAATAAAGTTGAAAGATTTGAAGGTCTCTTGGATTGGTCTGAAAAGCTCACCGGTGCAAGCTTGGGCAAGCAGGAAATTCTCTTTCCGAGAAAAGCTCCGAGCGAGGCAAAATAGCAGCGGAAAAAATCGAATATTTAACTTGCCGCGCGCCGAAATTTTTCGGTGCGCTTTTTTTAAGCTGAGTAACTTAAGGTAAAATTAGAGTGGGCTAAGCTCAAGAATTTTATTGATAAAGGCAGAGCCTTAATACAGACTAACTCGGATATGAAAAAATACTTCTCCCTTTTTATTGCGGCAGTACTCGGCGCACTCACAGTTTCCTGCGGGATTGTAAAGGAAGCCACTCGCAACAACACCGAGGCCGACAAGTGGAAGTTCGGAATGGATTTGGATTTTCTCGAGCAAAATGCCGACTGCGTAGTTATAGGCGAAAACGACAGTTACGTTGCAATTTCCCCCTCTTTGCAAGGCAGAGTAATGACAAGCACTCTGGAGGGAAACGAGGGTTACAGCTTGGGGTGGATAAACCGCCAGCTCATAGTTGATGGCGGAAGCGAAGCTAATATGGCGCCCCTCGGCGGCGAAGACAGGCTCTGGGTTGGCCCCGAAGGTACGGAATACTCTCTCTTTTTCAAGTCGGGCGAGCTTTTTGTGAGCGAAAATTGGAAAATTCCCGCCCCTATTTCAAAGGAAAAGTGGACGCTCGTATCGTCCTCAAAATATCAGGCAAAGCTTGAAAAAGCGGCAAAGTTTACAAATATGAAGGGGCAAAAATTCGACGTGCTCTTAAATAGGGAAATATCTTTTATAAAAAAGCCGGACGCCTCTAAAATTCTGGGCTACGAAATTCCGGATTCAGTAAAGATGGTGGCCTTCCAATCGGTAAATAGAATAACAAATAAGGGCGACAAAACTTGGAGTGCGCAAACGGGATACCTAAACTTGAGCGTGATGTCGTGCTTCCACGCAAACAAGTCGACCTACGCTTTCATTCCGTACAAGCAGGGCGCGGCAAAAGAGCTTGGCGACATCATCGTAGATACCTACAACGAGACCGTCGGCACAGACCGCCTCTCTATAGCGCCCGACTTTGTGAGAATGAGAGTTGACGCAAATAAAATTGGCGAAATTACTATGAACCCCAAGCGCACCAAGGGTATCATAGGCTCTTACGATTCAGAGAGAAACATTCTAACTATAGTGACTTTCGTGCTGCCCGGGAATGCGAAGAAGTACATGCCCGCAAACCTCCGCCGCACCAACGACATTTTCGACGGCGATGCCATAAGCGTATTTAATAACGGCCCCGCCCATCAGGGAGCTTTCAATGCGCTAAAGTTTTTTGAAACTGCCAGCTACTCTCCGGCAATGGCGCTTGCCCCGCAAAAATCGCAACTTCATGTTCAGAGAACCTTCCACTTTCAGGGCTCGGAATACGACTTGGGCAATATATCGGAAAGCCTCTTGGGCGTCACTATAAAGCAGCTCAGGCCGGAATAAAAAAATTAGGCAAGCTGCCGCAAAATTTTCTTTCTATAAATAATATGAGCAATTTAAAACCCGATAAATTTTTAAGCGACTTAATGGCGACAAAATCGCCCACCGGCGAGGAGACCCAAGCGGCAAACGTAGTTGATAGCTTTGCAAAGTCATTTGCAGATTCCTTTGAGCGCGACGTTTTGGGCAACCGCTACGCAAGTGTGGGAAGCTCAAAAGATTCCATAATGTTCGCCGGCCACATAGATGAAATAGGAATAATAATTTCCTATATAGATAGCGATGGCTTTCTGTTTTTCCAGCAGCTGGGCGGGCACGACAATGTCATGCTTTCCGGCCGGCGAGTTGCGATACTCACAAAGAAAGGAGTCGTAAAGGGCGTTACGGGCAAAAAGGCAATACACCTGATGGAAGCCAAGGAGAGAAAGGAAGTTCCAGAAACTCATCAGATTTGGATTGATATAGGCGCAAAATCAAAAGAGGAGGCGCAGGAGCTAGTTAGCATAGGCGACTGCGGCGTCTTTGACTGCGGCTTTGAACAGTTAAGCGGCTCGCGCTATGCCGCGAGAGCCTTCGACGACAAGGCAGGTTGCTACTGCGCCTTTGAAGCTCTAAGGCGAATTAAAGAAAAGGGAGGGAATCGCGATTTTAAGGTAACGGCAGTTGCCAGCACCCAAGAGGAAATCGGAACGCGCGGAGCTTGGACAGCCTCATACAGCGTAAATCCAAAAATAGGAATTGCCATAGATGTCGAGCATGCCACAGACTTTCCCAATTGTGATAACCGCAAGTATGGCAGCATAAAGCTCGGAGGCGGCGTAGTAATTTCAAGAGGGCCAAACATTAACCCCGTGGTCTTTGAAAAGCTCGTAAGCTGTGCCGAAAAGGAAAATATAGCCTATCAAGTAAACGCCGAGCCGCGCCCGACGGGGACGGACGCAAGGATAATTCAGATGACCCGCCGCGGAGTTGC
>URYY01000156.1 GCA_900552245.1 uncultured Opitutales bacterium | reverse complement strand
TCTTTGCCGAATATGTATTTGCTCACTGTAATTTTTAGGGCATTTTCGCCCCAGTGAGCTGGAACTTCCACATTGTTGCGCTCAAACACAACTTCGCCTGCAGCGAACATCTTAATATCGGAGCGCGTCCACTTTGCCGTGTCGTAGGCCCACACGCCGGGTTTTGTGAATACTCTCGGGATTTTAAATCCGCCCTTTACGGTTTTTCTCCCTAAATCTAAGCTTACATTCCCGTCGACAAGTATTTTAGCCATATAAAAATTTCCTCAAAATTCTTTGTAAATAAGGTTAACTGTAAATAAGAATAAACAAAACTAAAAGAGCACGACCCCGCAGGTTGAAAGCGCCAGCGTACGACACACAATTTTCTTTGTTAAGGGTAACTAAAAAATTCTTGAAAAGCTTTGTCAACGGCAAATATAACTCTTTTTAATCTTATTTACAAATATACAAACTAACATTTGTAATTCATTAAATATCAGTTAAATGTAAAAATATACCAAATGCCAAATTAGCTCTTGACATTTGGCATTTTAAAGTTAATGGCAGAACAAAGAAAGGCGTCCAAAAGTTAATGTTGCACGCCTAAATTTGTATTAAAAATTGCAAATTTTACTATCTAAAGTAGGCAACTCCGCCCTCAAATATAGGCTGGATTTTATTGCCGGATATATTCTTTCCTATATTTGTTCCGAATCTCTCAGTGTGGCCCATCTTGCCAAACACAAGGCCGTCGGGGCTTGTTATGCCCTCTATTGCCATCATAGAGCCGTTTGGATTGAAGCGTATGTCGCCCGTCGGGTTGCCCTGGTCATCTACATACTGGGTTGCGATTTGCCCGTTTTTGAGAAGATTTTGCAACTCAGCTTCGGGGGCTACAAACTTGCCCTCGCCGTGCGATACGGGTATCATGTACTCTGCGTCCAACTCGCACTTTGATAGCCACGGCGAAAGTTTGCTTGCAACGCGCGTTTTTACATAGCAGCTAACGTGGCGGGCGATGTTATTGTAGGTCAAAGTTGGAGCCGATTCCTCAAGGCTTCGGATTTCTCCGTATGGAACAAGACCGAGCTTTATGAGGGCCTGGAAGCCATTGCAGATTCCTAATATAAGCCCCTTTCTATCCTTTAAAAGGCTCATTACGGCCTCCGAAAGGCGCGGGTTTCTAAATACGGCAGCTATGAATTTTCCCGAGCCCGCAGGTTCGTCGCCGGCTGAGAATCCGCCCGGTATCATCAAAATCTGCGCTTTTTCTATGCGCCTTTGCATCTCTAAGACAGATTCTTTAACAAGCTCAGTTGAGTTGTTTTTAAAAACGAATATGTCGCTTTCAGCCCCGGCCATATTGAAGGCCTTTGCAGTGTCGTACTCGCAATTTGTGCCGGGGAAAACCGGTATAAAGACGCGCGGGCGGGCGTATTTGCGGGGCGATACAAGAACGCTCTTCGGCTCGAAAGAGGGCTTGGGCATAGCCTTTGAGTCGGGTTCCTTCGCCTTTGTCGGGTAAACGTCTTCCAAAGTTGAAGTCCAGGCCTCATAGAGCTTTTTGCAATCGATTTTTGCCCCCTTATAGTGGATTTCTTCACTTGCGAGCGTGCGCCCCAAATTCTTTGCGCAAACATCGCTTAAGCTTGCGCCCTCCGAGAGCTCGACAACTATTGCGCCGCTATTTACCGCAAATGGATTTTCGTCAAAGCTTGCATCAAACTCAAAGCCTATGGAATTTCCAAAGCCCATAAGCGCCACAGCCTCTGCAACTCCGCCAAAGCGCACGACTTTCGCGCTCAAAACTTTGCCCGCCTTTATTGCCTCAAATAGCTTTCCATACTTTTCAAGAGCCTCCTCAAAATTGGGCACCAAATTTTCATCGAGCGAAATCTCGATTAAGCCAACCTGCGAACCCGCCTTCTTAAACTCTTGGCTTAGCACATTATTTACATTGCAGGGAACTATCGCAAAGCTTACCAATGTTGGCGGAACGTCTATGTCGTTAAACGAGCCCGACATGGAGTCTTTGCCGCCTATAGATGCAAGCCCTAGGCGCATCTGCGCTTCAAAGGCGCCCAAGAGAGCCGCTAAAGGCTTGCCCCAGCGAGCCGGATTTGTGCGCAACTTCTCAAAGTACTCTTGGAATGTGAACCTTATTTTTGAAACATCGCCGCCGCTTGAAGCTATTTTTGCGACAGATTCCAAAATCGCGCACATAGCGCCGTGATAGGGGCTCCAAATTGCAATGTCGGGGTTGAAGCCGAAGGAGAAAATCGTACCCGTAGTGGTATCGCCCGAAATTAGCGGGATTTTTGCGCTCATGGCGTCTGCGGGGGTGGAGCGGTTTTTGCCGCCGAAGGGGTGGTTTACCGTGCAAGCGCCAATGGAAGAGTCGAACTTTTCAATAAGCCCCTTTTGCGAGCAGCAGTTTAGAGATGATAGGACTTTCTCCCAATCCGCCTGCTTTGTGGCGTCGCACTCCGGAGCTTCAAAGGCCGTCTTTTCTGACGGAGCCTCGACTAGCGCGCTCGAAACTGCGGTTGTGCCGTTTGTATCTAGGAACTTGCGCGAGATGTCAACTATTGCCTTTCCGCGCCACTTCATGACAAGCCTGCCTGTGTCGGTTACAACTGCAACCTGAACGCAATTTAGGTTTTCCTCATTTGCAGCCCTTATAAATTTCTCGGCATCGCTTTTATCTACAACTACCGCCATGCGCTCCTGCGATTCGGAAATCGCAAGTTCCGTTCCGTCTAAGCCCTCGTATTTTTTGGGAACTGCGTCCAAATTTATTTCCAAGGAGGGGGCAAGCTCGCCTATCGCAACCGATACGCCGCCTGCGCCAAAGTCGTTGCACCTCTTTATAATTTTGGCGGCCTCGGGGTTTCTGAAAAGCCTCTGCAATTTGCGCTCCATGGGGGCGTCGCCCTTTTGGACTTCCGCGGAATTGTCGAGCGCCTTTTCATTGTGGTCTTTGGAAGAGCCGGTGGCACCACCTATGCCGTCTCTGCCCGTTGCGCCGCCCACAAGCAAGATTACGTCGCCCTTTTCGGGAGTTCCACGATACACGTTCGCGCGCGGAGCAGCCGCCACAACTGCGCCTATTTCCATTCTCTTTGCAAGGTAGCCCGAATTGTAAATTTCAGTGACTTGCCCCGTGGCCAAACCTATCTGGTTGCCGTAAGAGCTATATCCGTTGGCAGCCCCCTGCACGATTTTTCTCTGAGGTAGCTTCCCCTTAATGGTCTCCGAAAACGGAACGCGCGGATCGCCTGCGCCCGTTACGCGCATTGCTTGGTAAACGTAGCTTCTGCCCGATAGCGGGTCGCGTATAGCGCCGCCTAAGCAGGTTGCTGCACCGCCGAAAGGCTCGATCTCCGTCGGGTGGTTGTGAGTTTCGTTTTTAAACATCACAAGCCACTCCTCATCTTTGCCGTCAACATCTACATTTACGACTATGCTTGCGGCGTTTATCTCTTCAGATTCCTCCAAATCTTCCAGCTTGCCGGCCTTTCTGAGGGCGCGCATTCCGATTAGCGCTATGTCCATAAGGCAGATTGCCTTGCCCTTTGCGTCCAAGCCCAAAGCCTTGCGGGTATCCAAATAGCGAAGCCATGAGGACTTTATGGGGTCGGCGTACTTGCCGCTTTCAAAGTCGCACTTTTCAAGGCGCGTAAGGAAAGTCGTATGGCGGCAGTGATCGCTCCAGTAGGTATCGAGAACCTTGATTTCCGTCTTTGTGGGGTCGCGCTTTTCAGTGTTTTTAAAATATTCTTGGCAGAAGGCCAAATCGTCGAGCGACATTGCCAATGACAGCGAGGCATGCAGAGCCTTAAGAGCCGCTAAATCCATATTTATAAAGCCGGAAATCGCCTCGACATCTTTGGGGACACTCGCCGACTTCTTGAGCGTCTCGGGCTTATCAAGAGAAGCTTCGCGACTATCGACTGGGTTTATGAGGTAGCTTTTTATGCGCTTTAAATCCGCCTCTGAAATATCGCCCTTAAAGACGTAGATTTTTGCGCAGGCTATTTCCGGAACTTTGAGAGCCACAATTTGCACGCACTGCCTCGCGGAATCTGCGCGCTGGTCAAACTGCCCAGGCAGATACTCAACTCCAAATGCCAATTCAGAATCGGAAATCGGGAAAGTTTCCTCATACAAGTTTTCCACGGGAGCCTCGCAGAACACCGTGTACTTTAGCTTTTCGTAGTCTGCGTCTTCTATGCCCTCCACATCGTAGCGCTGAAGTACGCGCAATCCGGCGATAGAATCGATTTTGAGGCTCGCCTTTATATCGCGCATAAGCGCGTCGGCTTGCGATGAATCCTTGTGTTCTACAAATACTCTTCTAATCATATTGAAAGCTCCGTGCGGGCGCCCATTTGGGGAAAGTTTAAAGCCCCTTCTTAAGCGCTCGGAAATAAAGGAGTAAGAATCGAAAAATCGACAGGCCTTGTCAAGTTTTTAGAACAAGGCAAAATGGGCTTTTTGCGCTTTAAAAACTTGTTGAAATAAAAA
>URYY01000155.1 GCA_900552245.1 uncultured Opitutales bacterium | reverse complement strand
CCGAACTTAGGCTTGGGTTTAGAAACTTTGCAAATTTTCTGGAGTCTAGCCAAGGCGCCCAAGCGAGCGTATCCCGCCCATTTAGAAAGTCTTTGACTCTGCCGGGGCTTGGAATGTGGCAGCGCAGGAGGCTATCTTCAGTGGAGTGGTTGTGGGCGGCAAAAATTCCTCTTGCGCGAAGCTCCGAGAACAATTCGCAGTGCGCCTCAAAGGGGGCAAATCTTTGCGCAAATTCGTTTGAAATACCAAAGAATTTTGCATCTTTTAGCGGTATAGATTTTTTTGGCGCGCAGACGGCGCTAAAGGTTCTCGTAATTTTTCCGCCTAGAATTTCCGCGATTCCGTATTCGACAATTCCTATGGATTTTGAACCCTCAAAATCTATCGCGTAAATTGGTGTTTCGTTTTTCATCTTGCAAAAGAAATAGTGCGCTTTAGTCTGGAAATTTAAATATATGACAAGCGACTATTTCAAGAATTTTATGAATAAACTCGCCGATGCAAGCGGCGAGTACATACGCTCCGAGTTCGGCAAGGCTCACGCCGTTGAAAGCAAGTCAGACGCCTCTCCGGTGACTATCGTAGATAAGACGACTGAGCAAATCTTGCGCGACATGATAAAGAGGGAATTTCCGGACGCCGGTATTGTAGGCGAAGAGTTTGGAAGCGAAAATTTGGATGCGGAATACGTCTGGATACTCGATCCAATAGACGGCACTAAGTCTTTTATAAGCTCTATTCCGCTATTTGGAACGCTAATAGGGCTTATGAAAAAGGGCGAGTATTTCATGGGTGTAATTGACCAGCCTATTTTAAGGCAGCGCTGCTTGGGCGATAACAAAACTTGCCTATTTAACGGCAAGCCAACATTCGCAGACCGCCAAAAAAAGTGCGTTAAGGGCGCGACTGCTCTAATTTCCGACACTCGCGAAGTTCGCTGGAACGGGCGCAATATGGATTCTTGGCGAAAATTTGAAGACGAGCTGGCCATTTTGCGCACTTGGGGCGATTGCTACGGCTACATGATGCTCTGCCGCGGGCAGGCGCACATAATGCTGGATCCGGTTTTGGAAATTTGGGATTTGGCAGCTCTCATTCCCTGCGTTCGCGGAGCCGGGGCTTTTGTGAGCGATTGGCACGGCACTAAAAACTACGGCAAAGACGGATTGGTTGCCGCCTGTACTCGGGAACTTTTGCAAGACACGCTATCGCTAATTTCCTGATTTTAGCTAACGGCGTTTGCAAACGCTGGCACTCAAGGAAGGCGAGGGGCAGTTCAAAGCTTGGGCTGGCAGTTCCTAGCTTTGCTCCGCAGCCTTTGCAAGTTTTTGATTTACGGCAGTTGCTGATTGCTTAGAGAATGAAACGCTAGTTCTATCGGTTATATTTGCCAAGTGCCTGGATATCTTCTTTATTTCCGATATAAGCCCTATAAACACCACGCCCGCCGGAGCTTGGCACTTGCCCTCTGCAAGCCTGTTTAGATGGTGTTTTTCGTATTCGTCGGTCAGTGAATTTATCTTAACTTTCAATTCACTTGCCTCCAATCTAGTTTTTGCGTCGGGCTTTTCCAGAAGCTTTAATGCGCACTGCACCTGATTTTCCAGAAGGCTGTGCAGGTTTGAAAATTCCTCTTCCGCCTCCTTGCTAAGCTTGCATTCCTGCTCGAGAAGCTTGTTCATAAAGTCTTTTATTATGAAGGTGTGGTCGCCGATTCTCTCGGCGTCGTTTGTGCAGTGCAAAAGAAGAGGGATTGTGTCCGCCTCTTGCGCCGATAGCGGGCGCAGCATTAGTTCCGATAGGTAGTTTGTTATGTCCTGTTGGTATTTGTCGACCCTCTGCTCTTTCTCGTCTAGTATAGCCAAGAGTTTTTGATTTTTTGAATCGTTTTTGTTGTAGATATTTAGGGCGCAGTCAACCATTCTCCAGGCTTTCTTCAACATTCGGCGCAGAGCGTCGGAAGTCTGTATAAGGGCAATTGGCGGCGTATCTAAGAGCTTGGGCTCTAGCCTCAAATATTTCACCTTGTCAGAGCTAAGCGGAATTATGCGCTCGCAGACGCGAGCCAAAAGGGGAATAAAGGGAATTAGTATGAGGGTTGTAAAGACGTTAAATACTGTGTGGGCATTGGCTATTTTTCTCGGCAAATCGCCGTCGAGTGAAATCCAGTCTATGAGTTTAAAGAATGCTGGAACTCCGGATATGTCTATCCAAAATGTCGAAGTTACAACAAGAACGCCTATTACGTTAAAGAGAGTGTGTGCAAGCGCCGCCTGCTTTGCAATCCTGTTTGCGGGCAAGGCCGCAAGCTGGGCAGTTATAGTGGTTCCTATGTTTGAACCTAGGACTATCGCAACTGCCGTGTAGAGGTTTACAAGCCCGCTTGCCCCCAGGGCCAATACTATACCCGTGCAGGCGGAGCTGCTCTGTATTACTATTGTTGCAACAAGCCCTATTAAAATGGCCCCCAGCAGGGAGCTTATAGGCATTGCGCCGTCAATCGGTGCGCAGTCAAATGTCCTGAATAGATCTATGAAATGTTGGTTTGAGGAAAGCAATTTTAACTCATCGCTCATGTATTGCATTCCGAGGAATAGAAAACCGAGGCCCATGAGAGTCTCGCCCCAGGCCTTAAAGGCGGGTCTCTGGGCAAATCCCATAAGAAGCCCCAGTATTATTGCGGGCATTATAATCCAGCTTATCTCAAAGGCAACAAGCTGGGCAGTTATTGTAGTTCCTATATTTGAGCCGAATATTATACCTATTGCCTGTATCAGCGAAAGCAGCCCCGCATTGACAAAACCTATCACCATCACAGTGCTTGCGCTGGAGGATTGCACCACCGCCGTAACGGCTGTTCCGGATAGGATTGCCACAAATCTATTTGCAGAAAATAGCTTGAGTATGGAGCGCATTTTATCGCCGGCTGCCATTTGCAGCCCGTCGCTCATTAGCTTCATTCCAAAGATAAATATGGCAAGTCCGCCGAATACGTTTAGTAGTAGGTACATGTCAATGCGTTGCGAAAATTGCGGGCGTTAGATGAAGAATTCCAGCAGTATGTATATCGCCGAAATTACTAGCGACATAATTGTGATAAAGAATCCATATAGCAAGAACTTTACGAAAGATATTTTAAAGCCGTGCTTTGCCGCAGTCTCCGAGACAATCACGTTTGCAGCTGCGCCTATGAGGGTCATGTTCCCGCCGAGGCACGCGCCCAAAGACAAGCTCCACCATAGCGGATAGGCGTAGTCTCTGCCGAGTTCCTTTTCTATTTCGAGTATCATCGGCGCAATAGTTGCAGTGTAGGGGATATTGTCTATAACGCCGGAAACTAGTCCGGAGCCCCAAAGTATAATCATTGAAGTTGCGCACTGAGAGCCGCCTGTGAATTTTATCATGGCATCCGCCATAAGCTTTATAGCTCCGGAGGCTTCGAGCGCTCCTATTATTATAAACAGACCTATGAAGAAGAAAATTGTATTCCACTCAATATCTCTAAATAGGGACTCCGGCTTCTCAAAGAGCATCAAAACCGACGCTCCCGTAAGCGCTATTATAGATGCCGGCAAGTCCAAAATTCCGTGGAATATAAAACCAAGTATCACAAGAAACAAAACCACGAGCGAGCGTATCGCCGAAGACTTATTTATCTTAACTTCGTAAGTGTCGCTATTTAGCAACCTGCTTATCAAGTTTTTATCCGCCTTGAGATCCTTCCTAAAAAATATGCACATAACTGCGATTGTCACAATTAGTATAACAAACACTACAGGCGACAAGACCTTTAGAAAGTCCAAGAAAGACAGGTTGCCTGCACTACCTATAATGATGTTTGGCGGGTCGCCGATTAGTGTTGAAGTTCCGCCGATATTGGATGCGAATATTTCCGTAAGCAGGAAGGGCATGGGCTTTATTTTGAGCTTTTGGCAAACTGCGAAGGCTATTGGCATTACCAATATTACAGTCGTTACGTTGTCCAAAAACGCGCTCAAAAAGCCTGTGAAAATACCTATGGTAAATAGTATTCCTATGGGGTTTCCCCTGGCAAGCGACACCAAGCGCTTTGCGATTAAATCAAAAATTCCGCTTCTTGCCGTGATGGATACTATAAGCATCATTCCTATAAGCAGGAAGATGACGTTAAAGTCTATGAAGTTTACATAGTACGTGGGGTTTGGCTCTCCTGTAGGAAGGTGCTTTTTTGTGCTCACAAGCCCCCATATTATCACAGTGCACGCGCCCAATAGCGAGACTGTGACCTTACTTATTTTTTCAGATGCAATGAAAATATAAGTTATAATTAGAATTGCGAATGACAGCGTCACCGCGTTTGATTCCGTTAAACAATACAACCAACTCATTTTTATACCGCTTTTCACAAATTTAAGCGGTGGCTTTTCTTCTCCACCGCCTAAATAGAGATTAAACTAATGAGTATCTACCTATTTTGACAAACTTGCAATAAAAAATCCTGCAACAAGTGCAGTTCCTATGACGCCCGCCACATTG
>URYY01000154.1 GCA_900552245.1 uncultured Opitutales bacterium | reverse complement strand
GCTTTCCGCAGTCTATGATTTTAGAGCAAAACTCAAGTTTTGAGCTTTGGAACTTGGACGACTTTGGAAGAGCGTCCAAGATGTTTCTCACGAGCCTTGCAGCGTCTAAAATAGAAATATTAGTTCCCCTTAAAAGGGCCTTTGCTGATACGATTTCTTGCTTTGTCATGGTATTAAGAATACCATTGTCAAGCTACAAAAACAAAAAAAATTATAAATATTTAGCAAATACTTAGCTGGGTGAAATTATTTAATTTTTAACTTGTATTAAACTTAAAATATAAGCTGGGTCTTAAAGACTTATCTACTTGTTTATTAAAATATTACGCAAGCTTTTAGCGTCATAGTATTCTTAATACTATACGGATGTTGTCTTAGATTTTGTAGAATATGGTTTTTTATATATTAGATTTTTTTGGAGTAGGTACGTTTCACTTTCTTCATTGGCTTTTAGCAATATCAATAGGTATATTGCTGTTAGACACTTTCTTTCAAACTGAAATTTTTTCATTCGTTGGCGTATTCTTATTTGCCAGCTATTTTAACGGATTGTTAGAGACAATGCTTCCGATTCAGTGGAGTATAGTAAGTTTTGTCATATTATTTCTAGTTGCATTAGTATTATATTATACACTTTGGAAACGTTTTGTGTGCCCGTTTATTTATCGGTTATTTCTGCACGGCGCAACAAAAGAACCGATCGAAACTGCGAATGGTCAAATTGCGGTTTTTAGGAGTATAGACGGGATAGCATTTGTAGAATGGAATGGCGAACTTTGGAATGCAAAGGGGGATGTAGTTTCGGATTGCGAAAAAGTTAGAATTTTAAAAATTGAATCGGGTATAGTTCATTATAAAAAAATAATAAACGAAAGTAAATAAATATGGCATCATTCATTAGTGTAATATCTCAGGGGCATTGTAGAATCGTTGAACGATTCGGAAAACCTGTTAGAGTACAAAAAAGTGGTTTGGCATTTACATGGCCATGGCCAATTGAAAAGCATAAGGTTGTCCCTGAAAATTGGTATGACGGGGTTCATGATTCTAGTGATAGAACATTAATTGAGCTCACCGAACAAATTAGAGATCCAGGCGAACGCGAATACTTTTCGCGAGATAATGTAAGACTATTGGCAAATTGCGTCTATAGATGGAGAATTGTAGATCCGATTAAAGCCGTTTATGATGTAGATAATCTACTAAAAAGTATAGAGGAAACGGTACTGAATTCTGTGCGCAGTGAAATAGGTTCCAGAACATTGGATGTTATTCTAAGTTCAAGAAAAGATTTAAACGAGAAAGTCTCATCAGACGTCAGTGCCACACTTCTTCGCTGGGGAATAAAACTTACTGGTATTGAACTACAAGAGGTGAGGACTGATGATGCAACGGCTTCTGCTATGCTACAACAAATGGATGCCGAGCGGAAAAGTCGGGCAATGGCATCTCAGGCAGAGGGAGAAGCAAAATCAATCATAACAAAAGCCGAAGCTGAAAAGCGTGCTGCAATTTTAAAGGCTGAAGGTACACGCGAATCTCTAAAGATGATAGCCGAAGCTGAGAATAACTATCTCTCCACCCTTGCAAAAACAGTAGGAGGACTCGACGCCGCAAAAATTCTTATAGCTCAAAAAACATTGGATGGTTTTTCAACTATATCGAAAAATCCAAGCGACAAAGTTTATATACCGTCCAGTATAGGCGCATTTCTTTCTATAGGTGAAAATAATAACATCAATAAAATATAATTATGTCTGCTCCGGAAGAAGAAAAAAGAAAAAGGCAAGAAATAGAAGCTTATTTTAAGGATTCTATTTCTCTATTAATTATAGCTGCCATTATATTTTTAGTGGGTGGTGGTGCGATGGCGTATTGGGGAGGAGGAATTTGGAAGCATATTGGCTATGAAACTTTAACTTTTGCCGTAATATATTTAATATTTAGTGGAAGATCAAAAGTTTTTACATGCATATTTGGCGCCCTAATTGTCGTTGTCGGTGCGTTCTTGGCGTACAAAACTCCACATACTTTAATTGGTTATATTGCAATGTTATACGGCCTTATTTTAATCGCAGGGAGATTTTTTCATTATTCATTTCTTACTGATGATGAAATGGATAAATACATCAATGAAGATATGCAACAGATCGAGGCAAATGCCGTAAAATTGCTCGATTTTGAGGAGGAATCTTTAATCACAAAACCGGTATTTTTAGTCTCTGCACCCAATTTTCTTGATGCAGCATGGTCCGGTAGTGACAGAAAAATAAAAATTGGTAGTGATGAGATTATTAGATATTCTCCGATAAACGTAGCAATTCTTTATCCCTGTAAAGATATGGTGGCGACATACCAGGCATGTTGGGATTTATTAACAGGAAAGGCGTTAAATGAAAATACGGAAGAATTCTTCTATAAAGACATAACGTCTGTTTCAATGAAGACTATGTCTACCCAGATTAGCAAATCGGACATTGAAAAGATTAATCGCAATCACAAAGTAACAAAAAAAATACATGATGAATTATTAAAGCGTGCAAAAAAACTTCCAAACGAATATGAAAAACTGGTTATTTCCGGACAACAGATGATGGTGATGTCAACTTCAGGCGGAAACAGTGTCGAAGTTTTCCTAAAGAACTCCGATATTGACGAAATTGCCGGATTTAAAACACGCGATATTGGCGAGATGGAAAGAGGAATTCAAAACTTAAGAAAATTAATCAGAGAGAAAAAATCGGAATAATCAAAAACAGGGCTTGTCCCAGCTTTTTACTGGGACGAGCTCTGTCGTAATAAGAACTGCAGAACCGTTAAATTGTTTCTCAATCAATGGAAATTAGGAGATCTTTTCACAGCTTTATTGCTTGTTTTTAGGCAATTTGTTCGGATTTACTACATGTTTGACAATCAGTCGCTGAATGCGGACGGCTCTATTGTGCATGTATATATTTGACGGCAAATTTTAGATTAAATTCATTTTAGGTCGCATATTCGCATGTGCATGTGATGCCTTCTTTCGGCATTCTAGTTTTCTCACGGACATATTATTTCCCGATCCATTCATGAACATCGTACATTAGTGGAAACTGCTCAGTAAAAGTATGCTCGTCCAGAGTTGTGTAATAGTTGTTCTCTAGGAGTAGACTCGTTCGTCTTGTACAACTACCGGGACGTCTGTCAGTTCTGGGAGTTACATACACTCCATTCTCTACGAGCCGGGGTGTTCGGCGGGAATTTTGGCAAGCTCCTCGGGAATCTTGTCGGCCTCGTAAGTCGGGAATGAAAATTCAAGGAGGCTTACGCAGGGAACCTCAAACTTTGCCTTCCCCGCGCTTCTGTCAACCAAGACCGCCACTCCTTTGGGCTCGCCGCCGTTTTCGCGAACTATCTGTATGCACTCGTCAACTCTGCCGCCACGCGTAATAACGTCTTCCACAATCAAAAACCTCTCGCCCTTTTGCATCTTGAAGTTTCTTCTGAGCGCCAATTTGCCGTCAACCTTCTCAGCAAATATAAAGCGCTTTTTCATTTGGCGCGCCACTTCCTGACCCAAGACCAATCCGCCCATTGCGGGTGCTATTACCGAATCGTAGTCGTCGGGGTTAAGCTTTGCTATGAGCATCTTTACGAGCTCCTCGACTCTATCTAGGTGTTCGCAGACTCTCGCGCACTGGAAAAAGTGACCGCTGTGAAGTCCGCTTCTTAATATGAAGTGCCCCTCTAGGAGCGCCTTTGTGTCTCTAAAAATCTTTAAAATCTTTTCGCTATCGTTCATAAGTTTAATCCTATGCTATTTTTACTTCTTTAAATTCTCTTAAACTTGTTCCTCCACTATTGCGTGAAGCTCCTTTTGCGGAGTGCAGTCAACCCTTATACAGCTGAATTTATCTCGGAATTTGTCGAAAAATTTCCATATAAAAACCCTGTCGGTTTCCGGAATTTTCAGATTCTCAATTTCGCTGCGGGCAAAGAATTTGAACTTGCCCTCGTCTATATCCTGCGGTAGAGCGGGAATTTTTTTTCGGCAATCAAAGGCAAACATAAGCCAGTTTGTAGAACCCTCGTAGGCCTTCTCGGATATCATTGCAAACAGGTGCAAATCCGAGGCTTCAATCTTAAGCCCAACCTCCTCGAAAGTTTCTCGCACAGCGCACTGGTGGGGCGACTCTCCCTGAGCCATCTCAAGCTTTCCGCCTATCGGCGACCATGTTCCCTTGTTCGGCTCCTTCTTGCGCTCGATTAAAAGCAGCCTGTCCGCCTCGTCGCGCAAGAAAACCAAGACTGAAATTTTAAAGTCCATTAGTCGAATACAACCGTCTTATTTTTGTAGGCCAAGATTCTGTTTTGCAAGTGCCACCTTACTGCGTTTGCAAGTACGTTTCGCTCTAGCTCGCGGCCCTTGCGTATCAAATCCTGCACGTTATTTCTGTGGGAAATTGTAGTCACATCTTGCGCGATAATCGGCCCCTCGTCGAGATCTGCAGTTGCGTAGTGGGCGGTTGCTCCTATAATTTTTACGCCGCGCTCGTAGGCTTGGT
>URYY01000153.1 GCA_900552245.1 uncultured Opitutales bacterium | reverse complement strand
TATGAAAGACAAATCTAAAAAATCAACCTATTCCACAACCTTTGGTGTTGACCCAATTCATTCCTCCGCGCGACGCATTGCATTTTCGGGACTGCCTTAAAAAACAAAAAAGCGACTTCCAAAGAGGAAACCGCTTTTAAATTCGTACCTGGCCGGGGACTCGAACCCCGAACCAATTGATTAAGAGTCAACTGCTCTACCGATTGAGCTAGCCAGGCTTAAAAATATAATTGTCGAAAGCTATATTTTTTCCCTCTTTATGCAAGCTTTTTTTTAATTTTTTTTGCATCGAACTATCGCTCAAAACATAACTGCCTTTAGAATCGCAAGTTCCAGTGCAAGTCTTTGCGAAAATTTTTTGCAAGCTGCATTCTTTTCCCTTACATAGGCAGCTCTCACTTGTTTAGATTCTTGTAAATTTCGCGCGGAAATCTCATTAAAAGCTCTATGTAAAAGTGCTCAAGCCCACCCGATACGCTTTCGGCATCGTCCAATATCTCTTTTACCCTGTCGCATATCCTCTCGCGCAATTCCAGCTTGTTTAAGGAGTTTGAGAATATAAGCTCACTCCTGGTTCCATATATCAGATCTTCTACATCCACCCCCAATACCTTTGCCAAGTTGCGTTGGGTTTGTATTGAACTTGGTATAGTGCCGCTTCTCCAGGCGCTCACTGTAGGCGTAGAGCAGTTCATAGCATCCGCCAGATCCTTTATCTTTAAAGACTTTTTCGTCATTAGTGTTTTTAATCTTATAGAGAACTCTGTATTTTTCATATTTTATATTAACGGTATAAGTATTTATATTTTGTTTATAATTTTTTATATTGACTAAAGGTAATTTTTCATTTCAATATTAAAATCTTAAAAATAAGTATAAAAAATCTAAAAAAAATACAAATACAAATATAGAAGTTATGAAAATAAATTGTGAAAATCCCGGTGACGAGTTTGAATATCTTTTCCCCAAGGGGAAAGTATGGTTTACGCCGCGCGAAGTCGGCGAAATTATAGGGCGCTCCGACCAGTTTGTGAGAAACGGCTTCCACTCCGGAAAAATTATGGGGCATCAGGCGAGCGGCGCCTACTGCAAAAACGGCGAAAAGAAAATGTATATGCGGGTTCATAAAAAGATGCTCGTTATGTACCTTCTGGAGACTGCAAATTACACGAGCGACATATTTTTGGAAAGGTTAAAGTACCTGCTGCAATGTTGCGGAAACTACGAATTGTTCGTGCTCGAGAAGTTCATAAGGGATTTGCTTGACGGAAATATCCGCAAATAGTGGTTGAATTTTTTGCATCGCCGTCCTTTACTTGTGGCAATGCAAAATAGAACACCAGATGGGCAAGTCCTCTCAGAATCCGCGATGTTGGCCTCGTTTGCGGAGCATTCAATAGGCGTACCTCTATTTTTTTTTGAAAGTACGGATTCAACAAATACCAGAGCCTTGCAGCTCTTGAGGGAGGGCGCTGAGCCTCCTTTTGCAGTTTTGGCTAAATCGCAAAGTAGCGGACGGGGCAGGTTTGACAGAAAGTGGGTTGACGAGTCGGGAAAATCCATACTGCTTACTGTGGCCTTGCCTGTGTGCGGCGCTTCAAATGCGGATTGGGGCGCTTTTTGTCCGGCATGCGCGGCGTGTATATGCGGGGATTTGAGGGCTTATTCCGGGGCGGATTTAATGCTCAAGTGGCCTAATGACATTTATATAGGCGGCAAAAAATTGTCGGGTATGATTGCCGAAGCTATATCAAAAGACGGCAAGTTAAATAGCGTAATACTCGGGGTGGGGCTAAATTTTATGAGGTCGCTTTCTATGGATGAAAAGCTCGCATCCAGCGTCTGCGATATTTTTTCAAACAGCTCAAAACCGATAAATATATGCGACTGTTGCTCCGTGATGCTCGGGGCCATTTTAAGGGCGCACGAGCGCATATGCAATGCGGATTTAGCTTTTCTAAAGCCGGAATTTGAGCGTTTTGACCTCTTGAAGGGTCTAAGCGTCTCTGTGAATAACTTCAATTCCATAGTAAGCGGAGTCGCGGACGGCATAGACGCCTCTGGAAATTTGATTTTGAAAACCGAAGGCGGAATTTGCTTGTGCAGGGCGGGTGAGGCCAGTATCATCAAGGGTTTTTTGAAATGAGTATATTCACTATAGACGTAGGCAACACCCACACCCACTGCGCTCTTATGGATTCCGCAAAGGTAGATTATTGCTGCGATTTTGCCACAGGCAAATTCATTGGCGAATTTGACTTTGGAGGGCTTTCCTGCATCGACGGAATTTGCTGGTGCTCGGTGGTTCCGGACGTCTCTGCAAGGTTAGGTGAGGTTTTGGCGAAGCTTCCGTTTAAATCCGTAAATTTAAATTATAAAAATTCGCCTCTAAAGATAGATTTAAAGCGCCCCGACCTCTTGGGGCAAGACAGGCTTGCGGTCGCGATAGGCGCCATGTGCTTTATGGAGCCCCCCTATATTGTGGCGGATATGGGAACTGCCGTTACTATAGACGTAGTCGATTCCTCCGGAACTTACGCGGGAGGGGCAATCGCGCCCGGGCTATCGGCCTTCACATCATACTTAAACGAGAAGACGGCGCAGTTGCCGCTGATTGACATAGCAAACGCGGATTTTGACATGTCCATTGGCAAGGATACGGTGGAAGCTATGAGCGTGGGCTGCGTGAAGGGCTTTTGCAAGCTTGCAGACGGCATAATTTCCGACATAGAGCGGGATTTTTTCGGAACAAAAGGAGCTTTTGATAAGACAGTGTTTACCGGCGGATATGTGGAACTTTTGCCTAAAAAATGGCTTGCGGGAAGGCGCATTGAGCCTAATCTTGCAAATATTGGCTTGGCAAAGGCTTTTGAGTTAATTTTAAAAAAGGAAAGTTAAAATGAAAAAAATTCTGATATTGTTGTTGGCGGCCGCGATTTCTTCGGCTTCTCTTTTCGGAGCTGAAACCAAGGCAAATCCCGCAGACATACTTAAGGATAAGGCGAATTTTTCCAAGCTGGATTTGTTTGAAGACGAGGCTGTGTTCTTGGATCCGAATGTGAATATAGAAGTCGTCAAGGCCTATGAGCAAAACCCGTCCGCCTATGCCGATAACGAGCTGCTGCCGGTTGCGCTGTGCTATATGACGCTGCAGCAACCTCAGAAAACCATGCAGCTTCTAGAAAAGTTTATGGTTGCCTGCCCCGATAATTTGAGGGCTCTCAGAACATATGCGACGCTGGTTTTGTTAAACGGCGACCAGGACAAGGCTCTTTCGCTTTACAAAAAAGCCTACGATTCGGGCGATAAAGAGGTGGCAAAATCCATCGCAATGGCCTTTGTCTTGATGGGCAAGCCCGGCGAAATGGGCCCTTATATTGAAGACTTAAAGGCTTACGCAAAGACGGAGCTTTCGCCGTTTACTATGCTGTTGATTTACGCCTACAGAAATCAGGACGCAAAGGATTTGGACTTGGCAAAGTCCGCAATTTCGGCTCTAGATACAAAGAAGGCCATGGAAACTGCCGCGACGGATTCCGTCGTTGCCTGCCTAAATTTGTACTTGGCAGAAAAGAGCGTGTGGGATCCCAAATCCCTAGTGATACCGGCAAAGGGCGCCAGCTTGTCCGGGCATTTGGGGCTTGCGAGAGAGATTTACAATCAGGTGCTTGAGGCTGATCCTAAAAACACGGAGGCTCTAAGGGGCAAGGCTGTCGTAGAGTTTAAACTCGGCGGGCTTATGGATGCGGCAAATCTCATAAAGTCGGCAATCGATGCCGGAGATAAGTCGGCGGTAAACGACGCTATGGAGCTTGCCTTGACCGCCAAGAGCGAGGCTGTATACAATATGTTTAAGCCCATGTTTGAGGGCTTCGATTTCAATTTGCCGATAAGGTTGGCTATGCTGAACTTCTCGGTGAAGTATCCGGATAATGCCGACATATTTTTTATGTCAATAGACGGCGAAAACGGAGAGAAAATGATGAGGGAGGCTTCGCTAAAGCCCGCGATAAGCGAGGGATTAAAGAAGTACAATTCCGATTCCAGAGCGGCGAAATATTCCGATTTTGCCCTAAAGAACTAAGTTATGCTTTCTGCTTCAAAAAAGAAAAAGGTTGATTACGAGGCCCTCAACAGCCCATTCATGCGCATTCCGCATATGAAGGTTGAGGGGGCGCGCGCACTTTTAGATTTAAAATTTAAAGAGATATACGAGCTAAAGGGCAGGGCGCCGGAGGCCATGTTTGACGATTTGTCAAAGATTAGGCTAAAGGCCGACAAATCCATATTGCCCTTGTTTGTATTGGCAGTTAATTTTGCGGAAAATCAGGAATGAATGATAATGATAAATTGATATTGGGCGGGCGTGAGCTTCCGTCCAGATTGTTTGTGGGAACGGGTAAATTTGCCTCTTCTGATATTATGGCCGAGGCGATTTCAAAGTGCGGGGCCTCTTTGGCTACAGTGGCCTTAAAGCGCGCCGATTTATCGGGAAAACACGATGAAAACGCCGATATAGTGGAGCACTTGGACGCTTCAAAATATTTGATAGTGCCGAACACTTCGGGCGCTATGAATGCCGAGGAGGCTGTTAGAATCGCCCGTT
>URYY01000152.1 GCA_900552245.1 uncultured Opitutales bacterium | reverse complement strand
GACGAGCCATGAGGCCTCGGCTTCAATTTCGGCGCTGGGCTTGTCAAAATCTTTAGGCGGGGTAAGCAGAGCTGAAATTTTAAAGCTTTGGGGATAGTATAAAATTTTCCGCCCGTCCTCGATTTTTTCGCTAGCCTTTGGAAATGCGAATTTTTCGGCCTTAAAATTTGGTGGAAGCTTTAACTTAACTTCTGTCGGAAGGCCTATTTCCGAGCCTTCGTTTGCGTATATGTAGCTGTCCTTTGGTATGTTAAATTCCGCTATTAGCTCAAAGGGCTTTCCGGCTTCAAGTTCGCCTTGTGTTTGCAGAAGTTCAAACTTTACTCCTTGCGCAAAGATTGGAAGAGCCGAAATAAAAAATAGAAGGAATAATCTCATAATTCTGTACATTAACTATGTTGACAAATCGGCTGAGATTAAAGATTATTGATAATCATATTTAAAGACAAAAATTTTTCCAGAGGATAAGAACGATGGCAGGCTTCATACAGAGTTTATTGTCAAACGATATAGGGATAGACTTGGGAACGGCAAACACCCTGGTTTATGCCAAGGATAGGGGCGTTATTATAAGCGAGCCTAGCGTGGTTGCGGTTTACAATAATTCAAAGAGGGTCCTGGCTGTCGGTGAAAAGGCAAAGCGAATGTTGGGGCGCACGCCGGGGAACATAACGGCGCTAAGACCCATGAAAGAAGGTGTTATAGCGGATTTTGAAATTACCGAGGCTATGCTTCGCTATTTCATAAATAAGGCGAGCACCCACCACATAAAGTTTCACGCTCCGCGCGTGGTAGTTGCCGTTCCCTCAGGCATAAACGAGGTTGAAAGACGCGCCGTAAAGGAGTCTGCAATAAGGGCTGGGGCGCGCTTGGTCTACCTTTTGGACGAGCCTTTGGCGGCGGCAATAGGTGTTGGGCTGCCGGTGTGGGAGCCGACTGCGAGCATGATTGTAGACATTGGCGGCGGAACAACTGAAGTTGCGATTATATCACTTGCGGGCGTAGTTTACGCAAAGAGCATACGCGTTGGCGGCGATAAGATTGACGACGAGATTATCCAGTATATGAAGCGCGCCTACAACCTCATGATAGGCGAGCGCATGGCGGAGGAAATAAAAATAAAGATAGGTTCGGCTTTTCCGCTTGAAAAGGAGCTTACAATGGAAGTAAAGGGGCGCGACTGCATAGCGGGGCTTCCCAAGACACTCACAATAACCTCTCAGGAAATCCGCGAGGCTTTGGAGGAAACTTTCAATAAGATTACCGATGTGATAGGCGAGGCCCTCGAGCATTGCCCGCCGGAACTCAGTGCCGACTTGGTCGATAAGGGCATAGTCTTGGCAGGCGGCGGGTCTTTGATACGCAATTTGAATTTGCGAATTACAGACAAGACACTTGTCCCCTGCTTTACTGCAGACAATCCCTTGCTTGCGGTTGCAAACGGAACTGCCGAGGTTTTGAACGACCTCTCTTGGTGGGCGAACGAAAACTCCTAATTTGTAAATTTCGAGGCGGAAGTTGTTCTCTAAGCGAAACAATATTGCACTTGCCAATATCGGCATTTTCTTGGCGATATTGTTTCTTTGCCTTGTGCTTCCAAATTTTATAAGGCACATACCAAAGAGGCTTTTTGAGGAGTTTAAGGCGCCGATGGATTACGCGGCATCGCAGTTGCGCGACTTGCAGACTTTTTGGAGCCTCCACACAAACTCAAAGCGAGACTTAATAGAGGCTGGCCGCGACCTAGCCAGAATGAATGCGCTTTTGGAATCCAAAGTTGCCAGAAATGCAGAGCTAAGCGCTCGCATAAGGCGGTACGAAGATCTTATGTCGGTTCCGTCGGGCGCGCGCTTTAAGGGCGAGGTTGCGAGGGTTGCGCGGCGCGATATAAATGCGTGGTGGCAGCAGCTAATAATAAGAAAGGGCTCGCTGAGCGGGATACGCGAGGGCTGTGCTGTGATTTACAAAAACGGAGTCGTCGGCAGAATTAGGGAAGTTAACTTATACACTAGCGTAGTTGAGCTTGTAAGTAGCCGTGACTTCAGAATGGCGGCGCACTTTGAGGGCGACGATAGGCCAGTAATTTACCAGGGCATAGGCGAGAGGTCCTTTCACCTTGCCGAGGGCGAAGTTACCGACGTTCACGGCGATTTGAAGGCAAGCCCCTCAAAGCCGCTTAGGCTTGTCACATCCAGCTTGGCGGGAACCTTTCCGGAGGGGATTTTGATAGGCACAGTCTCACGCTTGCACTTGGATAGCGACGGCATATTTAAGTCGGGGATTGTGGATTTAAGCGGCGATTTGGCCGCTGTCGAGGAAGTCTTGGTTCTAGTTCCCATAGAGGAGGCTGTTGAGAATTAAGATGACGCTTGTTAGAGATTACGATCCTAAGTTCCCGATAATGCTCTTTGTGAATTTGTGCGTCTATTTTTTGATGCTTTTATTAAACGACGCTCTTGCAGGGATTTCGGTCTATCTTTTTATGCCGGCCTTGCTGCTGGTTGCACCCTCTCTATTTTTGGGAAAGCTCGGGGCTGTTTTTATGGGGCTTATATTCGGTTTTCTCTTTGAGGCAAACGCCCCTGTTCGCCTCCATGGGGCAAACGCCGCAATCTTTGCGCTGTTTTGCTTTGCGATAAATTCCGTGCGCGATAAGTTCAGGGGCTTGGATCCCTTTGCAATAATGTGGCTAACTTGGTCTGCAAACATATTTATATTTGCAGCATGCGTTATATTTGCGTATCCGCGGGGCTTGGAATACTTGAACGCCTATGTGGTTAGGCTTTTGGTTGACATACTAATATCGTCTATGTTTGTGATGCTCTTTTCGTCGTACGTAATAAACCTTCAAAAATCGGTTTGCTACCTTTGCGGAATAGACTTGTCTATCGAGAAAGAGGATTCTGAGTAATGCAGGAAAACGTACAGACATACGGTAGGAACAATTCGCGGCTGTATTTGGTTTTTGGAATATTTGCCGCGATGTTTCTTGTTCTGTTTTTGGCGCTGTTTTACCGCCAGATATATCTGTATGACGACTATGCAAAGGCTGGTCGCCAGCAGAGCCAGAGGCGAATAATAAAGCCGGGGGCGCGCGGCGATATTTACGACAGAAAGGGCAGGCTCATTGTCGGCAATAAGCCCGTTTTTTCGGCAGTAATATACGCCCACCAAGTTAGGCCGGAATTTTACAGAGAGTACATGCGGATAAAGCGAAAGACGATAGAAAGCGGCGGCAAAGTATCGCCCAAAGATATTTCGCACCAAGCCCGATTAAACGTCTTGCAGCGGCACGTTGACGAGATAAATAGGATTTTAAAGAGCGACTACACCTTCGATCTGGACCGCTTTAACGATATGTGGTACGCAAGCCCGCTTTTGCCGATACCGCTAATCGAGAATCTGAGTATGCGCGAGCATGCGATTTTGGCGGAAAAACTAGATGTAAATTCTTCGGTGCAGATACTTACCGACACCGCGCGCTACTATCCCTACGGAAGCCTCGCCGCCCACGCCATTGGTTACGTGCGTTCCGAGAAAGATCCAAATGCGGGCGAGGAGGAATTGGGCTTTGGGCTCTTTACATTCTCTCACCGCGCAAGCATAGGCAAAAGCGGGCTTGAGGAGGCCTTTGACGAAACTTTGTCGGGTAGTTTAGGGGTGGAAATCTGGACAGTCGATAAAAACGGCAACAAGTACGAATGCTTGGAAAGCCGCGACCCACAAAAGGGTAGCGACTTAATTTGCTCGCTAGATATGGATATTCAAGCTGCTGCGGAAGACGCCTTTGGCGAGCGCAAGGGGGCGGCGGTGGTTTTAGATGTAAATAGTGGGGAAGTTTTAGCGATGCTTAGCAAGCCCGGTTACGATCCAAACGATTTATCTCCGCGAATAACTTCTAAAGTTGCAAAGGATATAAGCGCAAGGGGCGCTTGGATAAACAGGGCAACGCAAGGCTTGTATCCACCGGGTTCGACCTTTAAAATTATAACGACAATCGCCGGAGCGAGGGCGGGTAAGATTGATTTGGAGACTCTGAGCAACTGCACGGGCAGCTATAAGGTCGGCAATAGAAAGTTTCCCTGCAACAAGCGCTACGGGCACGGCTATGTGAATTTGGTCGATGCCATAGCCCAAAGTTGCAATGTGTTTTTTTACGAGCACGGGGTGCAGATGGGGATAAACCCCATACACGACACGGCGGTGATGTTCGGCTTAAATTCAGATACAGGCATAGAGTTAAACCAAAATTCATGGAGGCGCACAATAGTTCCGAACGCCGAATTTAAAAAGCTAAAGCGCCGCTACGATGGGCCTTGGACGGCGGGGGATACTGCAAATACATCGATAGGGCAGGGCTATCTAATTGAAACGCCGCTTCACATGGCTTGCTTTACCGCAAGTTTTGCCCGCGGCGAAACCCGAACTCGTCCATCTCTGATTCACGATGCCGCGCGCATAAGCGACAGCGAGTACCACGGAGCCTCGGACTTAGGAATATCGCGCGATATGTACGAAGCCATAGTTAAGGGTATGGTAAAATCAGTCGAGGAGGGGACTTCAAAGCGGGCGAAAGTGGAGGGGCTTGATATGGCTGCAAAGTCGGGCACGGCTCAGATTAGAGTTGATGGAAAGGCGC
>URYY01000151.1 GCA_900552245.1 uncultured Opitutales bacterium | reverse complement strand
CAGTCCACAGCGCGCTGCATAAATGACGAATATATGGCGGCGACGGGTCTAATTCCCCTCGAAGCCAAACCCGCCGCAAAAATCGCAGCATGCTCCTCGGCAATACCGACGTCGAAAAATTGCTTCGGCAACTCCCTTTTTATGTGGCAAAGGCCGGTACCCGCCGACATCGCCGCGGTTATCCCGACAACCTTCATATCCTTCTTTGCTATCTTAAGCAGGGTCTTACCCATAGCGTCCTGATACAGGACCATATTGGGGTCGGTATGCTCCCTATTTTCGCCCGTTTTTACATCGTAGGGACTAGCGCCGTGAAATTTTTCCGGATTTTTTAGGGCGCACTCCAAGCCCCTGCCCTTTTCAGTTACTATGTGCAAAATTACGGGCTCGGGAGAATTTTTGCAGAAATTCAGGTACTGCTCAAGCAAGGGTATGTTATGCCCGTCGATTGGCCCCAAATAGCGCAGGCCATACTTTTCAAACATGGAGCTAGACATGAGAAAGTCCTTGGTATCGTGCATTGCGCGCCTGCCAATTTTAGCAACTTTCTTGCCTATGAAACTCTTGTTTAAAAAGGAATCTAAATCCGTATACAACCTGTTGTACATAGGATTTGTAATTAAGTCGTTAAAGTACTTAGAGAGGGCTCCGACGTTCTTTGAAATCGACATTTTATTGTCGTTTAGAATCATTATAAACTTTTTGGCGGAAGTTGCGATATTGTTTAGAGCCTCAAAACTTATGCCGTTTGTCAAAGCGGCGTCGCCAAGCACCGCAATTACGTTCTCATCGCCGCCCAACATATCCCTTGCAGCGGCTATTCCCAGAGCTGCCGATAGGGCGGTTCCGGCGTGCCCCGCGCCGAAGGCGTCGTGCTGGCTTTCGCGCCTATTGCAAAAGCCGCAATAGCCGCCGGTCTGGCGCAGTAGCTTAAATTTTTCATCATTTCTGCCCGTCAAGAGCTTATGCACGTAACTTTGGTGAGAGACATCGAATACAATTTTGTCCTTTGGAGTAGAAAAGACCCTGTGAAGAGCTATGCAAAGCTCCACAACTCCCAAGTTTGGGCCGACGTGCCCGCCGTTTTTTGAGGTTACGGATATAATTTCGTCGCGAATTTCTTGCGCGAGTTGCGGCAGTTCAGACTCCGCCAAATTTTTTACTTCCTCGGGCCCCTTTATTCTACTTAAAATCGACATAATTCCATCACCTCAAACAAACTCTACTGCTCAAACTTTTCGATTCCGTCGGCCCCCAACTTATTTATCTGCAGTTGCGCCTCCGCCAATCGCTTGCGGCAAATCTCAAGACACTCCCTAGCCGCTGAGTACTTTTCCACGAGTGTATCAAGGGCGACATTCGGCGAATTCAGCTCGCTTAAAATAGTTTGCAAGCGCTTGTAAGCCTGTTCAAAAGTAAGTTCCTGAATGTCTTTAGATTTTCCGCTCATTTTTAAAGCGTAGCATTTGAACACCTTTTTATGTGACTTTACAATCTTTTTTTTACACCCTCGCTCATTTTGCGAAAGTCTCAAACGAGTGCAAAAAGTTAAACCGGAGCTTTTTTTTGCGTAAAAATGCACAACTTGTTAATTTTTTGTATTTTATGCTCGACTTTTTCAAAAAAACTGCCACCTTTACAGACTGACGTGGGCGAAGAGCTTCGCTGGAGAACTTTTAGCTTGCGCCGAAATTTGTAGGGGGCTTTTGCAAGTATTTGCCTTCTATAAAAATCTATACAAGCGCCCGGAATTTGGAAATTTGGACTTATGACATTGCTGTTTAAGGTCGATAACATCTGAATACACAGGCGTTTTAAATGCTCGGAAAGTAAATAATATGGCTCTAAAAAAAATACCAAGTCTCAGAACAATAATAAAGCCCTCTTACGCTTACTTGATTGAAAAGAAGCGCGACGGCAATGAATTTACGGAAGAGGAAGTAAGATTTTTGGTAGATTCAATCTTAGACAAGGAAATCCCCGACTACCAAATGGCGGCTCTCATTATGGCTATATATTTCAAAGATATGTCCGCCATAGAAACTGCAATGTTCGCAGAAGAGATGATTTTAACGGGAGAAGTCCTGGATATGGCAGACATAACAAAGCCAAAGGTTGCAAAGTACTCAACAGGAGGCGTCGGAGATAAGACTACTATAATACTGAGCGCCATAGCCGCTGCGTGCGGAGTTGTAATGCCGGCAATGACAAGTCAGGACGAGGACTTTGTGATATCCGTGCATGATAAGCTATCCTCCATTCCCGGATTTAAGTCGACACTCACGCTTGATGAATTTACAAAGCAACTGGCAAAGGTTGGCTGCGCTATATGCAAGCACGACAACAAGATATCGCCCTCTGACGATATAATCTTTAAGATGCGCCAAAGCACAGCGACAATTCCATCTCTTCCGCTAATAACAACTTCTGTATTGAGCAAGAAGTTTGCAGCCGGAGCGGAGGGTCTGGTTGTTGATGTCAAGTGGGGCAACGGCTCATTCTTGCGCGATTGCGAGCAGGCAAAACAGCTTGCCCGCACAATAACTAGAGTTGCGCGCGTTATGAAGCGCAAGTGCGTAGCCTTGGTAACCGACATAAATCAGCCCTTGGGCGACTGCGTCGGAGAGGGCTTGGAAGTTGTCGAAGCCATAAAATTCCTAAAGGGCGAAGGCACTGAAGACATGAAGGAGCTTGTGATGCGACTGGGGATGGAAATCGTGCGCCAGGCAGGAGTAGCGGGTTCCACACTGGCTTCAAAGCAGGCTGTTGAGCGCGTAATTGAAGATGGTTCGGCCTACAAGAAGTTCTTGGATATGGTTCACGCTCAGGGCGGAGATGCTCCGTGGCTGACTGACACTTCAAAGTATCCTATGCCAAAGCATACGCGCAAACTCTCCGCTCCCAAGCGCGGATATGTGCACAACATAAATGCCGGTATGATTGCCCGCGGCGTGCAGCTTTTGTCCAACGGTAAAAACGGCAAGCACGACCCCTACGTTGGAATTACCGAAATTAAAAAGATAGGTACTCAAGTAAAGCAGGGCGAACCGCTTTTGCTAATACATTACAACGACGAATCTGCGCTGGATTCCGCTATGGACTACCTCAGAAATGCCTACAGGCTTGCTCCGCGCAGGCCAAATCCGCCCCAGCTTTTTGTGGAGCGCGTGGCTTAACAATTTTTTGCAAGCTTCCCCAAAAGGGGAAGCTTTTTAATTAAAAGCTTTACAGGCAAGACAAATTACGGCGAAATTCGACAAAAATATAATATAGATATGAAAAAATTGACAGAGTGGTTTTTTATGAACGTTCCGGCCCAAAAGGACCAGACGCAAGCAGCGATATCCTTTTTGAGAATATTTGCCGGGCTTGCGATGCTGCCCTACGGATTTGGAAAGATTGCAAATTACGAAGCGCTCTCGCAAAACTTCTTTGGAGATCCCATAGGGATAGGAATGTTGCCCTCTTTGTGGCTTACGATTTTTGCCCAAGTGCTGTGTGCCATCTTCCTAATAGTTGGCTGGCAGAGCAGATTTTCGGCATTTATGCTCTTTGTAAATATGGCAGTGGCAACCAAGTACCACTTTTTTGATCCATTTGCACCAACAGCATCGCTGCCGATAATTTATATGGCAGTTTACGCATTCCTACTGGTAGTTGGCGGCGGAAGCTTGTCGATAGATGCGATTTTGTTTAAAAAGTACAGAAACGATCCAATTTGCGCAGCATTCAAGCCAAATTTGTCTGACAACTTGAGATTTGTGTATATGCTGGTGGGATTTGCAGCATCGCTAGTGGCCTTTGCCCACCTCTTGAACGGATTTTTAAGCGCACTTCTTCTGCTCTTTGCATTCGCATGTTTTGTCTCGGCAATTTACGGATATTGCACTGTGGGCGGCTACGTATCAAAGAAGCTAAATAAGTAAGATGAAAAAAATCCCCATTGCGGGGATTTTTTTACTTTTTGCAATACCGAGCTTAAGAAATAGAAATTTAGCAGGAATAGAAATCTAGAGATTCCCAAAAAACAAATTGCCCGCGCAATTTTGCGCGGGCAATTTGTTTACAATAAAGGTAGAAGCCCCCCTTAGGCCTTGAAATTTGCGTTTTCAGAAGCGCCGAGCCCGGAAGACTTTATAGAATCTTTTTCATAGTTGTCCGCATCGGCGTCGCGGTCGCGCATTCTGCTGTATGAAACGTTTACATCGCCCTGATACAACTGGCGCGGGCGAGTGATTTTCCCCTTTATGCGAGAGGCAACCTCCTTCCAGTGGGCAATCCAACCGGGCATTCTGCCTATTGCAAACATTGCGGTAAACATATCCGTCGGCATTCCTATGGCCTTCATTATTATGCCGCTGTAAAAATCAACATTTGGGTAGAGATTTCTCTCGATAAAGTAATCGTCGCTGCGGGCTTTATCAGCCAAATTCTGGGCTATGTCCAATATGGGATCGTTGGACTTAACTACCTTTAAAACGCGCCTTGCGGCGTCTTTTAAGATTACGGCTCTGGGGTCGTAGGTCTTGTAGATTCTGTGTCCAAAACCCATCAGGCGGCGCTTTCCGGTTTTTGCCATTTCTATAAATTTGCTGCCGTCGTCGCCGGTTCTATGTATCTCTTCAAGCATGCGTATCACCTGAGTGTTCGCTCCGCCATGCAGAGGCCCCCACAGTGCGCAAACGCCGGCCGATACCGACGCAAACAAGTTGGCGCCGCTCGAGGCC
>URYY01000150.1 GCA_900552245.1 uncultured Opitutales bacterium | reverse complement strand
CGAAGGCAATGGGGTTTCTAGTGTCGTCATGCGCGGCAAGTTCGTAGTAATCGAATGCACGCTCCATGCTTTTTTCAACTCCATAGCCATTTTCATAGGCTCTTGCGCGCCTCAAAAATTCCGAATCTTCAAACTTTTCGAGTTCGGCTTTTGTGTATTCCCTTCCGAATAAAGTCGCGATATTAAGGAAAATTGTAAACAGAAGCAAGCTTAGCTCTATACATTTTGAGAGCCTTCTAAAAATTTTTAAACTGACTATACTCCTCATTTTAACCTTGTAATTTTTGAATGTTTTTTCTTTGGAATATGCGCAATTTTTTATCGCTTGTTCAATCCATGTACTTGATTAAAATTTTAAGGTTTTTCCTACCAAATCTATCAATCAGGAGGGCTTATTTTTTCATCGCTTTCCGATCTGATTTTATAAACTCTCTCGTACTTTTCCACAGGGGCGTTTTTTAGCTCTCCGCTTTTAAATGCTTCAAAGACACGCCTTGCCAAGGCCTCGTCGCCGTTTAGGATTTTTTTAAAAACTGCGAGAGCTTTTACTTCATCTTTTGGAGTTCCCCAAGCCTCCATATAGCAGCGTGCAAGTTCTAACGTCGGCAGGCCGTTTTCAGCGGCTTTCAAGAGGTAATTGAAGGCAATTTTTTCGTCCTTTTCAGTGCCTAATCCTAGCAAGTAGCAAAGCCCGACTGCGTATTGCGAAGAGGCGTAGTTTGCGGGCGGAATTTTCGCACTTGCAGCACTTTTATTGTTTGCTGCCTTAAGCCACCAACTCAGAGACTTGTGGAAATTTTGCTTTAAAAAGTAGCCCTCAAAATACTCGCAGCCAAGCTTTGCTTGGGCGTCTATATCGCCGGAATTTGCCTTGCTTACGAGCTCTTTGAAGTTTTCATTAAACATTTTGCGAGGATCTTTAGGCAGCTTGTATTTCAGAATTTTTTTCCAACTACAATCAAACCAATCTCTTATAGGCAGTTCCTCATCATAAATTATTCTTATTGCAGCATTGCACTGAACTAACATTAAAACTTTTGCCAAATTTTTTAGCGCAAAGGCGCGCAGCATATCTTGCTCGACGCCTATGCCCCTGTCGTAACAATGGGCGGTGGCCCATATGGCCTTTGGAAAGTTTTTGTCGGCTGATTTTTTAAACCAGAAGAAGGCTAGATTGTTATCCATATCGCCCTTATCAGGATTAAAGTAGTACATGCCTAAAAAGTACTCGGCGTAAGGATTGCCATTTTCCGCGCACTTTTTAAGATAGTCGAAGGCAATGGGGTTTCTAGTGTCGTCATGCGCGGCAAGTTCGTAGTAATCGAAGGCACGCTCCATGCTTTTCTCAACTCCATAACCATTTTCATAGGCTCTTGCGCGCCTCAAAAATTCCGAATCTTCAAACATTGCCCGCCTATTATTTTGAATGTATCTTAGGCCGAATAAGAGTATGCTAAGAATAAATAAAAAGGCGCAAAACTTGGCAACTTTCATGTCTATAAGTTTCGCGCTCTAGGCTTATTTTGTCAATATTATTTCTAATATATAATATTTGAATTTATTTTATTTGTCCCTTTGACATAGTTTCTAAGTCGAGGTATATTCTGTTTATATATAGAAATGCATACATTATCTTTCACTAAGTTTTTATATTTGAGACACCTTGAACCTAAAATGAATTTATTGCTCTTAAAAAAATCCTATAGGTCTATGCGCAACAAATTTTATCGCCTTTTAGAAAAGAAATTTTTGCTTAAAAGTTTTAAGAATTTATTTATAAAAAATTTTAAGATTCCATAAAATTTAATATTCTTGAAAGTTTGCGATTTTTTATTTTTAATTTTTGTATGTTTAGAATATTCGCTCTCCTATTGTGCGCTTCTGTACATCTGCAGTCTTTACACTGCGAAACGCTAAGGGTAAAGCTTGGCAACGATAAGTGGGGAATGCCTGTAAAACACAACTACTGCGAGCGGATTGTAAGCTTTGAAAATTATGATGAGCTTTTTGAAAAAATAAAGGCCTCAGACCTTCAAAAATCTCTCTTTTACCAAGGCTTTTTGCCCGAATTTTTCTCATGTAAATCCTATTCTGTAGAGAGCGACTATTACTTGCTTTTTAACGAAGTGCCATTTGACGAAGATTTGAAAAATCCAGTGCGCCCACGCGATTTAAAGAAGGCCTTTGAGTATGCCAAAATCGCCTTTGAGAAGGGAGATGATGGAGGTTGTGCCTTGGCAAAAATAAATTACGCTAATATGTATCTTTCGGGCATAGGCGTTCCCAAAGATATTTCAAAAGCCATGGAAATTTTAAAAGACAATCCGCTTTTGAGAGTCTCTTTGGAAAAGTTAAAAAATCTCCGACTATACGAATACGTTTTAAAAGCCTACCCTCCGCTAATAGCCTATCTCTATTATAGGGGCATAGGTGTTGAGCGCGATTTGGAAAAGGCAAAAGCCCTCTTAAATTTGAGAAACGACATAGCCTGGCGGAATTTCTACATAGGCTATGTAGTTCCGAAAGACTTTGAGTTTGCAGTTTTCGCCTTAGAAATTAAAGACAAATTCTGGGTGGCTTTAACTTTAGCCGATATTTACAGCGGCAAATATTCAAAGGCTGACATCGACAAGAAGAAGGCGAAATATTGGGCTAAAATCGCGCAATCGCGCCTTGCCGCCTACCATACTGAGTTAATAAAAGAGTGGAAAGAAGATATTGAAAAAGCACTCAAGCTTTCCGACTACTTGAAGCTCGCGGAACTTTACGGCTTTAAAAAAGTCTATTTTACGCATGTAAATTATTACACCAAAGTGCCCTTTGAAAATCCGTTTTATAAACCTGAAGAAGCGCAGATGTATTTTGAAAAATATTTAAAGAAAGCTTCATTTGATACTATCGACGACATCAAATATTTTATGGAAAGAACGAGGCGCATAAAGGGAAATAGCGACGATAGAATATACGAATATGAAGGCGAAATTTTTGAGGAATTTGAACGTTTCTACGAAAGAATTTGATGGTATCTTGTTTTTTTAATAGGAGATGCCATTTTTTTCAAATCTTGTAGTTTTTCAATTTTTAAACTCTCAGTTATATCTTTGATTTAAATATAATTTAAAAAATTTCAGCAAACTAAGGCGCTACTTGTAGATGCTTACTATCTTCATGCTTGCTTTACATAGGTCTTCCTTTTCTGTGTAAACTAATTTTTGCGAATTTTTACGCTTTATCTATGTCAAAGATTTCGTTTTCGGGATAGGCTTCCGCCGGCGTTTCCAGTCGCCGTATTTTTCTTTGAACGCGGGTGTGCGCACAATTATCCACTGGTCTTCGGAAAGCTTGGTGGGTTTGCCGTTGGGAGCTAGCATGTAACCCTTTTTCATAGAGCCGTCGGGATTAGTCCACTTGGTTTTAACTTCCTCTTTTTTAGCTAAAGTCTCCGCAATTTCCTTACTGTTTGGATTTGCGCTCACGCTGAAGCGCGGATTATTTTACCTTGACTTTCGGGAACATTTTGTAAGAGTGCTCGATCTAAAGAGGTTGAAGACGTTTCGGACGTATGGGAGAGGGCTTTTGCATGACTCGTCAACTTCTTCTTTCGTATATACATTGTATTCGGAACTAAGAGTTTTTTTCCGCTTCTAACCTCTTCAAATACAAACACGAGATCGTCCCCAATATTTCTTTCAAACCGAATGGTGTCTTTTCCTGTTTTAGACTTTACGGCATATTCAACGTTGTCATATTGTGTTAGAATTTTAGAAATATTTCTAATATCCTCGTTTGAAACAGGTCTTTTTCCTCTATAAAATTCTTTTTTTACCCCGTGTTGTTTTAAAATATGCAGAACCGAATAATTATCGATAGCTTCTTGCAAGTCTTTCTTAGATAGATTAGGCGCATAGCGCGTAGCGGTATTGCGAATTTCTTGTGTAATTTTGCCGTCTGATTTAAGTATGTCGGGAGCGAGGATAAGGGCGAGGGTCTTTTTATTTTTTTGCGGATTGGCCCTTACGCTAAAGCGCGGATTGTTTTTATCTTGACTTTCCGGATTAAAGTCGGAGTATTGCGCACGATCACTGAGGTTAGGGGTCTGTCCCGTTTGAACCTCTTTGTGGCGCTTCGGAGGAACAGACTCGCCGATTTTCAGGTTCGCCATTCCCTCATAATTAATGGCATCTAAAACAGCCTCTTGCAGAAATGCGCGGGGCTGTTTCTGTATCTGTGGGAAATGCGTAATAAGCTGGCCTTCAATCGAACCGCGCTTGTTTATAATTACAATATGAAGAATACCGTTGTAGTTTTTGACATAATAGAGTTTTTTGGCGTCGGGAGATACGAATCTCGCTTGCGCGGTCTGTAAAGTTTGCGGAATATTTTTCACCCATCGCAATTTGTCTTCGTCCAATTGACGTTCTCCAAAACCACGTTCAAAGCCTATCAGATGTTTTGCCCTGTTGAGCAGGTTTGGTAGAGCTTCACGATTGCGATGATCTCTTTCGGGAACTGACAACCTTATTTTTCTATTGTCAAATGCAGTGACTATTGAATGTTGCCTGAGCCACTGCTCTACATCTCGTGCTTCAGTTTCAAAGCTGCGCAAATTTCTTTTTATGATTGCGGGCGGAGGAGTTGCGCCCGAGAAAGGGATTTTAGAGCGCACTTGTTCAAATGGTTTACCTATATCATCTTGATTTAACCTTACGCTAAACCTTATATCGGGGCTATTGGAGAAGGTGCCGACATTGTCCGTGGCGGGAA
>URYY01000149.1 GCA_900552245.1 uncultured Opitutales bacterium | reverse complement strand
TTAGAGCCGATGTATCTATGCTCTATCCAGATGCTATTAAAACTTGCGTGCGCGAGGCTTATTTTTTGGACGGTAAAAACTTTGAAGTTTTCGATAAAATTGCATCGGGCGAAGGGGGGCACACTCTGCGCTGGAGCATTTGTACGGACGCTAAAGTCGCGCTAAAATCAAATTCGGCCATACTTGAAAAAAATGGCAAGCTAGTTGAGGTTTCCTTCGATTCAAATTTGAAAGTGGAACTTAAAATATGGAGCACAGAGCAGAATAACGATTACGACGCGCCGAACAAGGGCATTGCAATGTTGGGTTTTGAAGCTCCATTGCCCGCAAACTCCGAGAGCTTTATCAGGGTAAAGTTTGAGCCTAAGGACTGAGGCCTTGCTTTTATTTTGTTCTAAGTTTTTGCTTGGACATTCCCAAATAAGATCTCCTCAAAGCAAATGAATTAGAGTCTTTTTTGCACTCGCAGTTTGCATTGAGAAGGCGTTAAAAAATTTTTTAAAAGTCGGGCGGGTTTGCAGACCGGCTTGCGCTTATATTTTCCTTTTTCTTTCGGTGGCGGCGCGATGCGCAAAAAAAGGCGCGGAAAACTTTTCCGCGCACAATACTAAAACTATTTCATTCGGGAAATCCCAACTCTAAAGAATGGACGTATCGGTCCCATCTTGCGCTCGAAGCGAATGAGAAATTCGCCGCCTGACTTTTCTACGATTTCTCCGGGAATTGGAAATTCGTGTATAACCGCATCGTGCTTGTCTAGCGGGGCGTCAAAATCTAAAAATTCTACTCCGTTTATAAAGACCTTGTGTCCGCGCCTGTCGTGGCTACCAAAGCGCTCAAAGAAGAGGGAGATTTTCATATCTTTTTTAAAATCTTTTGGATCTATCTTCAACTTGTACTCGAGATAGTCGTAGGCCTCGCGCACGCTGCGGCCAAAGATGTTTGCGTCTTTGCCCTTGCCCATCTTAAATTCGTGGTCGACCTCCGGCTGCTGCTCGCCGCAATCTACGGAATCTAGGATTCTTGCGTTAAACTTTTCGACGGCAGAGCCGTAATTTGCATTAAATATGTCAAAAAATTCCTTTCCGTTTCCGTATGGAAAGTATATAGCGTAGCGCTGCATGTGTATGTCGGCAAAGGGAACAAGCTCAATTTCTTTTCCATTGTTTGAGATTGTTTTAGGAATTTCAAATCTTAGAGAACTGCCATCCGCTTTCTTTATGGCGCTTAAAACGTTCTCGATATTTCCGCGCAAAAATGGAATTTCAGCAAGCGGGATAAACTCGCCCTTTGCGATGTGCCTGCCGTCGTAAAATTCATCGCCCTCCAGCGTGCCCATAGGGCTTGCAAGCAGAATTGGCCCATACATAAAGCAGGCGAATTCCTCCTTGCCCTTTAGAATTTCCGCGCGCAAAGACATGGGAAGCTCAACCTTGATTTTGTCGCCGTTTTTCCATTTGCGAGCTAGGCTCACATAGCCGTCTTTACCGGCCTTTACAAATTGCTTTTCCCCGTTAATCGAAACCTCAAGGCCGTCTGCCTTCACCCAGAAGGGCTTGCGTATCTTTAGCTCAAATTCGACTTCGGGATTATCGCTTTCAATCTCAAAACTTGTGGAGGGCGTGTTCGGGAAGTCGTTTGTCTGCTTTAATACTAAGCCTTTATCTTTCCAATTTAAAGTGGAGGCTATAAATAAATTTACGTACAGAGAATCTCCGGAGTGCGAGTAGATGAATTTGCCGTACTTTGTGTGATTTTCGTAACCGGTGCTAACGCAGCACCAGAAGTCGGTATGCACGCTTGAATATGTCCTGAAAGAGCCGGGGCGCATGGGCGTCATATATACAAAGCCGCCCCTGTCGGGCTCGGAATTGTTTTGGGTGCTCAAAATATGGTTGTATAGGGCGCGTTCGTAGAAGTCTGCGTACTTCGCTTGAGGGTCGTCTGCAAAAAGAAGCTCTGTGAGCTTTAGCATGTTGTAGGTGTTGCAACTTTCGACAGTTGAGCGGTAACCCACGGCGTCCCCAAATTCATTTGGTTTTGAGAAGTGCTCGTTAAAGCTATTGCCGCCTATGGATAGAACTTGCGTATCAACTACCATATTCCAGAAGTTGTAGGCGGCATCGCGATAGATTTTTGCATCGGGGTCTATTTCAGAAATTCTCTTAAAGCCTATAAATTTGGGTATTTGAGTGTTTGCGTGCTTGCCTGGGAGGACGTCTTCATTTTTTGAAAGCGGAATTAGGAATTCCTTGTGCGAAAATTTTTTGGCGTTTTTTAAGTAGCGGGCAGCCTTTGCCTTGTCGCTAGTTATAGCGGCGGCGTCCGCTAGAATTTCATTCATGCCGCCGTGTTCGCATGCGAGCATCTGCTCAAACTGCTCGTCCGTAAAATTATCCATGTAATCGCACAGCCAATCGCAAAACTTAAGGTATATATTTTTTGCTTTTTCGCTCCCCGTGTAAAGCCATGCGTCGCGCAGGCCGGCCGGCATTTTGTGCATTATGTAGAAGGGCACCCAGAGCCCGAACATTGTAGTCTTATTTATTACCGGCGGCTTGTCGCTATTGAAGGCGTTTGCGGATTCGCGCCAGACTTTCATATTTTGCTCCGTCGTGTTTATGCTGCCGTCCGTGTTTTGTATGGCCTCAAATTCGCCAACAATGTAATTTATTTTTCGAGAACTTCAGCATCGTGCGTGGAGGCGTATAGGGTTGATAGCGCCGACAAGAGATGACCCTGCACGTGCCCCGAATTGTTGCCGTCTGCCCAGGCCGGATACTGATTTTTTGCCTTCGGTTTTAGCTTTGCCGTTATGCGCGGCTTTACAAAAAAACGGTCTATATCGAGCTTAAACATATAGTTTTTATCTACGAGCATTGCTCTGTAAAAGGGGCTGTTTGCATCTAGGCGAACATCGTCGAGTGGAAATTCTACGGCGCGTTTCTCTGCGGCAGCGCAAAAGAGGGCATTTGCAAATATTGCAGACGCAATCAATATTTTCAGTATTCTTTTCATCATATATATATTAAGTTTTCCGGTTTAAGAGCTTAGTTAAGTTGAGTTTACTATGCAAGTAATTTTTATTGCGGCGCTCGTTACCTCTGCTGCAAAGTTTTAATTGGGCGCGCGTTTGTCTAAAATTATTGTTAAAACAAGTCTCTTCTTAAGTTGGGTTTGGTGTGGGGATAGGTCTTTTGCAAACTTTAAGGCGCCGAGTTTAACAAGCTTAGATTTTTGTGCAAAGCAAGTTGCGTAAAAGTTTCGATTACTCAAGTTTTTATCGGCGCATTGGTCTTAATTTTTTTTTCTTGACATACAAACGTTTTAAACAAATGTTTGAATTTTACGCTCGGAAAGGAAAGGCGAAAATGGATAAGATCTTGGATTCTATTCTTGAGGAATACCGCTCGGAGACTGCGGGCAAAATTTTGCGCACGGCCCTAGAGATGTTTGCGGTCGGTACGCCTGCGGCTGTTAGAATGCGAGATCTTGCAAAGAAAGCGGGGGTGAATTTGGCCGCCGCCAATTACCATTTTAAGACAAAAGACGCGTTGTATATGGAAGTGGCAAACATCATAGTGCGGCTATTCCAAAGGCAGTACGCGCCTTACATTGAGCGCTTTGAGAGGGTGAAGCTCTCCAGAAAGCCGAAGGAGGCTCTGGAACTCATAAAAGACGTACTTTCCTCGAGAATCAGGTGCGAGTCTCGCGGCAACAGGTACACAAAATACATAGTTCTTATATTGATGCGCGAGGAACTCTGCTGTGGGGAGGCCTTTGAACTGTTCTTAAAAAAGCTTTTTATCCCGCGCACTCGGATGACTTCCGAGCTTGTGGAAATTGCAACAAAAGGCAGAATTAGCGGCGAGCGCGCAAAGATTGCCGCAAAGCTTTTGCTAGGGCAGACCCATCTTTTTAGCGCCGCGAGATTGGGCGTGAAGTTCGACTTAAACTGGAAGGCCTTTGGAGAGATGGAGGCCGAAAAGGTGAGGGAGTTAAATTCGGAATTTGTAGATAGAATTTTAAGGTAAGCTATGGTTTATATGAAATATATGAAAGTGGCGGCGTTCGCCGCCTGCGTTTTGACACTGCTTCTTGGCGCTTGCGATAACTCCGCCAATGATAAGGCCGAAAAAAAAGCGCCAAAAGGTTATATACTCGCGCCCTGAAGTCCAAGACGTCGTCTTGTGGGACGAATACACGGCTAAAATTGAGGCTGTCGCCTTTGTTGACATAAGAGCGCGGGCGGCTACTTGAAGTCCATAAATTTTAAGGAGGGGCAGAACGTAAAGAAGGGCGATTTGCTATTTGTTATAGATCCGCGCCCTTACGAGGCTGCTTTGGCCTCCGCCGAGGCTGAACTTGCAGAGGCTAAGGCCAGAGTTGAACTTGCCCGCACAAATCTGGAAAGAGCAAAGGAACTTTACGCAGCCGATGTCGTGGCAAAAGAGTTTCTTGATACGAGAAACTGCGAGATGCTCTCTTCCAGCGCAGTTTTGGAAAGTGCGCAAGCAAAGGTTCGCAACGCGCGCCTAAATTTGGAGTACACTAGCATCCGCGCCCCGATGTCCGGCAAGATAAGCGAGGCTCTGGTCGATATCGGAAACCTCATAGTTGCCGACCAGACTCGCCTGACGAGGATAGTCGATAGCTCCTCCGTTCAAGCTTATTTTGAGCTCAGCGAAAGAGACGTTATCGCATACAGAGAATGCGGACTCTTTAATAAGATAAATATAGACGCCGGAACCGGCCCAAAGATTAAGCTCAGGCTATTTGAAAATACAGACAAGCTCTACGAGGGAGTTTTGAACTACTACGATAACGAAATCTCCTCTGAATCCGCAAGCCTCACAATGC
>URYY01000148.1 GCA_900552245.1 uncultured Opitutales bacterium | reverse complement strand
CCGGCTAAAGCTCCGGCGAGCCAGACAGTGTCGGTATCTCCGGCGGGCGGTTCTATGGATAGCGGCACTTTTGAGCGCACCATGGATAAAATTTTCGATTTTAATTCCGACAGCATAAATCTTGAAGACGGAACTTTGAATTGGAAGGGCAAAACCTTTGAAATCGGCAATTCAAAAGTCGTAAAAGCTCGATTTGAGCGCTACTTGGCAATGGATTTGCGCGACCAAAATTTTGAAAACTACCAAAAAATTTTGCGCGAGATTACTAGTATGCTCTACTCAAACAACGACGATTTGAGCGACGAAGTAATACGCGCCGCGTGGAATAAGCTCTACGACGCTGCCGAGTACGACATAGATAACGACGGCTGCATAGCAATAGCAAATAACGTCTTTCAGACTTGGCGCATGCGCAACGAATTTAAGCGCTACCGCATAAGCGAGACGGATTTTAGGCGCAACTTGGAATCCACAAAGCGCTTGGCCTTGCGCAATAAAACCGTAATGGAGCAGGAACAGTTTGACGAGTTTCATTCGGGTTCCATGAACCCTAAAAATGTGCCGACGAAAGTAAGTAAAGTTCGCGTCGGGGCTGCGAGGTTTGCTAGCGATATGGAAGATGTCGCAAAGATGACTTCAGAACTTGCAGTGAAAAAGGCGACTTCCGAGGCCACTGCCGCAAAGGCGGTCTTGCAGTTTCAGTCCTCAACTCTAACATTTCTGCTTGCAAGAAAATTTCAGCACGCCACGATTTCCGCCTATTTTTACAGGCATCTTTACAAGGCGGGCGCGCAGAATTTTGAAGTCGGAAAGGAGCAGTTTTTAAAGTTTTTTCCCATATCAAACTTTATGCCTACAAACGATGTTGTTGAAAGCCTTGCAACCGAGGCCAGAAACGACGTTCGCGAAGGCATGATTTCAGTAAATACGCTCTACGATTCAAAGCAGCGCTACAGTGCCTTGCAGCGCCTCATGGAAACTTTCGTCTTGGGCGAAAACGAGCCGAGTGTTAGGTCTTTTGACTTTGAAAAGAAGAAGGTTTTACTGCAGCTTTACCGCGATATGAGCGCCCTTAAAGATTTGGGAGACAACCACGACTTGGAGGGGATAGAAAAGACCTTGGAGCGCATAAAGGAAGTTGCGGACGACTTCCCTTACCGCGAGATTTACTCAAAGGTAAAAATCGGCAAGCAGGCGAGCAACTTGAAGGTTATGGAAGCTAGAGCCGCAGCATTCGGAGGCGATATGGACGCCGCGAGAGCCGCCCTTGCAGAGGCTGCGCAGATATGGCCGTTAAATCCGGAGCTCGACAAGTTTAACGACGAAGTAATGCAGATGACTGTCGGCATATCAAAGTATGAAAAGCGCTTTGACGAACTTTTGGAGAAGAAAAATTACCGCGAGATTATGTCGGAGGCCGCCGAATACGCGATAGCTTTGAAGGCCTCTCCAAAGAAGGCCGCAAAGCTAAAGGAGGTTGTCTCGGACGTTTCGCAAATTGACTTTTTAATAGCGCAGGCCAAAGAGTTGGATACTCAGGGCAATTCCTATGTGGCTTGGGAGATGCTCGAAAAGGCAAAGCAGATAGACGAGCAAGACCCCGTGCTGTCGCGCGCAATGGCGGATATGGCTCCGAGGGTTGCAGACTACGTAAGGCTTTTAGATTCCGCAAAGGATGCTGAGAAAAAGGGCGCAAATGCCGCCGCTTTAACTTTGTTTTTGGCGGCTCAAGAGATCTTTCCCATGTCGCAGAGTTGCAGAGAGGGGATATCGCGCAATGCAAATGCAGTGCTTGACGGCGTAAAATGAGATACAGAATTTTTTGGAAGGGCGAGTGCATAGGAAGCTTTAGCGCACTTGAAATGCGCGATATGCTTGCGCGCGGCGCCTTGGGTTTGCTGCACAGCGTTGAGCTTAAAGACGGAAGGCAAGTGTCGGTTTCCGATTTCTTCTCTATGCCGGAATCGGAGCGCGAGCTTGAGTTGGATAGTTCGCGAGCGAGCGGGGAGTTTGATTTAGTCAGCTTTGGATTTCTCTTGGCCGGAATGTCGTTTTTGAGCGTCTATGTATTTGTGTCGGCGGCGCTTTATTGCGCGTTTTTACTTAAGTCGGGGCGCGGCAAGCTCGCATTATCCGTCTTTTTAGTGTCGCTTATATTGGCTATAGCGGGCTACTTGTTCTTTGCCGAGCTTCTTCCGAATATTTGATTTTGGGGCGCTTTTTGCCGATTTTTTATCTTCCCTTAGGCTTGTGAGAGCACTTTGCCTAACTTCATTTCTCTTGAGATGGTGATATCCCGGAAATTAAAGCTTCCTTTTTGCGAGTAAGTAAATTTCTGCTCTGCATTAAAGTTCCCATATTTTTGAATTTCCCGGGCGGAGAAGGTGCTCTTGCCAATAGTAAAAAAAAGGAGGCTTAACGCCTCCTTTTTTAGTTTCAATTTTTTACCGACAATTTAAATCGGCTATTTTTCAAAGAGGGGCGAGAATTTTTCCGCCGGCGACGAGCTTGTCACTTCAATCCATTCACCGTTAGTCGAGATTCCGTATATTGGTTCCTTCGCGCCCTCCTTGAGCCTGATTTTCTCTTTGGAGTCCACAAAACCCGCAAACTTCATGGGGTTCTTCGCAGATTCAAGCGCCTTTTGCCTATTAGACTCTGCCTCCTTCATAAAGTCCGGAATTTCCTCCGAGTAAAGTTCGCTTTTTATAAAGGCTACTCGCGAGTTTGTCGCAAATATCCACGAATGCGCGTCTAGCTGCTTTGAGAGCTGCTCCACCTTCTCGCGCCTCTCTAAGAGCGCGGGGCTGTAGGCTAGGCCGCTTTTGATTTCATTTGAGCTAAGCGCGTCAAACAACTTCTTCTCCAGCCATACTTTAAACATGGGGTTTGCGTTTGCCTTTGCCACGAGCTCTATCGCCCTTATGGGAGAGTCGCTCTGCGAGACTTCCGCTACTGCATTTGCAAGCCTAGATTCCGCCGATAGTTCGCTTGAAATTATGGACCTTCCGCGCGGCGGGAAACCGTCAGTGTAATTCATTCTAAATACACTTTCGGCGGCAGTTCCATTTGAGCCTATAATCATTGCAGTTTGCGTTATCTCGCTGCCGCCACGCCAAGTCTGCTTGCGGGTTTGCACTTTCCCGGAAACGTAGAACACCCTAGTCCCGTCGGTGCACCTATACATTTCCAGAACCATGTCGTTGCCCGAAAAGTCTATGCCCGCCGAGGAAAATTTTTCGGGTGTATTTTCCGCAACGCTTCTGCTAAAGCCTCCGTAAACCTGCTTTTCTATAAAATCTTTTATCCCTTCAAGATTCTCTATCTCAAGCAATTCTTTCGCCGATAAATTCGGGTTTTCCTTAAAGCGCCCGAGCTCAGCAAAGTATTCGTCCAAGTTGCTCGCATCTAGCATAGCTTTAAAGCTAGCCTTGGATTTTGCTATCAATTCCGACATCGTTTGCAGCTTCCCGTCTAGTTCAGCGAGCCTGTCGGCATCCAACTGCGATATATTGAAGATCTTGCTCGGGTTATCGGCAATCTGCCTTGCATTCTTTAGCTCTTCGTTTGCCATGTTCAATTCCCCATAGGCGGAATCTGATAAAACGTCTATCTTTGCAAGTGTATCCGCCGCTTTTTCCAGCGATGATTTTAAGGCGTTAGAGGTCTCGCTTCTAAGCTCGTTCATCGAGTTTCGCAGATCCCTTCGCAGTGAGTTTGCCATATCCTTTATCCGGCTTCTCCTTGCGTCGGAAAATGCGAGCGCTCCCTTTTCTGCCTCGTCCAACTTCTCAAATGCGTAATTCCAATCCGAGTCTAGTCTGCTTTTTTTGTCGAACTTTGAAACAAAATCCAGATCCTTTTTAATCTTTGCCTCAAGTTCGCTTCTCTGTGCAAAGCCCTCCTTTATTTGGCTTAAGGGCAGAGAGAACTCCATTTGATTTAGCAAATCTTTGTAGCTGCTCTCAAACTTTGCTATCATCTCTCGCAATTTGGAATCGTCTGATACTTCCACCATAATTGAGAGCTCGCGCTTTGCGTCTTCCCTAAGCTTCATATCTTTTGCGAATTTATCGGCGTAGAATGCGCCGGCTGCAAGCGCGCATATCAGCACGCAAAAGACAAGCCCGCTCTTTGCCCGCGCAAGTCTTATTTGCGACTTTAACTCAGCGCAGCGCTTCTCAAACCTCGACTTCAATTCGTTTTCTAGAAGCTCTCCGGACTTTGCCGCAAGCTCTTTTAATTTCAAGAGTTCCTTTGATGGCGGCAATTCCTCTATTTCCGCAGCAAGAGCTATGGAGGCGTTTGCCCTCTCTTGAAGTTTCAAAATTTCGTCCTGTATTGAAGATGCTCGCTTTGTCTGGCTTTTTACAAATTCCAAGTCGGCTTCATTTGCGCTCAGAGAATACTTTGAGCATATTAAGTCAAACTCCGCGCAAAGGCTCAAAATCTCCCTGTAATCGTCGCTACTTTCAAGCTCGCGCAACTTAGATACTATTTCTACGAGCCTATTTTTTGCATTCCTTAGCTCAAATTCCTCAACTTTGGCCGATAGCTTGATCCAATCGGGGTCGGACGCAAAGATGTCTTTGCCGATTTCTCCTATTGTGCTTGCTATGGAAACGGCCCTCTCTTCATCTTTGTTTGCTAGGGCTTGTTTTGCCTCCGCAAATTTGTCGCCGGCAACTTTTCTCTCCAGCTTTTCGCACTCCTTCTTGGCTTGCGCATCCAGCTTATTTACCTTGGCTATGGTTCGTATAACCGACAGCGCCTCCGGGTAGTTGTGCATGCGCATAGCCCGCCTGTAATCTCTGTAAAGAGGGTGGGTTTGCGAGATTTCGCGAGTGTAAAGCGACTTTAGCAAGTCTATCTGATACTCGTTAAAGGCCGGCGGGCAGG
>URYY01000147.1 GCA_900552245.1 uncultured Opitutales bacterium | reverse complement strand
CCGGTTCGCGGCTATTCCTTCTTGCGCGATGTTCAGCCAATATTGGATAAGTATTGCGCAGGCTGTCACGACGGCTCGACCAAGGGCATGCCGGTCTATGCGCGCGGAAAGCCCGTTTGGAAGAGATTTACGAAGGCTTACATGGATCTGCACCCCTACGTTCGCCGCTCCGGGCCCGAGAGCAACCAGAATTTGCTGCCGCCTTCGGAATTTAACGCAAACACAAGCGAGCTCGTGCAGATGCTAAAGAAGGGGCACCACGGCGTCGAACTCGACAAGGACGCTTGGGACGTTCTCTACACATGGATAGACTTAAACGTCCCATTCCACGGCTCTTGGAAGGAAGTTACTGACAAGATTCCAAACGATTGCGACAAAAAGCGCATGAAATTTATGGCAAAGTACGCCAATCGCTTTGAAGATCCCGACGTAATCACTTGGGATCCGGGCAAGCAGGAGTTTGTTGCGCCCAAGGAGGAAAAGAAGCACACGTCCAAAGTTCCGACGGTCGCGGGCTTCCCCTTTGATGAGGATAAGGCCAAGCAAAAGGTTGCGGCAGTCGGGCTTCCAAAGGAGCTTGTTGCGGATTTGGGCGGCGGTGTAACTATGCGCTTTTCTCTAATACCTGCCGGAAGCTTTGTGATGGGCACTAACGATTGGTTCTACGACGAGGGGCCTGCAAAGGTTCAAAAGATTGAAAAGCCCTTCTACATGGCAACGTTTGAGACGACAAACGCCCAGTACAACGCCTTCGATAAAACTTACGATTCTGGCTTCTACGACAGGCACTGGAAGGATCATGTAAATCGCGGCTATCATGCAAATCTGCCGGAGCAGAGCGTGGTGCGCGTGCCGTGGAACAGGGCTATGGAATTTTGCAAGTGGCTTGGCGAAAAGTACGGTTTGGAGGTGTCGCTGCCGACCGAGGCCCAGTGGGAGTGGGCGGCTAGAGCCGGAAGCGACAAGGACTTCTGGTTTGGTCCCATAGGTTCAGACTACGGCGTATTTGAAAACCTTTCGGATGTAAGCACAAAGAAATTTGCGGTTATAGGCATAGATCCACAGCCCATAAGAAATCCGAGCAAGGAAATGGCTTTTGTGCCGGCTGACTTAGACGTAAATGACGGCGAGCTTGTTACTGCGAATGTCGGCTCTTATATGCCGAGTCCCTTCAATCTATACGATATAAACGGAAATGTCGCAGAGTGGACTAGGGATAACTATACGGAAACTCTTGGCGGCAAGCCCGTTGAGGACTTTAAGGTGGCTCGCGGCGGCAGCTGGCGCGACAGGGCAAAGTGGGCGCGAACAACGCTGCGCCGATTCTATCCGCCTTGGCAGCGCGTTTACAACGTCGGGTTTAGAGTTGTGATAAACGATCCTCAAAAGGCGGCTAAGGTCTTAAAGGAGGCTGAGCCATTGCCCGAAAAGGTGATAAAGCCCAGGTACGTTTCAAACAAGGCACCTGCCGACAATAGCATGTACCGCAGCGAAAATCCGAAGGACTTGATTGCAAACGGCGGTTTTGAATTTCCCGATATCGCAGAGGGTGTAAATATGGTTTCTGCAGAGAATGTTCCGGCTTGGGATTCGAGCGAGTCTTCCTTTGAATTCTGGCGCGGTTCTCTAATGGGGTCTCCGAAGACGGACGCGAGCGGCTCGCCTGCAACTCAGCATGTTGAGCTTGCCTCAAACGGTTCGTCGCCCTTCCAGATTTGGCAGATAGTTGAAGTTCCAAAAGGTGTGAAAAAGACTAGCGCTACGCTCACATTTGAAACTTGGCTCAGGCAGGACGCCGATGGAGAGGCGGTAGTATTTGTAAATGGTAAGGAGCGTGCCAGAAAGAAATTTGAGGGAAATAAAGGCGCTTGGACGAAAAATAGTCTTGACGTTGCCAATATTTCCGGCGGTGATGTAATAAAGATTCTGTTTAAGGAGGATAGCAGTTCGATGGGTTGGCACCTCGACAATGTTTCCTTCCTTCTTAAATAGGCAGTGAAAACCGTCGCATTTTTGGGCGGGCGTTTGGCGGAGTTTCGTCGGGCGCGCGCCCATTTGCTTTAAAAATAAGATATTATGCAAACTCCCGAGAAAGAACAAAAGTCCTACGAACGCTACCACATACCAAATCTTGAGAGGGCTCTAGAAGTTTTTGAGCTCTTGGCAAAGCACACGGAGGGCTTGACCTTGTCGGAGATAAGCGCCGCCACAAAATATTCAAAAAACAGCATATTTAGAATTGTCTGCACTCTTCAGGATTGCGGATACGTCGTTAAAGACAAGGACGGGCGCAAGATTATGATGTCTCGCAAACTTGCGGCTTTGGGGTATGCGGGCTTTGGAGAATCAAACATTGTCGAAAAGAGTATGGACGTGATTCGCTCCGTGCGCGACGAATTTGGCGAGACTGCCATGTTGGGCACTCTCTTGCAGGACGAGTGCGTGTTGATAGAGCAGGCGCCGGGCAAGGCGGCTTTCAAATTTTTGGGTGAGATTGGTATGCGCATAAAATTGCATGTGTCGGCGCCCGGCAAGGCTATTTTAGCTTACCTTTCCGAAGAGGAGCTTGAGCAGCGCCTTGCAAATATGAAGTTTACCAAGTTTACAGATACCACAATCTGCTGCAAGCGCGACTTTTTAAAGGAGCTTAAAAATGTTCGTGAGTGCGGCTACTCCGTCGATAAGGGAGAGGAAATTCAGGGAGTAAATTGCATAGGGGCGCCTGTCTTTAATACACATGGCTATCCGGTTGCCGCAATTTGGATTACGGGGCCTGCAAGCAGAGTTGGGGCGGATAGGTTTGATATTATTGGCAAGCGCATTAGGGCGTCGGCAGACATAATATCTAAGCGCTTGGGGTATATTGCTTGGGAATAGCAATAGCTTTGAGCTTTTGGCGCATTTCGGTGTCACTGCGGGCGTTTCGCGACAGTCACGTACTTTTAGTACGCTCCTGTCGCTCGCCGCCCTTGTTCCTTGAACTGCATCCAAAATCTCAAAGCTATTCCCGAAGGGGGAGTTTTGTGATTTCTCGATTAAATTCTTTTGCGGGGTGTTTTTTTATGAGTTTCCCGAGGCTCGAAGTTCGGAATCTCAGAGCTATTCCCGCAAGGTGGAGTTTGCGGGTTTTGGATTAAACTTTTTTAGGGTGTATTTTTTTGTGAGCTTCTCAAGGCTCAAAAATTCGGGCTTTTAAGGCCATTTCCCGCATGGGAAGATTTGTACTTTTCCGATAAAATTCTTTTGAGCGTATAGTCTATTTTTTACGCGTTCCATGTCCAAAAATTGGGAAGTCCTCTGTCCACAGGCTGGATTCTGCGCTTTTTGCCCCCAAAAATTTTTTGGCGGCTGCGCTTTCTTCGGTGCGTCTTGCCTCCGCTTGCTCGCTCAATTCCCTGAGCATCTATGGAGCTTTTATTGTGTTACAATTTTTTAATCCTAAAAAAAGAGGCCGAACCCAAAACTCGCGCTTTGGGTTCGGCCGGGACTGGGGGATTAAAAATTTTTTTAATTAACTATCTCAAAAGTGGAGTCGTTTTTATCTCCTGAACTTTTTATCTCGCTTGAATTTAAATTCCACGCCTTGTGGCGCATGAAAACTCCGGGCTTCGCGGCCGATTCAAAAGAATTTCTCGTTTCGTCCGCGTCGTCGGCATTACCACTTCTCAGGTACCAAGTTGCGTTCTTTTTAAAACTTTCCGAATCCTCAAAGGTCAAAAGCCCCACTTCCCCGTTTTCCTTTAAAGTCAGATATTTGTCGGGGTAGCCCATGGACCTTATCGAAACGCCTTTGGAGTCGGCAAGTCCGCTTTCAAACTCCCAGAATATGTCGCCCATAACTTTCGGGTTGCAGTCCAGTATGCAGCGGATTCTGTCCTTCTCTTCGCGCAACACTATGAACTTTACCCTTGTCTTTTGCGCACGTATGCGCTTTGTGGGGTTCTTAATTTCAAAGTTCGCAAATTGCGCTTTGTCTTTTAACGCAAACACTCCGCACTTGCCAAAAGCTTGATAGGCTTCGCGGGCAAAGATTTTGTTGCCGTTTATATCCAAGTACAAAACGCTGCCAAAGGCTTGAGCCTTTAGCTTCAACTTGCCCTTAAGCTCCGCCTTCTTTTCAACGTTTATTCCCTCCGCCTTGCCGTAGCCGCTTATAAACATTGTTGAATCTGCTCTTATACCCAAGAGGTAGCCCGAATCGCCGTCGGCGCGCATGACCACTCCCGCTTCAGCTCCTTTGCGAATTGGCATATTAAGTTCGCAAGTGGCTATCGCCGCTGTCAGATTGCAATCCTTATCCTTTTCTCCCTCCATAAAGGCAAATTGAATTTTGTCGGAAGCGTTTAAAGATATTGAATTTTTTTTGTTCGCAAAACTTAGCTTTGAATTTGCATCGCAAATCTTGGGCATGTTTTTTGACGTCTCTGTAATTTTATCGTGGGCTGCCTTGATTTTCTTTGCGTCCATCTTAAGGACTTTTCTATCGTAGGTATAGAGCCCGTTTGTCTCGCCCTCAACGTCGCTAATTTGCGTGTAAACCGATGCGCTTAAGCCCGGGTAGAACATCAAGTTAAACAACTCTCCCTGCATATTTAGGTAGCGTTTTGTTAGTTCTTCATTGTTATTTGAAACTTTTCCGTAGGCCCAACCATCGCGATTAAACCAATTGTGACCCTTTACATTCAGCCCCGTTCCGCCGTATTCACCGAGAGCCGCGAAAGTCTTTGTGGCGGGGTCGCCGGAAAGACTTGCGGAAGGTCCCGTATAAATGTGTATATCGTAAACGTCGCCGCTTGAGTGTTCGTTGGGAAGTCCCGAGCTATCGTTTACAAACCTAGATGGGTCGTAGGCGCTGAGCCAATCGGAAAGTACCTTTACGTCTTCGCGCTTGTAGATTCCCCAACCTTCGTTAAAT
>URYY01000146.1 GCA_900552245.1 uncultured Opitutales bacterium | reverse complement strand
CGGGGACAGCGCCCCCATCCCTCGACCCACCCCGGTCGCTACGCAACCTAAAAAGAAAGCCGCTTCCACAGAAAGCGGGCGCAAACTACATTGCTCGCTATATGTGCCAGATATCATCTACAAATCTGGCGAAAATAACTTAAAATTTTATCTTTGAGATTCTACCTACCGTTAATGGATAGATAACTCCTCTGGTTATTATATTGTACAGCATTACGTTTATCATAAAACCGTGGCGAAAGCATGTGTCTTTTACCGAAACGAATAGATTGTCTTCAATCTCAAAGGCCTTGTGCCCCAAAGCAACTTTGAGATCAGAACACGGAAATCTTGGGTCAATGTTCTATTCCTTTAACATTCACTCCCCTAAACCCTTACCGACAATTTCTATTTTAAATTTTTTAGCGAGTATCCGCTTGAGACCGTCGGGCGCAAGACCGTAGATCTCTACATAGACGTTTTTCGGAGTAATTCACAGAAGAACGCCGTATACGGAACCGCCCACGCAGCGGTCCCCGACTCCGAGTTTAGCGCTCTCAAATGCAATCTACACGCAGAACCTCTTTATACAGCGATCTAATAGAAATATTCATGTGAATTCAACTTTCAGATTTTCCGCATCTTATTGGCTTCAAGATGAATAGATCACTTCTATACCTTGAGAGAGAAAAAATTTATGGAGTTTCTCCGTATTTGCGAAGAACTCCGATAAATCCCTACACCATATTAATCATACAGCGACCTCTAAACTGCAAATTTTTAAAGGTTACAAAAAAAAGAGCGCCCCCTGCCCTTCCGAGCTCTGAGAGCGCATCATGTAAAGCGTGCTATAAGCTGCGCACAGCCTTCACAGAAATGTTAGAAAAGTCTATCGAGATATTTTTTACGCGGATAATCGTAATGATTTTTCACCAAACATCACTTCTAACTATTTCAAGAAGTCTGAAACAAAGATGCCATTTAAAAGCACGCTCTATTTTATATTCAGCACTTCTCGCAAAGGCTTACCCTCCAATTTTTTCTTGAGTATTTTCTTTGACTTTTCAAAAGATCCACCCTCTTGAATAAGGTCGTTTTTCACGCAAAAATCCAGCCATTTTGCGAGGAATTGATCCTGCGGTATATTCTCCGCCTTAACCTGAGACTCCAAGCTTTTCTTAAAAGCCTGCTCCGAGGAGAAATCGTAACTTGGTCCTCCGCAAGCGACAAGCAGCAATGAAAGTAAAGCTAGAAGCGATATGAGTATTTTGTTTTTCATTTTTTTATCCTATTTTTGTTTTATCTTGTAATTTTAATTCGGAAATTGCAGCACGGCGCTCCCAAAGCCCTGCGGCATTGCGGAGAATAGCAGCCATTTGTCTTTCGTACAAACCCTCGGAATTTCTCCACTATTATTGGGCGGTATACCCCTATAAGCCCGCATTGAAGAGCTGTAAGAAGCGACTTAAAGCAAGGGGCTACTCCATTACAGTGTCCGCATAAGCAAACACAGTGTCGACCGAAGACCTTTGTTCACCATTGCCCTGAGACGCCTTTTTAAAATAAATCCAATATTTTATTACCCAAATCTCTTACATTATCTATTCCCTCCTCTAAAGTTGAGTATTCCGAGAGTCCCGCTTTAATATTCTCAAGAGTGTTCTCGCAACTTTTCACAAGCGCAAGATACTTTTGGAAAGACTGCGGATTTATCTTGTCCGAACTTTCGTTTAGAGCCTTTTTGGCGGCGGATATTTCCCCCTCCAAGTTGGGAACGGTATTTTTCTTCATATCATAGGCCCTTTGTGCGGCGGTGGAAGAACTTTTTATCTTTCGTATTGTAGCCAAGGAAATCGCCGCAGCCTTAATATTCTTTTCCAGAGCCGCAAGTTGCAAAATAACTCTGGATTCCTCAATCGAAAGTTTAACCTTGGCCTGAGAAGCCCCCTGCCTCTGCGATTGGCTTTGAGCTGTGCTCCGCCCTGCGCCCGCCGCGCTCGAAAGCTGTGTGGACGAACCGCCCTTGCGCTTATATATGCTTTTATAGCACAACAAGCCCTGCGGATAGCCCGAACCTAAAAGCTCCATTACAGTTGAAGAATACTTACTGGATATGTCGATTTTGTAGCGATAAGTTTCCAATGGAACTCCGACATCGTTTTTCTTATTTATATTCTCTGTCAGGATATCTCCATCAAGCGACCAAGTTCCCTCGTAGGTATTTGCCAAGTGTAGCATTCCCCTACTCCCGTCCTTGTAGTAGAAATTGTGCACCAACTTTCCGTCCTTCTCAAAATTAGTTATGACTTCAAGTCTGGGTTTATTCACTCCGCCGTACGGAGTACCAACAAGTTTCGGCGTATCTATTAAGCGCTCGCCGACCTGCCAGGTCCATTCGCCGGGAATTTGAGGAGAAAATAAAGCGGATTTTTCGGCCTGTAATTTGCGCTCGTCGTCCCAAGAATGCAAAAACGAGCCCTTCCATACTATTTTGTCCTCCGATGATTTCTCGCGTACTTGGTGGAGATCAAAATTTTTGCCGTCTAACTTTTCAACGAATTGCCACCTTGTCCAATCCGATTTTCCTTTCTCCGTCTCGGATATGTGAATTATCATAAATTCACCGCTGACCTTCCATGTACCCTTCTCTAAGCGCCCGCTATTTTTCTCCTCAAAAATCACACTTCCATCGTCCTTAAATTTAGCGATTGAGCCCTTATTGTACCAGTTGCAATCCCAGATTCCGACAATACCCTTGCGAGTATTTTCGGCCGCATTTTCGCGCTCTTGTAGATTTTTTTGCTTTTTGTAAAGTGTTACTTTGTCGCGGCCGATATAAGTCGGCGACGAAGCAAATCCGGATACGTTTACATCCTGCTCAAGCCACTCTTTGTCGCTTATCCTGACAATGTTGGAAGCGACCAGACCTTCGCCCTCCTCGCGTCCGAGCATAATTCCGTCGTTCTTCAACTCCCACTTGCGGCGCACAAAGCTCTTGTCCTTAAATCGCACGATGTAATATTCTGAATTGTCGCCGTATATCAGCACGCCGTCCTTGTCGCTCCAAATTCCGGGGAAGAAATTTTTGAAACCTGAAAGCATTTCATTGTAACCTTTTTTCCAAGCTTTGTCCTCATCGCTACCCTGTACGATTAGCTCCGTGTTTTCCTCATTAAATTTCGACGCAGGATTCCCCATTCCCCATGTTTGTAAATTTTGGATTTCGCCCATTAGGCTTGATAGATTTGTGAAGTCCACTCCTGTACCTGCCCCCATGGATCGCAAATTAAGAACTTTCACCGACAATCTCTCGCTAATCTCGCCGCTGCCGTTTTCCCTGTAGTACAGCTTCGCAACGCCCTTTTTGTCTATAAGAGTCCCCTTTTTCTGATTGAGCCTTACAAAATGCACCTTGCCGTCTTTGCGCCAATCAAACTTTTTATAACCGGGATCGTAGGTAGTCTCAACTATCTCGAATTTCACCTCAAAAGGGGCCTCCACATACCAGTCTCGCGAATATGGAGATTCCTGCTCTACGCAGCCGCCGAGTTTTAGTTCGGCTATTTTTACAAATGGCGGCAAATCTTTCTCTATAAGTTCCCTAACCTTTTCCTCTTTTATCGGGCTACAGGCGCTTACAAATGCGAGCGCCAAAACTAAAAGTTGGGTGCGATACTTGGCCGCCGAAGATTTTATATTTTTTATAAATTGATTCATTTTTGCAAATTGAGTTTGAGTTTTAGCCGAAAATTAAACGTCAAAAAAGAAGATGTAATATCTCGCAGTGCTATTTTCTTCCGTATTTCTTCACTATCGCCTCCGCCCTCTCTTTCGTATGACCGAAGTCGTCAAAGAAAGGCCTTTTTGCGTAAATATATTTTTCACCGCTTGTTGAATTGTCCTCGTAAGCCATGCGAACAAGTATTTCTTTAGAGCTGCCTTCCTTTATTAAGGGCTTTATATCGGCGCGGCTTAGGTTCATATAGCGAGCGGGAAGCTCAAAAGTGTCCTTCGGGAAAAATATCTCGATTTTAACTTCAAAATCTCTGGAAAGGCCATCTCTATACTCCTCCAAGCCGAATACCTTAACAGACTTTAAGACCGCTCCGGACCGTGGGGTGATTTCCTCCTCGAAATAGGCGTTTAAATCTTTCTCAACGGCTACTTCTGGAGGGTTTCTACCTCCGCACGCGCTCAGAAGGAAAAGGCCTGATACAAGTATCAATAGTTGCAATAATTTTTTCATAATGTTTATTTAGTTAATGTTGTAAAATAGAGCCCCGCTTACTTTCAGTGTTGAGCCGAGCAAATTCCTAATCCTCTGTTCGTATATAAACTCCGCGCGCTCCTGATTTCTAATGTTTGCAATAAGTGCAGCTCTAACGATTCGATTGCATTCGGCACTGAGTTTAATTAAGGCCTGGTACTCGCACCATTCCACATAATCGGCGTAGGCTCTGCCCGACAGGGCGGGTGCGGACGAACGCAAATCGCTTTCAAGCTCCAGAATTTTTCTGCGCACGTTTACCTCAACCCCGTTGCCGGGGTCTGCGAGATGCTCTAGCGACATTCCGGAAGGATGTAAAAAATCTCCGTAGAGCTCTCGCACAACCGCCATAGTCGCCTGTGCTTGAAGTATGGCGGCCGTATTGCAAGTCGACGCAAAATTCCCAGCGCTATCGTCTTGAGTTAGCGCCACCACATCGCCCAGTTTTCGGTTTACGTCTATGTCGAGCCACTTCGCGAAAGAACCATTTGAATAGCTATTGTCGCCGACATACAAAAATCCGTTTACAAATATACTGTTAAATAAATTTACGAGATTTTGAGACTTCGCGGATTGCGCCCATGCATGTTCTCGTGCGGCCCTCAGAACCAAAGCATTTAATCGCCTCTTTTGCATGCCTATCGCGACAGCCTGCTCGCGAATAACTCCGCCTGCCTTGAGCTCCCGAGAATAGTGC
>URYY01000145.1 GCA_900552245.1 uncultured Opitutales bacterium | reverse complement strand
TATACTTGCAAACATCGGCTTGCCTGGGTTTGCAAATTTTTGGGGAGAGCTTTCCATATTCGTATCTTTGGGAGGTGTAAACTTCGCAGTTTGCGTTCTTGCAGTATCCGGAATTGTAATTTCCGCAATATACGGATTGAGGGCTGTGGCTTCTATTTTTTACGGTCCGGAATCCGAAGTGGTGGCAAGGGCCGATGCGCGAGACATCGGTGTTGTAGAGAGAATTCCCGCAGTGCTATTGCTTGCGGCTTTGATTGTCGTAGGTTTTTGCCCCCAGCTTTTGACTTCCGCTTTAGATGCAACCCTCTCTAACGTGGCTTCTTTTAACAATCTTTTGCTTAAGTAGGTTATGGAACTTGAAACTGTTAAAAATTTAATGCCCTCTTGCGCGGATTGGTACGCGCTTTTGCCGGAGTTACTCTTGGCGGCTTCCGCCGTCTTGCTAATGCTGTTGGGCGCAGTATTGCCCAAGGCAAGAATGCTTGCAGCGTCGCTTTCTGTTCTTTTGTTTGCTGTTCTGACCGGCTTTTCGCTGTGGTTTTTCAGGCATGGGGCGTGCCCTGCTAGCGCCTTCAACAATATGTTGAGCCTGCCGAATTTCACATGGTTTTTCTGCCTTTGCGGGCTATTGAGCTCTGTGATGGCTTGCAGGTATTTTTCAAAGGAAGGCACTTGCAATGCCGGAGAATTGTACGGCATTTTGTTTGCGGCGGTGGCGTCGCTTTCGCTCTTTACCCGCTCATCTCACTTGATGTTCTCTTTCGTTGCGTTGGAGGCTTCGGCTATTTGCTTTTACGCTTTGGTCGCTTGGAATAGGCGCGATGCAGCCTCGCTTGAGGCGGGCGTGCGCTACCTGATATTAAGCGGCGCAAGCGGAGCGTTTTTCCTCTTGGGCATAGCCTTTGTCTACGGGGCTTCGCTTTCAGGCGCGGGCGCGGACTTGCTCTACTTTGAAAACTTTGCAAAGGGGGCCGACATACCTCTATTTGCAGCGGGTTTTGTGATGTGCCTTGCTGCGGTATTTTTTAAACTGAGCGCATTTCCATTTCATTTTTGGGCTCCGGAGGTCTATCAGGGTGCACCCAGCCCGGTTAGCGCCTTTTTGGCGGTTGCTTCAAAATCGGCGGCTGTATTGGTTGCTCTTTTTATGTTGCTCTCGGTATCTTACGACGGTCAGACGCCTGTGGCAAACTTTGAAAAGCTAATAATTGCCCTGTCTGTAATAGCGGCAGCCGGCATTATAGTTGGAAACTTCGGTGCCCTCGCAGAGAAGTCCGCGAAGAGAATCATAGGTTTTTCGGGCATATCGCACGCGGGCTATCTTATGGTTCTTATAGTTTCCGCCCTGGTTTTGTTAAAAAATGGGCAGAATGCCGTCTTTGTAGATGTGAGCGTAAAGCTGTATTTGATATCTTATCTATTTGCAGTTTACGGAATAATGTTTATACAAAACTTCTATTCGGAGGCCTCGGATGCGCTTGTCAAGACTTGCGATTACCGCGGTTTGTGGAGGCGCCACCCGCTGTCGGCAGCATCGCTTAGCGTTGGTTTGGCTTCGCTTGCCGGAATTCCGCCAACGGCCGGATTCTTTGCAAAATTGTTTGTATTGTTTCTTGCATTCGCGGCGCGCCAGTACGTGCTTATGGCCGTTTTAATTTTGGGTTCGGTGGCGTCAATATACTACTATTTTAACTGGATTAGGGAGGCTTTTTCAGCTGGAGAAGAGGATACAAAGTTTGAGTCTGAGAGGGGGTCGGGTGCGATAGTCCTCGCAATTACCATGGCTTCGCTGTTGGTGGGCATCTTCTTTATGTCGCTACTTGCAATACCTTAATTAAAGGCAATTTTCCAACTCGGCGGACTTCTATTTTGAGGTCCGCCGTTTTTTTATACAACTATTGAGCGAATTTTTTATTTTGTGGTTGAGCAGGAGCGCCTGTGCGCTTTATAGTTAAAGCCTTTATTTTTTTAGTGTTTTTTTGATGAAAGAGGATAATCCCAAAAAGGTTTCGAAAAGCAGGGCGAGCGCTAAATTGCAGCCCCCTGTTGATTCCATTGTGGGCAGGGAGTTGCCACATAGCTTGGATGCGGAGCAGGGGCTTCTCGCGAGTATCATTCTAGACGGCAGAGGCACCGTATTAAACGAGTGCATTGCCGCAAAGCTAAAGGAGGATTATTTCTATTACGCGGCGCACAGAAAGATTTTTTCGGCAATACTTTCGCTATTTAACGAGGGCAAGGAAATCGACGATATACTGCTTCTAAATAAATTGGAGAGCTTAAACCAGCTCAAGGAAGTAGGCGGCATTGAAAAAATAAACGAGATTGCCGGAAGGGTTGAGACTTACGCCCATTACAAGCACTGGCTGGAGATAGTGCGCGAAAAATACTTCTTGCGCACCCTAATTTTGACTTGTGCAGACACTATTGAAAGGGCAAATACGAACGCGGACTCTCTCGATGCATTTTTGGAGGACGTTGAGTCTAAGGTTCTGGCGATAAGTCAAGATAGGGTTACGGATTCGGCGCGCAGGGTTGGCGAATCGGTAGAGGCGGCCATAAGCATGGTAAATAAGCTCATCTTAAACCGCGGCGAAGTCTCCGGAATACCGACCGGGTTTAAGGATTTGGACGATTTGACTCGCGGTTTGCACGGCAAGGAGATGATAGTTATTGCGGGGCGCCCTGGAACTGGCAAAACATCCATTGCCCTAAACATTGCAGAGGCTGCCATATTTAACAGGAAAAAGCCGGTTCCAACTCTCGTATTTTCGCTTGAAATGGGCACGGAGCAGCTGATAATGCGAATGCTTTGCGCAAGGGCCAATGTAAACCAACACAAGTTGCGCCAGGGCACAATAGCAAATGCGCAAACGCAGGACATTCAGAAAGCGGGAATGGAGCTTAGGGAGGCGCCGCTTTGGATAGACGATAGCGCCGACGTAAATATCTTAGAAATGCGCGCGAAGGCTCGAAGGTTAAAGCAGCAGCACGGAATAGGTCTAATAGTTGTAGACTACTTGCAGCTTTTAAAAGGCGTCGATAGCAGGGTTCCGCGAGAGCAGCAAGTGGCTGAAATTTCGAGGGGAATGAAGGCCATGGCCAAGGAGCTAGACGTGCCCGTAATAGTATTGGCCCAGCTAAACCGCGAAACAGAAAAGGAAAACCGAGATCCGCGCGCCAGCGACTTGCGAGAGTCAGGCTCCATAGAGCAGGATGCCGACGTAATACTTCTGCTAAGCTGGCTTAAGAAGGGGGAATCGGAGGCGGCCTCGCAGGACGGCGCGCAGCTTGTGGGCGACCAGCGCCTGGTAAAACTTATAATTGCAAAGCAAAGAAGCGGTCCGACAGGCAGTATAACCTTGATGTTCAACCGCAATTTAACAAAATACTCAAATTATTCAAAGAGAGATGATGATATTTAAAACCATAAGGAGGCTATTTGTAGCCCTTGCTCTAATTGTTGCCTGTTCGGCTTTCGGACAGTTGCAGCAGCGGCTGATAGTCGATAAAATCTCGGTAGATGTCGAGGGCCCGCAGAAAGTCTCAAACGACGCTGTCATGGCGCACCTCAAGGTGAGAAGCGGCTTGCCATTTGACCAAAACTCTCTTGAGATGTCGATAAAGTCCCTGTACGATACCGATTTGTATGAGCGCGTCGAGGTTACCAGAATACTGAATCCCTATGGAAAACTGGACCTTAAATTCATAGTCCGCCCCAAGTACAGAATTACAAATATAGCTTTCGTCGGCAACAAGGAGTACTCCACTTCAACTTTGCGCGATAAAATTTCAAGCTACGCCGGCGGCGTTTTGGACGATAGGCGCGTAAAGCGCGATGCCGACAAGATAAAGGAGCATTACAGGAAAAACGGCTACGCATTTGCGGACGTAAAGGTAAACATTGAAAAAAACGACGAGCTCGGAACTGGTGCTGTGGTTTTCAACGTTCAAGAGGGCGAGGATATAAAAATACAAAATATAAAATTTATTGGAAATAACAATATTCCAAGCGATGACCTCCTTGACCAGATGAAGACCACTACTTGGTGGTGGCTAATATCCTACCTTATGGATTATGGAAGGTACAAAGAGGATGATTTTCAGGCAGACATAATAGCGCTAAAGCAGTATTACAGAAACCACGGCTACCTAGACGTAAAAATTGACGATTCCAAGGTGAAGTTTGAATTCCCCGATTCAGACGGCGACATGGATATAGTTATAAGTGTAGATGAGGGCAAGCAGTACAAAGTTGGCAAAATAAGCTTTAAGAACAACAAGCTCTTTACGTCGGAACTGCTCATGCAGGGCATGGATATCTTTGAGGGCGATGTATTTGCGCCTTCTAAGGTGGATTCGTCCGTAGATTGGATAAAGAATTTCTACGGCCAGCACGGATACTTAGATACCGTCGTTAGAGCCTTGCGCCGCCCGAATGTCGAGACCGGCAATATCGACTTGATAATAGAAATTTACGAGGGCGAGCAGTTCTATTTAGACTCCATAAATATTCAGGGAAATACAAAATCAAAAAGCGAGGTAATTTTGCGAGAACTTGCGCTAGCTCCGGGCGATCTGTTCTACTTAGACAGTATGAAAGACTCCGAGGCTCGCCTGAAGAGCACCAGATTCTTTGACGAGGTTCACCTGTCTCCGGAAGAGACGAATATCCCGAACCGCAGAAACTTGAGGGTTGTCGTAAAGGAGGGCAGAACCGGCAATATCGTGTTTGGCGCGGGCTTTAGCACGGTTGAAAGTTTTGTCGTGACAGCGGAATTATCGCAGAGTAATTTCGACTTTTTAAACTACAAGAATATGTTCCAGGGAGCGGGGCAGAAATTCAGAATAAGGGGGTCTTTGGGGCTTGAGAGCAACCAGATATTGATAAGTTTTGAAAACCCCTGGATTTTTAACCGCTACTTGGCCTACGGCTTCGAGCTATA
>URYY01000144.1 GCA_900552245.1 uncultured Opitutales bacterium | reverse complement strand
AGAATTTGTAAGTGCATTATTTATATAATTAAAAATTAAATGAAAATATTTTAGTATTTTCTATGAAACCCTTGCTTATAAAATTAAAGATGTCAGCCGCGCTGTGTTTTGGAGTATTTGCAATTCTTTTAAGCTCATGCCTTAGCGAGCCTGTAAAAGATACCGCCGATTCTCAGCTTGCGTCGCACTTTCTTGCAGTTTCAAACTCAGTAAAATCAGACAAAAAAAGTTCGGAAGCTCTTTATGAGCTTGCTAATTGTTACTATTTTGGAATAGGCGTAAATGAGGATAAGGGCAAGGCCTTGAGGCTCTTTTTAGATTTGGCAAACTCTGGAAATTCCGACGCTGCGCTAAGCTTGACCTACAACGCTTTGGTGTCGGATAAAAACTTGGATGAAACTTCCAAGTGGCTGAATCGCTCTTCTGAACTTGGCAACAAAAGGGCGGAAAACTTCTCAAACTATCTTACCTTTGGTGCGGGTCCTTACAATTTCGGCATTCCTATGCCGTCCATGGATGCCGATAGGTTGGCACTTGTCGAAAAAAAGGCAAAGGAGGGCGATAGCGCAAGCGATTCTTTTAGGGGGCCTTTGCTAAGATAAGAAAGACTACGATTCTGCTTTTTACTGGTATAAAAAGGCGGCGGAAAGCGGGTATTCTGCGGCGCAGTTGATGTTGGGCAAGTCTTACTACTACGGAAGGGGTCTGGCGCAGGACTACAATAAGGCCTTTGAATGCTTTTTTAAAGCGAAAGGCGCGGCAAACTTTTGGCTAGCTAAGTGCTATTACTACGGACACGGAAGTGCCCAAAATTTCAAAAAAGCCTTTGAGCTATTTAAAGAAACCGAGAAATCCGCACCTGGAAATATGGAAAATAAGCTTCTCTTGGGCGAATGCTACTACTACGGAATGGGAGTGGAGGCCGGTATCAAAAAAACAGTCTCGCATTTTTTGGAAGCGGCGGAATACTTCTTACCTGAGGGGGAATATTGGCTTGCAACTTGCCTTTTTAAGGGGGAGGGCGTCGGGCGCGATTTAGTAAAATCCTTTATTTAAGATGGCGGCAATGCAGGGCAATAAGGAGGCTTAGGAAAAGCTCGCATCATTCTAAAATGATTTTAGGTTTAAGTCTTAGTCTCTGATTTTAGCTTTTGCTTCGGACTGAAAATTTCCCTATTTTGCCACCTGTTTTTTTAGCGCGCTTGAAGTTTCGGGCTTAGGGTCGCTTCGTTGAATTTGCGGTTTAGATTTAATTTAAAAAAATTTTATTTTTTGCAATTCCGCGGAATCCTCGGGAATGTTTTTTATTAAGAATGGATTGTCAGCTTCATTTTTTAGCACGCTTTTTGAGAGTTTTTTTTGTGAGCTATCAAGCAGAAGCGGGCAGTGGGCAAAGTCGGGAATTTCGGCTTCAAATGCCTCGTAAAGCAAAATTTGCCTAGCGGTGCTTAAGAGCAGGTCGCGCCCGCGCACTACTTCGCTAATTTGCATTGCAATATCGTCTGCGACAACCGCAAGTTCGTAGCTGGGCTCGCCCGATTTTCTCCAAACTAGAAAGTCGCCAAAATCAACTTGCCCGACAAAGCGCTGGTGCCCCGCAAGTTTATCTTCAAATTCAACAACTTTATCTTGCGGGACTTTAAATCGCCAGTTGCATAAAAGGGGATTTTGCGGCATCTCAAAACTTTTTGGGCGCAGGCTCAAGGGGAAAATCGCCTCAGGCTCAAAGTCGCCAGATTTTTCGCAAGGTGCTTTTGAAAGTGCTCTAATTTGGGCGCGGCTTTCAAAGCTTGGGTATATCAGCTTTTTCTCCAAGAGCTTAAAGAGGGATTCCTTGTAAAAATTTAGGCGCTTGCTTTGTGTGTAGGGGCCGAAATCGCCGCCGATGTCGTCGCCCTCGTCCCAAGTTATGCCGGCTTTTTTTAGGTCGGGTATAATTTGGTCTTTGTAAATTTGTCGCGTTCTTTGAGAGTCTATATCTTCAATTCTAAGAACTATTTTGCCGCCGAATTTCCTTGCGCGCTCGCAGGCAATTCTAAAAGTGCGCGCGTGCCCCAAGTGCAGAAAGCCCGACGGCGTGGGCGCAATACGCCCCCTGTATGTTTTAAAGCGCGACATTTTAAGCATGATTAGATTTTAAAACTAAATTGTCAAAGCGCATTGTGTTAAAATTTACTCTTTGTAGTCTGGCGGATTTATTTTTTATCTAACAAAAATAAGGCATCTATTGCCACATTTTATCCATGGAAGTTCTTTTACTCTTTCATACGCTTTACACCATCTTAGAGTTTAAGAATCTTAAAAATCCATTAAGCATTCCTTAGATTGCTCGCGTATTAAGGCAAATTTTTAATAGCTTTTAATTCATATTTGAAGTATTTATATTCCTTGTCTTTATATATGATACAACTTATATGCTATAAATAAAATTGACATTTTAATGATTATTCTTTTAGTTAGCTAGCAGTTTTTCGGGTGGCGCTTGGGATCTGCTTGCGCTCGTTATTCGTAAACGTGCTAAAACGCAAAATTTGGAAATTCTAAATTTGGGTTTACTTCTATGAAAAATACTTACAAATTCCTTTTTATATCGCTAATTTCTAGCTTAATTTTGCAGCCTTTTGCGGCTTTTAGCGAAACAACTTTTAAGGAAATAAATTATGACAAAAGTTCAGGGGACCGTTTCGTTTATTTTGTACACGGAGATGTAGATAAAAACACTATAAGTGCCGAAGATTTGAAGAGCTTAAAGCAGAAAGCGGAATCGGGCGATGCGGAGTCGCAATATAAGCTCGCTCAGTATTATCTCGACTTGGGAGACGCTCAAAACGCATTTTTATGGGTGGATAGAGCAGCAAAACTGGGGCATCCGGACGCTCTAAATGGCCTTGGAACCTCTTATTTAGTTGGCATAGGTGTTAAGAAGGATAAAAAAAGAGGCTTAGAGTTATTAATTGAAGCGGAAAAAAAGGGCAGCAAAAAGGCCATTGGAAATCTTGCAAGCATTTATTATAAAGAGGGAGATTATAAAAAAGCCTTTGAGTGGGCCACTAAGGCCCTTGAATTTGGGGAATCGAATGATACAAAGGCTGATGCCACAAACCTTTTAGCGTTTTTATATCTTTACGGCAATGGAGTCAAGATGGATAGAAATAAGGCTATTGAGCTCTTAAAAAAGGCTTGCGAACTTGGCTCGAACGAGGCATTAGGCAATTTAGCGAGTGCTTACAAATCGCAAAAAGACTATAAAAAAGCTTTTGAATATGCGCAAAGAGGCGTTGAGGCGGGAAGTGAGATCGCCTTAGAGGTACTGGGAAATTTATATTTATATGGCGAAGGAGTCGAAATAGATAAAGACAAGGCTCTGGAGATTTTTAAGAAATTACTTGCCTTGGGAAATCCAGTGGGGAATGCATATATCGCGATAATTTATGAAGAGAAGGGAGACTATGAAAAGGCCTTTGAGTGGGCGTCAAAGGGTGCTAAACTCAATGATATTAAATCCATCTCGGTTTTGGGCTGTCTTTATCTAAATGGCCAATATGTAAAGCGCGATTTGGAAAAAGCAAAAGAGTTGCTTCTGCGAGCTGCCGAATTCGGGAATGAAAACGCAATGGGAAATCTTGCAGTCGCTTTTATTATGAGTGGAGACTATGAGAAGGCTTTTGAGTGGGCAAAAAAAGGAGCCGAAAAGGAATACTCAAATTCTCTAAATACGTTGGGGCTTTTATATATGGCGGGCATGGGAGTCGAGCAAGACTCGGAGAAAGCCAAAGCCTGCTTTATAAAGGCGAATGAATTGGGCTCCGAATTAGCCTTAAAAAATCTGCAAAGAGCATATTTCTTGAACAAGGAATACGACAAGGTTTTTGAATACGCTTCAAAGGTTGGAGATGTAAGATTTTTGGCGCTTTTGCATGCAGAAAAGGATTTTAAAGAGTATTCGCCCGAAAAAGCCTGCGCCTATTACAACATAGCCTTGCAAAAAAACGAGCCTTTCACGAAAGAAGAGAAAGCCAAGTTTGAAGCCTTGAAAAAAACTCTTAGCGACGCGCAATTAAAAGACTTAGAGCGCCTCGAAAAAGAGCTAAATAAGTAAGTCATAGGCAAGTGCAATTTCTAATGTTTGTGGCAGGTTTGTGCATGGGCGTTTTGTCGAGTTTTAATTTGCTGAGTTTTAATGTTCTGCAACTTGGCTTTGCGCGCAAAAATCTCAGATAAAAATTTTTTTCGGCTTATTCCTTATCATAAAAAAATCTTTCCTTAATTGCAGCCTGCTTATTTATTATTCATTGGCTTTAACTCGGATTTTTATGGAAATTGGACTGTGGAAAATCTGAGATTCTTTCTTAAAAAATTTTCTCCAAGCTCAAGTCTTTTTATCTTTCGAGGTTTTTATTTTTTTGATACTTATATTATTGCCCACAAAAGCTTATTTACTTTGAAAGTGCCTTAATCTAACTGTTTAGGGGCTTACTCTTTAGCTGTTTAGTTTTTTACAAGCCCCAGAGTGCTGGCAATTGATGCTAAATAAAATACCTGCGAATTACTTTGACTTTTGCCTTGGAGCTGCTTTGACTCTTGCGGATATTTTATATGGCAGATAGCAAGGCAAACAATCCCGATTTATTGAAGCAGAAAGTCCAGTTTTGGATTGTCTGCGGCTCGGTCTTGCTCTTGGCGGGCAAGTTCTTGGCGTACGGACTAACAAATTCTGTGGCGATTTTGACCGACGCTATGGAGAGCATAGTAAACGTCTTGGCGGGCTTTATAAGCCTGTATAGCTTGAGGCTAGCGGCTCGACCAACCGATGGCGACTACCCCTACGGCCACGGGAAAATTGAAGTGGTCTCGGCCTCGCTCGAAGGGCTCATGATACTGGTTGCGGGCGGACTTATCATTTTTGAAGCCGTAAAGCGCATATTTATGCCCATGCCCATAGAAAAATTGGACATAGGTATAATCATAGTCGC
>URYY01000143.1 GCA_900552245.1 uncultured Opitutales bacterium | reverse complement strand
CCACTACGCTAAGCGACATAATTCCCAAAAAGCACAGGCCCATGTGCGAAACGCTAGAGTATGAAATCATCTTCTTTAGATCGGTCTGCGCCATAGTGCAAAGGCCTATTCCTATTACATTTACAAGAGCCAAAACCATTATAATGCCGGACCAATCGCGAGCCCCCACCCCCAAGAAGGGAACGGCAACTTGTATTAAGAAGTACAAGCCGAATTTTTTAAGCACGCCCGCATGGAGCATCGCAAAAGACGTGGGAGCCGCCGTGTAAGCCTTCGGAGCCCACGAGTGGAATGGGAAGAGAGATACCAGAGTTCCGAGGCCGAGAACTAAAAGCCCAAATATCCAATACTGAGAATCTCCCGAAATTGAGGCGGAAGCCAAAGCGACCTGCAGTTCAGATAGCGAAGATATCACTATTCCGCTTGCCGCAAAAGACAGAGCCACAATTCCAAACAGCGCTACCAGCGCGCCCAAGGTGAGGTAAATTGCCATCTCCATGGCAGCCTGCCGCTTGTTTTCGCCGCCCCAGACGCAAGTTGCGACAAATGTCGGAACTAGAGCAAACTCGTGGAAGGCGTACATCCAAAATATATTGTCGGTTGCAAACATTCCCATAAGTCCAGTCTGCATAAAAAGAAGGAGCGAAAGATAGGTGTTTATCTTCTCAATTCCCTCTAAAAATATTGCATAAAAGCCGGCAGCTGCGCCGGCTATTGCAGCCAAGAGATACATGGCAAGCGACACTCCGTTTAGCGTAAAGCTGCCGAAGTACACCGTATCGAATGCTAGATTAGCGCCGTCTAAAAAAGCCCAAGCGCTAAAGATGGCCGAGACCAAGCTTAAAATAAAGCCCAAAGCCGCCACAAACTTTGCGCATTTGCGCGATATTAGCGGAGATGCCACCGCTATGAAAGCCGCGCACGCCAAGGGTGCGAAAACTCCACTTGCAAAAACTATCTTTTCCATAATCTTAGAAAGCAAAAATTACAACCATCGCCGCAATGCCGACGAACATCCACACTGCGTAATTCGACACCCACTTGCGGTGCATTCCGTTTAGCCCCAGCCCTGCCAAACTTGCCAACAGAGCCGAACCCTTTACAAAAAATCCCTGAATTAAATAGCAATCCAAAGTTGCTAAAAGTAGCGCAAAGCGCTGCTGAACCTTGGCTATGTAGTAGTTGTAAACGTCGTCAAACCAACCGTGGCTTTCGAGAGCCGAATACAAAAGTGGGCAGTTTGCCTTCAACTTGTCCTCTCCCCTGCCGTACATAAAGTAGGCGGCAAGAATCATAAGAAGAGCGCAAAGCAATACGACATACCCGAGTATTTCTATACCGAAGCCGTCTTTCTGCACGAGTGCGTGGAAGTACTGCCAACCAAAGACACCCTTCATAAAGGCCACGGTGCTTTCGGGCATCAGAGCCGCCATCTTGCCGCCCAACCACTTGAAATTGTACACCACCGAGTAAGCCCCGGCCAGAGAGTAAACTGCCAAAACCAAAAGCGGCAGAGTCATCCAAAGCGAAGATTCCTTTGCGTGCGAAGCCTCCTGGCTCTTTGGCTTTCCCATAAATACGGCAAAGAAGAGCCTGCCCATGTAAAGAGGCGTGAGAATTGCAGCGGCAAAAATCATCGCAAATATCAATATATTAAAAACCCCACCGACTGCTATGGAATCTATGGCCTTTAGGTAGGACACGTTCAGTATCATTTCCTTGCTGTAGTAGCCTGCAAAGAATGGCGCTGACAATGTTGAAAGAGAGGCTATCAAAGCTACTAGGGCCGTAATTGGCATCTTTTTCCAGAGCCCGCCCATTTCAAACATATCCTGCTTGTGGTGACACGCGTATATGACCGAACCTGCGACAAGAAACAGTGCGGCCTTAAAGAAGGCGTGCATAGTTAAGTGCATCATTGCAATTCCGTATGCGCCCATACCCACTGCGGCGCCCATGAGCCCCAGATGCGCCAGTGTCGAGTAAGCGAGAGTCTTTTTTATATCGCTTTGCCCGAGAGCCCACAAGCCCGCGCAAAAAGCCATGAGAGAGCAGATAAATACCATTATAGCCGAAGCCTGCGGAGTCAGCACTCCTATGACCCCCAAACGCACCGTCATAAATACGCCGGCTGCGACCATTGTCGCCGCGTGTATCAAGGCAGAAACCGGAGTCGGGCCCGCCATTGCATCTGTAAGCCAAACCTGCAAGGGAAACTGAGCCGACTTTCCGATGAAGCCGCAGAGCAAAAGCAGCGCTATTGCAGTCGATGCCTTTGCAGGATCCGCCTTTAATATTTCGGCAATTTCAGAGAAATTGACAGTGCCCAATGTGTAGTAGCACAAAATTATGCCAAGCAAAAAGCCGAAGTCGCCAATCCTATTTGCAATAAAGGCCTTCTTAGAAGCCATTTTTGAATAGTCCGTGTCAGCGTAATGGGCTATCAACATGTAGGAGCTAAAGCCTACGAACTCCCAAAATATGAACATCATAAAGAGGTTGTCCGCCAAAACTATGCCCGTCATAGAGAACATAAAGAAGCTCAAGCCGCCGAAGAACCTGCCCTTTGCGGGGTCGTCATTCATATAGCCCACGCTAAATATGTGAATTAGAAAGCCCACGAAGCACAATACAAAGAGCATATTTGCCGAAAGGGAATCCAACACAAAGCCGAATTTGAGAGAGAAGCTACCCAATTTAAATAGCTCGCACGCTCCGCCCTTTACGTCGAGATTGTCCGCCGACAAGAATAGCCCAAAAGCCAACACCAGCGCAAAGCCCGCCGATAAAATCGAAAGTGCCGCGGCGCCCCACTTTGACTTTCTCAGAAAAAGCGCACTTATTGCCGCCGCCGCTAAGGGGCTTGCAATCATAGCCCACATATCGGAAAACTGGTTTGAAAATACGGATAAAAACATAGTGTTAATCTCCCAAATTGTCCGCATCTGAGGCGGAAATAGTACGCCTTAATTTATAGAACTGAACTACTATGGCAAGCGCCAGGGCAACTTCTGCAGCCGCCACGGCTAGCGCAAAGAAGGCAAATACCGCACCGTCTAGATTTCCGAATGCGGAAGAGAAGCTCACAAGCGCAAGCGTTGCCCCGCAAAGCATAAGTTCGAGGCACATAAATACCGCGATCATATTTTTCTTGCAAAAAACCCCGATTAAGCCCGTCGTAAAGACCAGCAAAGACGGAATTAAAAATTCATTTAAGCATTCCATACAAAAGCTCCTAATCTATCATTTCGCGCCTGGGCCTCTTGGGAGACTTATCCTTTGATATGGCTACAATTCCGACCATAGCAACCAGTAAGACAAGCCCCGCGACCTCAAACATGGGCAAGAACTTGCTAAACATCGAAAGCCCGTAATTCTTTGAATTTGCGAGGATTTCACCCGCTCCGCTAAACACCTGAAAGTCTTCCGGCAGAGAGATCCAGAATGCGGACATCGCAAGGCATAGGAGCACCCATAGTCCCAATAGCCCTAGGCGAGCCCAAATGCCGCCGTCGTCAAGCTGCTCGCCTATTAGCATAACTATAAATACGAACATAACCATCACGGCTCCCGCATATACAATCAGCATTATAAAAGCGAGGAAGAAGGCCTGCATCATAAATAGCATTCCCGACATTCCCAATATTGAAAGCAGCATCGACATCGCCGCGTTTATGTAATTTCTGGAGAGCAAAACTCCAAGCGCGCCACCAACAGCAAGCGCGCAAAACAAATAGTAGAGTATCGTCTGCATTAGTGCTTACCTCCGTTTTTTTCGGCGTTTATTTCAACCTTGCGCCACTTCATAATCTCGTCCGGCAATACGCCTCCCTTTTCAAACAGTGTTGCCTTGTCGCGCAAGAGCGAACTTCTGTCGTAGGCAGTTATTGAAAACTCCTTTTGCAAAACTATCGCGTTTTCCGGGCAAACCTCCTGGCAGTAACCGCAAAATATGCAGCGAGCCATATTTATCTCAAATTTCTTTGGAGCTTTTTGAATGAATGCGTAGCGGCTGGAAGCCGGAATGTCGCCGGGAGTTACCTTTATCGCCTTTGAGGGGCAAATAAATTCGCACATCTGGCAACTCACGCACTTTTCGCGCCCGTCGGGATCCTTGACCAAGGTGGGAGCTCCCCTGTAGCGAGCGGGCAACACCGGCCTCTGCTCGGGATATTCGAGAGTTACCTTTGGCTTAAAGAAATTCTTTAGCGTAATCCAAAGCCCGCCGATAATCTGCGGGATGTAAGTGCGCTCAAGCAAACTTAATTTTTTTCTATCTACAACTACAACTGCCATAAAACGCCCTCTATTTTATAAAAGCCGCAAGCACCATATACAAAAGCAAATTGGCAAGCGAAAGCGGCAGCAACTTGCCCCAACCTATGTTCATAACGTGGTCGTACCTAAAGCGCGGGAGAGTCCAGCGCACCCACACGAAGAAGAACATCATAAGCAAAATCTTTACAAAGAAAGTGAGCACCGCCAAGACCGATGAAATCCAGCCCCAAGATTCCGGCCACATCAGACCCGGAAGCGGGCTCCAAGCGCCCAAGAATACGCATATAAACACCGATGACCCCACAACCATGTGCCCGTATTCACCAACAAAGAAAAGCCCGAATTTGAAACTGCTGTATTCAGTGTGATAGCCGCCAACCAAATCGGTTTCGCTCTCAGCCATGTCGAAGGGCTGGCGATTTGTCTCGGCAAAGAGCGCAATCAAGAATAAAAATGCACTCGGAGCGAATATGAAGCAATTCCACATGGAGCTCTGGCTCAAGGCCAAATCAAATAGATTTAGGGGGCTCGAGCACTTAGGAGCAAGCCACATTACAACGGGAACTAGCGACAAAGCCATTGTAAGCTCATAGCTAATCATCTGTGCAGAAGCTCTCACGCAACCCAAATAAGAATACTTATTGTTGGACGACCAACCGGCCATCACAGCTCCGTAAACGCCGAGCGAACCCAGCGCCAGAACAATGATTAAGCTTAAGTCGACATTTGCCGCGGCAAGTGCAAAT
>URYY01000142.1 GCA_900552245.1 uncultured Opitutales bacterium | reverse complement strand
CCTGCCCCCGTACGAAGTTCGCCGCGGGACAATCCACCCCCTTTCGGCAACAATCCGCAAAATATGCGACATTTTTAAGCGCGCCGGATTCACCGTAGCCGAAGCCTCCGACCTCGAAACCGAATGGTACTGCTTCGACGCCCTGAACACGCCCGCCAACCACCCCGCGCGCGACGCCCAAGACACTCTATTTCTTCCGCGCGATGCAAAGGTTGCGAATGTCTCAAAGCATATGGACGAGCTCTACCTCTTGCGCAGCCACACCTCAAGCGTCCAAATTCGCTCAATGCTAAAGGAGGGCGCCCCTATAAGAATTTTGGCGCCGGGCAGAGCCTTCAGGCGCGATACAGTCGATGCCACGCACTCTGCAAATTTCCACCAGATAGAGTGCCTTTACATAGATAAAAACGTGGCGCTTACCGACCTAAAGGCTGTTTTGGATTATCTCTTTAAGGAACTTTTCGGCGCGGGTTCAAAAACTCGCTTGCGCCCCAGCTTCTTTCCCTTCACCGAGCCCAGTTTTGAGGTTGACTTTATGAGCCCCGATTTGGGAAGGCTAAGCAACAAGTGGATTGAAATTATGGGCTGCGGAATGGTTGACCCGAACGTGCTTAAAAACGTGGGCATAGACCCCGTGGAGTACAGCGGCTACGCCTTCGGTTTGGGTGTTGAGAGAGTTGCGATGCTCACGCATTCCATTGACGATATCCGCCACTTCTACAACAATGACTTGCGCTTCTTGCGCCAATTTTCATAGGAGATTTTGATATGAAGGCCAGTTTAAAATGGTTAAATAAGTACGTCGACTTAAGCGGCGTTTCTGTCGCCGAAATTGAAGAGGCCCTGCCCATGTTGGGTCTCGAGGTCGAAAGCGTTGAAACTTTGGGTTTAAAGCCACTTGCAAATGTAGTAGTTGGCGAGATTCTTGAGAGGGTTGACCACCCAAATAGCGACCACTTGGGCGTCTGCAAAGTTAAGGTTGCAAAGGACGCAGAGCCTATTCAGATTGTCTGCGGCGCAAGCAATTACAAGGTTGGCGACAGAGTTCCGGTTGCTCTAGAGGGCGCGGAGCTGCCTATGGAAGACGGCGGAGTGTTTAAAATCAAAAAGTCGAAGCTGCGCGGCGTTGAAAGTAACGGCATGATGTGCTCCGCCCGCGAACTAGGCTTGGGCAAGGACCACTCCGGGCTTTTAATTCTAAAGGACAGACCCGAAATCGGAACTCCCATAAACGACGTCTTTACCGACACCGACACGGTCTTTGAAATAGAGCTAACCGCAAATCGCGGCGATTGCGCAAGCCACATAGGCATAGCGCGCGAGCTTGCCGCAAAGTTCGGCAAAACTCTCAAAAAGCCGGAGCTAAAGACTCCGGAAAATTACGCAGCAGCTCCCTCTAGCTCGCTTTTGGATAGCATTGAGCTAAAGACGAAAAACTGCCCGCTCTACACGGCAAGCTGTATAAAAAACGTAAAGATTGCCGAGAGCCCCGATTGGCTTAAGCGCGACTTGGAGGCTATAGGCCTTCGCCCGATAAATAACGTCGTTGATATCACAAATTACGTTTTGATGGAGTACGGCCAGCCCTTGCACGTCTTCTCGGCAGAGAATGTCCGCGGTAAAAAAATTATTGTCCGCGATGCGCAAAAGGGAGAAATGATTAAGACTTTGGACGGCAAGGAGCACGTCTTAAGCGAGGGCAATACACTCATTTGCGATGCAGAGGGTGCGGTTGCGATAGCGGGTGTCATGGGTGGCGAAAATTCTGAAGTTCACGACAAGAGTGTGGATATTATTTTGGAATCCGCCTACTTTAACCCCGGCAATACGCGCGCGACTTCAAGAAAGTTAAACATATCAACCGATGCTGCCTACCGCTACGCCCGCGATGTCGATCCCCAGGGAGTTTTCGATGGCGCAAGGCGCGCGATTGACCTAATTTTGGAAATTGCAGGCGGCGAGCTCGAAGGCCCGATTGCCGTTGCTGGAAAGGCTCCGAGGGGCGATAGAACTATAGATATTTCCACCCGCTTTATAAACGAAAAGTTAGGCTTTGAAGTTGAAAAGGACGAGGCAAAACGCGCCTTTGAAAGTCTGGGCTTCGGCGTTAAGGAAACGAACACCGGCTTTTCAGTGACAGTCGGCTCTTTCAGATGCGATGTCGATAGGCCCATAGATTTGGTTGAAGAGCTAATCCGCATCTTGGGTTCCGACAGAATCCCGGAAGTCGAGGCAAAGTGCGGAGGCTTCCACAGGGAGGACGACGCCACATACAAATACACCGTGGCTTTGGCAAACTACCTCTCAAATTACGGCTTTAACGAGTGCCAGCACTACACGCTTTCCGACGGCAAGGTTTTGGCAAAATACTTTGAAAATGCCGACAAGCTCGAGCTTTCAAATCCGCTTACAAGCGACCAGGGGGCATTGCGCCCGACATTGCTATTGGGGCTTTTAAACGCCGTAAGGCTAAACCTTTCAAACGGAAACGCCTTTCAGGGGTTCTTTGAAAGCGGAAGAATCTTTAGGTTTGAAAAGGACGCACTCATGGAGCTTATGGCAAGCGCTTTTGTAATCCCTCAGGACTGCGGCAAGCGCACTTGGGCGAATCTTCAAAAGCCAGACTTCTTTACGGCAAAGAAGATTGCCTGCGACATCTTGGGAATTTTGGGTGTTGACGCAAGCAGAGTGTCGTTTAAGCCCTTGGAGGGCGCGCTCTGGGAGAGCGGCTACGCTGCAACTTGCGGCTTTGTCGGTCGCGAGGGCTTTGAGCTTAGATTTGGAGCTGTAAACTTAAACGCGCTAAAGGATTCTGGCATAGAAAAAATTGTCTATGCGGGCGAGCTTGTCTTTAAGCCTGAAGTTGCGGGCAGAAAGAAGAGCGTATCAAAGTTTAAGTCGTTTAGCACCTTCCCGGCATCGACTCGCGACGTGGCTTTAATAGTTCCCGAGGGGGCGTGTGCGGGCGATATTTCAAATGAGATAGCAAAGTCGGCAAAAGCGCGCCTAAAGGGCGAATTTGAGCTTGAGAGCGTGAGTGTGTTCGACGTCTATCAGGGCAAGGGCTTGCCGGAGGGCACTAAGAGCTTGGCTTTTGAGCTTTCCTTTAGGTCGCACACAAAGACCTTGAAGGCGGAGGAAGTCGCGAAGGTCTTTGACGCCATTTGTGCGGATTTGTCTAAGAAGTATCAGGTCAGGGCGCAGTAGCGCGCCTTGGCTTTTGGGGAGGTAAATTTTGAACTTCAAATTTGATTTAAAATCTGATTTGAGGTTTTTCATTTTTAGTTTTTTAAATTGCTATGTTCGGAAAGCGTAAAACTGAGATCGTAAAAAAACAGGCGGTTGACGATGGTGCGGAAATGCCCTTCCTAGACCACTTGGAGGAGCTTCGCATGACTATAATTAAGTGCGCAATCGCGCTTGTTATAGCCTGCGTAATTATAGGTGCTTTCGTAGTTCAGTTTAACGAGCTTTTGATGTATCCCTACCTAAAGGCTCAGGCGGACTATGGGCAGGACTTGCCCCTTCCGCGCGTAAGTTCAATGTTTGCGCCATTTTTTGCGATGTTTAATATCGCAATTTTCGGCGGGCTTTTCATTGCACTTCCATTTATTCTCTACTTCTTGGGGCAGTTTGTGTTGCCCGCTTTAAGTAGGCGAGAGCGCAAGGTTTTGATGCCGGGTATGCTTGCGGGAATTGCGCTTTTTGTCCTTGGAACCTGCCTTGCGTTTTTCTTCATACTGCCTACGGGCTTGCGCGTAAGTTTCGAGCTGAGCGAGCTTATGAATTTGGGAGTTTTATTCGACGCCTCAAGCTATTACTCCTTGGTTGTTTGGGTTCCATTGGGCACGGGGCTTGCCTTTGAGCTCCCGCTTTTTATCGTAATTTTAATTTACATAGGTGCGCTTAAAGTCGAATTTTTGCGAAAGTACAGGCGCGTAATATTTGTCGTTATTTTAGTATTTTGCGCGGTAGTTACACCTCCGGATCCTATAACGCTATTCTTGTTGGCAATCCCGCTTTACGCGCTTTACGAGATAGCGGTTTTTGTGGGCGACAAGCTCCACAAGATGAAGCTTGCCAGAGGCGGCGACGATGATGAGGAGGAGGACGAAGATGAGCCTGAAAGCGACATAGAGCGCTATCGCAAGAAGGCGGCTTTGCCCGATTCGGGCGGTAGCTCAAATTACAGTTACGACCCCACTAGCGACGATGAGTATTTTAAATACGTGGACGAGTCTTACAAAATGTACCAGCAGGAGTACGAGCGCTCGCAAAAAGAGGCCATGTACGATTTTTCCCCGCACTTTACAAAGCCCGTTTACGATTTCTCGCCGCACTTTGAAGGCTCGGAGAAGTCGGAGCCTGAAAGTTCGGGCGGAGAAACTGCCGAAGCTAATACTTCTAAACCTGAGGGTGCAGAGAGCGGTGCCAAGGAGGCTAGCGCGGGCGCAGAAATTTCAGAAAGCGGCGCGGGGACGCTTGCGGAGGCTTGCCAAGCTAAAGAAACCGAAGCAGTGGCAAAAGAGCCATCGACTCCGCAGTCCGATTCCGGGGGGGTAGCTCCCGAAGCTGAAAGTTCGGATTCGGGAAACAAATTGGAAAATCCGGAGTCTAAAAAATCAGACTAGCAGGGGTATCTGAAACTTCTAAATAAAAGCGAGCGGAATAAAGACTTAGATGAATTTTTTTAAAGCGACATTTTGCCTTGTTCTTCTAAGTGTTTTGCTTTGCGCGTGTTCCGAGCCGCCGAAGGTTGAGCGCGGAGAGTTTCCCTTGCCTGAGGGCGTTGAAATTGCCGACTGCAAGCCGGGCAAGTACGGCGGGATTTTCGTTTTAGCCGGGGCGGTTGAGCCGCTTACATTTAACGAGCTTATAAATACGGAAAATGACACAAGCACGATTCTTTCTATGATGAATTGCGCGCTTGTCACAACGGATCCATTCACTATGGAGCCAATCCCAATGCTTGCAGAGAGTTGGGAGGTGTCGGAAGATTCGAAGAGCTACACTTTCAATTTGCGCCGC
>URYY01000141.1 GCA_900552245.1 uncultured Opitutales bacterium | reverse complement strand
GAACTAGTCTGAGCAAATCTAAGTACTGCTTCATGGCCTTTTAAAATTTTGTGTGTTACAGTCAAGCAAGGCGGCCTAGCGATTGCGCCTGCGCTTGTGCTTTGGAGCCCCCAAATCGGGCTCGAACCTGTATTCAAAGCCCTCCAGTTTGCGCCGCTCTATGGGCCTGCCTATGAAGCGCTCAATTCGCTGTAAGAAAGGCAGCTCTTCGGGGGCAAAGAGAGTTATGGCCTTGCCCTCCTTGTGAGCGCGACCGGTTCTTCCTATTCTGTGGACGTAGTCCTCGGAATGCTCGGGAACATTGTAATTTATGACGCACGCGACATTTGAAATATCTAGCCCTCTCGAGGCTATATCGGTTGCGACAAGCACGTTTGCCCTGCCCTGCTTAAAGTCTTCCAGAGCTTTTTCGCGCTCGCGCTGAGAGCGATCGGAATGCAGCGTAGCCACCTTGTAAGAGTGCGCATCGAGCCATTGGCTCACCCTGTCGGCGTCCATTCTGGTTCTCGTAAATACGATTGTGCTCTTTGATTCCAACTTGTTTAATATGGCAAGGATCATATCGTACTTCTGTATGGAATCAACAGGATACACAAAGTGCTCTATGGTATCTGCCGGGGCGTGTACAATACCCACCTCTATCCGCTCGGGCTCGTTTAGCGCCCACTTGGAAAGCCTCAAAACTGCATCGGGCATAGTGGCTGAAAAAAAGAGGGTCTGGCGCTTCTTAGGGCACTTTTTTATTATGCGCGACACATCGTCTATAAAGCCCATGTCAAACATTCTATCAACTTCGTCCAAGACCAAATAGCCTATTGAGGAAAGGTCCACAACGCCCTGCCCCATCAGGTCCAATAGTCTGCCGGGGGTGGCTACAACAATATCGGCCCCCCCCCTAATTTCGGAAATTTGCCTAGACATTGAAACACCGCCCTGAACGAGGGTTGTGCGAATGGGGGTGTACTTAGCAAAGGAATCGACAGCCTGAGCAATCTGGCTTGCAAGTTCCCGTGTGGGGCTTAAAATCAAAACACTTAGCGAATCGGAGGGCTCGAGCCTGTCTATTATGGGTAGCGCAAAGGCCGCAGTTTTTCCGGTGCCCGTCTGGGCGGTTGCGACGATATCTGAGCCTTTCAGTGCCGCAGGAATCGCCTTTATCTGCACATCGGTGGGCTCATGATAGCCCAAGTCTCTAATCGCAGCGAGAGTTTTATCGGATAGCCCCAAGTCGGAAAAAAGCTGCACATCACTTCTGAGAGTCTCGGCATTCTGAATTTGCAAAACCTGCTTTTGCCTTGGGCTTGCGCGCCTCTCAGGCTGAGTGCGCCTTGCTCCGACTTCAGATTTTGCGGAATTTTTGTTTGATTGCCTGCGCCTTCTCGAAGCTCCACTCTTGCTTGCGCCCGGTGTTCTACTTACTTTTTGTCGGGCCTCGGAATCCTTCTTTGCGGCACTCTTAATAGGCTTTGCCGCGGAATCTTTTTTCCTGCCAAAGCCCAAAATTGAGCTCAATTTCTTTAGTATTTTCATTTGCGCAGGTGAGTCTCAATAAAATGAGAATGATTTGCAAGCAAAATGAAAAAACGCATTTGCGATAAAAGAAATTGACAAGACTTTAGAAAAAAATTTTGATGTAGTGCAAATGTTTAGACTATTCCTTATTACCATATTGGCATCGGCCTGTGGCGCCTACCTCAACGCACAGAGCGAAATGCCTTCTGACATAACGCTAAAACTCGACGAAAAGGCAAAAAAACTTTTCCCCGACGATGCTCGCAAGCAAGATAGATGGCTTAGAGACCAAAATGACGGCTGGGTTAGGCTCTCTTATTTTGAAGCTCCCAAAGGCAATGAAGCCCTATTTGAGCAGGCGAAGAAAGTTGCCGATAAGAAGTTTGAATTGGATTTCTTTGGAAAGGCTGAATTTCTCCAAAAATCTTTAGACGCGCTTACAATAATTGACGGTTACGCAACGTATTTTCCACAAAAGCAGCAGTTTGAATCGCTTAAGGCTGCTGCTTTAAAGGCAAATCCCGAAGATTTTATGGCGGCTGCAAAATTCTTTGAGCAACAGTCGCAGGCGGTAATGGAAATAAGCGCAATTCCTATGCCCGAATCTGTAGATGAAGATATGTGGACCGCAGTAAAATTGGCGGCAGCAAACAAATATCCAAATGATTACCCCAAGCAGAAAGAGTACGTTGAAAAGTGCGCATCGCGCTTTAACGATCTCTACACATTTGAGGAATCGCGCAGAGCCGAAGCTAAGATTGAGCAGGTTCAAGACGTTTCGCTATTTGAAAAGTTGACGGCGCTAAAGTCAAAAATGGAAAAGTCCGTATTGCTTTTAAAGTCTCCGAATCCCGGCCTCGCCTTTAGAACTACAATACACGAAAAGGACGTAATAATATTCCCGTTTAGCTCGTACGACTCCCGCGAAATGGCGATAACGAATCTCGCCGACGACAGAGTTGTGTTTGGAGACGTCTTTGTGTGCAAGGAAGTGCCGATTGCAATAGCTATGGTGAAGTCTTGCCCTGACGGCATAGAGCCCATAGAACTGGCGCCCGATACTATGCTGAAAAGTTTAATTTCTAAGGAGGAGTACATATTTGCAATGGAGCAGCGCAGCACGAATATGCAGCGAGTAAAAATCATGTCTCTTAGCAACATGTACGTAAACCTCGCAAACCGCATAAGCAATTCCATACCGCAGGGCGCAAACCTCCTCAATGTTGAATCCTCCTCTACATTGGGTTTTGTGGTTAAGACAATAGATTACGGCGCAGTACCGGATTTCTCCAACAAGGAAAATGCCCGCTATGTAATAAAGAACATAAGCAAAGACCGCTACGTTAATAAAGTTTTGCGCCTAGATATGATGAAGACTTGGGAAAAGGTCGACCCTGTCGAATACACAAAGCAATCGGAGGAATTGGATAAGCTTATAAAAACAAATCTCGATTTCATAAATTTCTTCACGGCGAAAAATTTGGCCGATTTGGAATCTATGGAAGTATTCCAAGACATATGCTCTAAATACACTGAGATGTTCCAACAGAGGGTTGACGAGAACACGCGCAATAAGCAGCTAAAAGACATGGTTTACGATGTGATGACAAAGATGAGAAACGACCTCAGAAATTACACCAATGCAGCAAATGTCTACGGCTCGCTAAAGCAGGAGTTCAATTACAATCTTGAAGTAAGAAAGAAGATGATTGAAACTCTCGAAAAGGCCGGGCGCTCAAACGCGTATAGAAATTACGATTTTGACGACTTAAAAATAAGGCGCTAATTCGATAAAGAGCAAGGCCGCCAATTTGGCGGCCTTGCTCTTTTTTTGCGCATATTGCTCGCGATATCCGATAGCGCTTGAATGAGTAACCTTAAAAATGCGAAAAGCCCTTTGAACTTAACTCCGATACTCTTGTATCTTGCTCGACAAAAATTTTGCCTCCATCTTTGCCTATAATTTCGCCTATGAAGATTGGAGAATATGAAAACTTGCGCTCAAAAGCGCGGCAAAATGCCGGAATGTCGGAATTGGAATCAACTGTGAATAAGAGTTCATAATCCTCGCCATCGCAGAGTGCCTTTTTTAAATTATTTCCCGGAAAATCAAATATGGGAATTGAATCTGCAAATATTTTGGCGGACAAATTTGCCCCCAGCAAATCGCGCAAGTCGCTTGCAATACCATCGCTTATATCGGTGCAAGAAGTGACTATTCCAAGAGAGGCCAAAAACTCCCCTTCCTGCACTCTGGGTGAAAACGTTAGGTGCCGCCCCGATTCAAAGCTCGCGCCCAAGGGCCCCGTCACAAATATCTTATCTTTGGCCCTAGCACCGGTTCTAAGCATAGTTTTTTGAGCCTGACCCAGCAACGTTATGTGCATTGAAAAGAAATCGTCTGCACCGCGCGTTACATCGCCGCCAATAAAATTTACGCCGTAAACCTCGGCAGCCTCTCTGAGACCTCTGCAAAATAAATCCAGCCATTTGAGGGAAATTTTTGGAGATATTATGCAACTTGACATTGCAAATTTGGGAAAGCCTCCCATTGAAGCTATGTCGCTTATATTGCGGTTTAGTAGCTTTTGGCCCGCGAGATTTGCAGGGGTATCAGCAAGGAAGTGACGCCCCAATATTACGGCATCGCTAGTGCAAAGAAGTTTCCCAACAAACTTACCCTTATCTATTACTGCACAATCGTCGCCCGGGCCGAATGGACTTTGCGGAACAAGGGGAGATAAGTTTTTGCAAAAGCGGCTTATCAACATCCCTTCCGAGATAGATTCAACTGAATCCGAAAAATTTTTTGCAAAGCAATCCATATGCAAAATTTTCACTGCATCATAAGCCCTACGGCGTTAAATAAATTAAATAGCGAATGCGCCCCCATTGAGACCCTCAGATCGCCATTTTTCTCGTAGAGAAATATGAATAATAGACTGAGCACAAAGATTGGTAAAAACGCGTACAGGCTCGCATGTATAAATGCAAAGAATACGCTCGTAACAATAGCCGAAATTGCGGAACCAAAATGCATCTTTATCGCCCCGTAAATAAAGCCTCTAAAGAAAAACTCCTCCCAGATGGGAGCCAGCACTACAACTGCCAACATTGCAGATATTTTGAGTGCCGCAGGCTCTAAATTTTTAAAGAACTCTACGGCAGCTTGCTCTTTTAAATTTGCGCCGAAAAAGTTTAAAATAGCAACCCAAATTGCGAGTATGCACAAGAAGATCGCAAGCGATATAAACATTGAATACGCGCCTTTAAGCAGAGCTATTAAAGTTGAAAATTTGTCCGAAAATAGTCTTGGTTTAGAATCTGAAAATCTCAGAAACGCAATGGCCGAAAGTATAAACAAGACGTTCATAAGCGACGTTCCCGCATAGCTTAAAACGGCTTCGTCGCTAGTGTAGCGAGTCAGAAACGCGGAAAATTTGGAGGCTAAAAACAGAGTTAGCGTCGTCAAAAACGCAAGCAGGACAAAATCGCTTAGCGTAATCTTATACTGCAATTTTCTAGGCGTCGGCTTGCGCCACATAGAAAGCAAAAACGCACCTCCACGCCACAGCCAAAGG
>URYY01000140.1 GCA_900552245.1 uncultured Opitutales bacterium | reverse complement strand
AGACGTAAAAATCTTCACTGGCTTTGATGTAGATTTTTCAAATATAGACTACTCAAAGGACAGGCGCTTTTCAACTGGCAAAGTTGTAAATACCGCCTACGCCGACGTAAGCCGCTTTGATTTGGCTTACTACCTATGCGGGCAATACGAGGCAAGCGAGTCTTTGACATTCAACTTAGCCGGGCGCGCCGAGGGCTCATACACATCTGCCGACAGCACGGAGTACGCCTGGATTTTGCCGCAGCTGCCGCCGCTTTTAAACTCGCAATACTCGCAGAATCAGTGGGTTTACGGGCTGGCCGCCACGGCGGGCGTAAGCTATAAGCTAAATGAAACCTCGTCGCTATACGCCAGATTCGACCAAATATACCACTACCCCACTGTCGATGAAATAGCCTCTTACCAAGGCTACGGAACAAACACTTTCACATTCAATAAGGACTTAAAGCCCGAGATCGGCCAGAACTACGAAATAGGCTACAAGCTTGTGAGCGAAAACTTCAAGATAAACGCGGGCGCCTTTGTGACCTACATTCAAAATGAAATACAGTGGGACGACGTCTTAAAAAAGAACGTTAACCTCTCGCCCACCATACGCTACGGTTTGGATTTCGACGCCTCGTATGAGTCTAAATACTGGGGAGCGTCGCTAGCGGCGACTCTAGTTGACGCGCAATTTGCAAGCGGCAAATTTAGCGGCAACTCCGTTCCCTTGGTTGCGCCCTTCAACGTCTCGGCGACAATTAGCGCAAAGCCCGTAGAGTATGTCACGATACTCGGGCGCGTTAACTTCTTCTCAAGCCAGACTATGGGCAACGACTTTGAAAACACTTCAAGGCGCATTCCCTCCTATTGCACGCTCGATGTTCAGGTAAACATAGAACCCTGCGAGCACTTCTTCATTTTTGGCGCTATTGAAAATATCACCGACGAGAACTACGCCGCATTCGCCTACAAGGGCAGCGGCTACTATCCAAACGCCGGGCGCACGTTTAAAATTGGAATAAATTTAAAACTGTAAATCTAAAACAAGAAGTTCTAAGCTTATGAAAATCGAACTTTTCACACTACTTACTATTCTCTGCTACGGGGCGCTCTCGGCAACGACCTATGTGCCTCAAAATGGCGAGTCGTACAAAACAGACGGCTCTGGCAATATAATTTCCTACGGTCCCGCCGCGGGGCAAGAGGGAAGCCAAGCCATACACATGTCAAGTTCAGACTTCAAGGGCTGGGCGACGGGTTATAAGGATTTAGTTTACGGCACGCAGGGCAAGCCCGTTGACGACAACTGGAAAACTCCGGAAAAGGCTCTAGGCCCCGCCACGGGCAGCGTATTTGACGTAGTTTGCCTCGGCGAGGGCGGGCAAATCACATTCACATTTGGCCAAGCTATAGCCAATGGCGAAGGCGCGGATTTTGCTGTTTTTGAAAACAGCTTTAACGACTCGGCCCTCGAACTTAGCTTTGTAGAGGTTTCCACAGATGGCACTCACTTTGTGCGCTTCCCGAACTTCTATCTGGGTGAAACTTCCATGGGGGAATACGACAACTACAACTACCCGCAGCTAATCTACAATTTGGCGTCAAAATACTCGGTTGAATATGGCCACGGCTTTGATTTACAGGAGCTTGTGTTTGCCTATAACTACGCTCTCAATACTCATCAGAGCGAAAGTGCATTCTCTGTGGAGTACACCCAGCATCTGCTTGAAATGTACACATACTTGGATTTAGAAGAGATAAACTACGTGCGCTTAATAGACATTGTGGGAGACGGAACTATTGTGGATAGCGCGGGGCACCCGATATACGACCCGACCGGCTCTTACGGTAGCCCCGGAAGCGACATACAGGCAGTTGGGGTCATAAACTACGCTCCAATACCGGAACCCTCGACTTGCGCGCTATGCCTAGCACTGATTGCGCTTTGCCTATCAGGCTTTAAAAGAAGTGCGCAACGCCGCAGATAAAGTAAAGCTACCAAACAAATTAATGAGGCAAAGCTTACATACACTTAACTAATTTTCTTTACAGCAATTTAAAATCTCGCAGAATCGGGATTATGAAAAAGGTCCCGATTTTTTTTGCTCTAAGGCTCGCAGTCATTTCAGTTTTTTCTGTCCTTATTCTACCGCCTTGTTCTATAGCCCGCCTTGCCAAAGTCGGCGACGACTTGCAGGCCATACTAGATTCGGGCGAAGATTTGGAATTAAAAGCGGGCGAAGTTTACGAGATAAAAAAGCCCCTGAGAATGCGTAAGACGGGGCAAAAAATCTCAACTCAAAATGCCAAAACCATCGGCGACTACGCCCGACTAAAGCTCGTGGCGCAAGACTCTGCGCGCATACTCGACATGGGCGGAATAGAGGGAGCTGAGATTGAAAATATCCTATTTGACGGCAACCGCTACGCGCCGCGAAACCCCGAAAAGCGAGAGTCTCTAGTCCAGGCTGGTGGGCGCAAGGGAAACTTTCAAAAGGTGAGAAATTGCGCCTTCATAAACGGCAGGGGCTGGTCGTTTTTGCATGTTTTTGAGCCGGCGGAAGGGATTGAAATTACGGGTACATTCATGTTCGGCTCTGGCGTGGACTGCAGGGGCTCGGGGGCATCGGAAGTCGACAAGCCCTTTCCGTGGGGCGACGGAGTATCACTTGCGGCGGCAAAGTCGAAAGTTTGGAATAACTTAATAATAGACGCAACCGACGTTGGCGTCGTCGTATTCTGCGCCCCGGGTTCAAAAGTTTTCGACAATGTTGTGGCGGCGATTTCCCGCGAGAGTTTGGGGGCGGTAAATATGGTCGATACCACAGCTTATTACGAAAACCCTAAAGGCTCAAAGCGCTTCGACTACACAGATGTCGAAGTAAAAAATAACCTTGCCGACGCAAAGGGTGCGCGCATACACATAGCTTTTCCCATAGGCAAACACATCTGGGGCCCCGGCGAAAATGCTGGGCGCTCGGGCAGAATCGTATATGGCGGAAGCGTCTTAAATAACGAAATAAGGGGCGCTTGCGCGGGCTACGGCATTGCCCTTCACGGCGTTGAGAATTTTACGGTTAAAGGGAACAAATCGAGCGCATTTTACTCGCGGGCGGGCGATGGCATGCACCACGTTAGAACCGCCTATCCCGCCGCATTTTTATACGATAAAAAGACGGTAAAAAATTGCGATTTGCAAGATGATTTTGAAACTAGCCGGCTAAACATGGTTCACCTATTGGCCTGCAACTTTGGCGACAGGCGCGATGGCGGCGAGGGCTTTAGAATGTACCAATACGGCGCAAGCGAGGCCATGGGAGTTATAGACACCGCCTTTAAAGAGATGCTCAAGCGCCCTCCCAACGCGGACGAGCTTGCGCGCTACGCAATTTTGATAGATTCCGAAAAGCTCTCCGCCGACAGCCTTCGCCTAAAGCTTGCCGAAACTTCGGAATTTAGATTAAAAAACAGGGATTTTAAGCCCGAAAACCTGCACGTGTGGCGGGCTGAAATGTGGATAAAAAATTTAGACAAAGTTCAAAGGCAGTACCTCTTAAAACACAAGCGACTTCCAAATGCAAAAGAGAGCTACCCCGCGCTGTGGCAGCTTGTATCAAATTCAAAGTAAGTCCTGAAAAATAGTTACGCTAGGGATTGAGAGGCTCAGTAAACTTTTCCCGCATTGGAAATACAATTTAAAAATCTCCGCGTTTTAAAATGTTAAATGACACAGTGCCCCTCAACTTTGCTACTAAAATATTGAGGAGTTCTAGCGAACTTAACTATTTAAATTCGGCCTGATTTGAACGCATAAGTAAGTGTTTTTTAAGATATTATTGTTGACCTTGCGGGCAAATTCATTTTCCTTATACGGTTTACTAATTTTAGCCCGAGCGCTTAGCTGTAATGAGCGATATTGTTTCTATAGACACTTCACTTTTGCAAAAGCCTCAGTGCGTAGCTGAGACCAAGAGAGCCATAGTGTGCGCAGCTCTCGAGGAATTTGCAGAGCGCTCGGTTTCGGGCGCCCGCACGCGCGAGATAGCGCGCAAGGCAAAGGTAAACCACGCTGCAATAAGCTACCACTTTGGCGGGAAGTTGGAGATGTACGCAAAAGTAATGCAGCTTGTGGTGGAAAAGCTGACGGAGGAGTATCAGGTGATATACGACGAAATAGACGCCTACCTAGATTCTCCTGAAGCGACAAAATCCGGAGCAAGAGAGCTGGCAAAGAAGTTTATGATTTTCCATCACCACCTTTACACGAATCCCGACTTTACGAATTTCTTTAGAATAATACAGCGCGAGGAAAGCTCGCCCACAAAGGTGTTCGACATAGTTTACGAAAATGGCTACAAGCCAATGTTTTTCAAGTTCAGGCGGCTTTTAAAATTTGCCATGAAGCAGGAGCTTGAGGATTCGCTTCTAGATTGCCTAATATTTTCCCTAATAGTCTTAAACGGGGCGCTGTGTTCCTGCAAAGAGGCCTATTTGCGAACGTCGGGGAAATCAAAACTCGACGATAGCGATGTCGAAACTTTCGGCAAAACAGTATCCACAATTCTGGACAAAATTTTGGGCTAAGCCCTTAGACATTTAAAATTGCAAGGTTATTATATGATGAAAAAATCGAGACGCATTGTAATACAACTAGCACTTCTGGCAATGGCATTCGCATTTGCAGGGTGCAAAGACGATTCGGCACAGGGGGCGAAATCAAACGCGGCGCCTTCAGTGGAGGTGGCAAAACCTGAAAAGCGCAAGGTTGAGGTCTGGGATATGTTCACCGCAAAACTGAGGGGTGAAAAGTCCGTCGAAATACGTGCTAGAGTGAGCGGATATTTGGAAAAGATCTGCTTTGAAGACGGCGAGTACGTCAAGGCGGGGCAAACTCTGTTTTTGATAGATCCGCGGCCATTTGAAGCCGTGGTTAGGGAGTGCGAGGCCGCCGTCAAAGAGTGCGAGGCGCGCATAACGCTAGCCGAGAGCAATCTGAAGAGAGCGGAAGAGCTAATAAAGACAAACGCCATATCCGTCGAAGTTTTAGAGACGCGCAAGTGCGAGGTTCTATCTGCAAATGCTGCATTGTTGAGCGCAAAGGCAAAGCTAAAGGAGGCGGCATTGAATTTGGAATTTACTACGATAGTATCGCCCATATCCGGCTTTGTGAGCCGCAGGTACGTCGATGAGGGCAACCT
>URYY01000139.1 GCA_900552245.1 uncultured Opitutales bacterium | reverse complement strand
CCTTTTTTGCACCCTTTGCAAGGTAGTAGCGGATTTTTGAAAAGTCCAACTCGTCGAGCCGCTTTGTGGCCCAGTTTGTGGGGTTTGGTTTCTCAAAAAACTTTTTCAGAGCCTTCAATCTGAAATTCAATATCCACTCGTCCTCGCCCTTGACCTTTGATATGTACCTGACAGTCTCCTCGCTCAATCCCACGCCGGCATCGTAGGCGTAGTCTTCCGCGAAGCTAAAATCGCCCGCGCTTCTATCGATACCTACGTTTAAATTTTCTCTGCTCATAGCGACTTAAAGCGTTCGTAGCCCTCCTTTTCAAGCTCCAATGCGAACTCCGGGCCGCCTGTTTGAACTATCTTTCCGCCGTACATAACGTGCACTTTGTCCGGGCGTATGTGATCTAGCAAGCGCTGGTAATGGGTAATTATAAGAATTCCCAAATCGGGGCTTCTAGCTGCGTTCACACCCTCGGATACGACCTTCAGAGCGTCTATGTCAAGGCCGCTGTCAGTCTCGTCCAATATTGCGATTTTCGGATTTAACATAAGCATCTGCAGTATGTCGCAGCGCTTCTTTTCGCCTCCGGAAAACCCTACGTTTACTGAGCGCGATGAAAAAGACCTGTCCATTCCAAGCTCAGCCATCTTGGCGTACAGCTTTTTGTAATACTCTGGCGCGCTAATCTCCTCGCCCTCGGGCAAGCGGGCATTGAGACAAGCCCTTATAAAGTTTGCTATGCTTACCCCGGGGATTTCAACAGGATACTGAAAAGCTAAAAACAAGCCCTCCCTAGAAATGTCCTCGGGATTTTTCCCGACTATGTCAACTCCGTCCAAATAGGCCCTGCCCGATAGAATCTTGTATTCCGGATTCCCGGCTAAAGCCTTTGAAAGCGTGCTCTTGCCGGTTCCGTTTGGCCCCATTATGGCGTGGACTTCGCCCTTTGGAACATGCAAACTAAACCCGTCGACAACTCTCTTGCCGGCGACTTCTACGACTAAATCCTCTATTAAGAGACCCTGCTTCATATACCGCCTTTGCTCTTAGGCAGAAATGGGCGCTCAAAGGCGTCGTAAAAATCGTAGACTCCGTCGAAGTCTTCGATTTTATCCTCCTGAGTTTTGCTCATTTCGCCAACTTTAATCATATTAAAAACTATCTGCCCAAAATCGGAACAGCTCTTTACGTTCCACTCTTTCAAGAGAACCGACATCATTGGGCCAAAGGTTTCGAGCCCGAATTTGCGCAAGCCCTCCAAAAGCTGGGCAGCCGTAACGTGCGAGGCTCCCGCGCCCTGAGAATCTTTGCCAAACTCTTTCACCGTGTAGTCTAGCCCCATTCTGACAAAGACATACGCGCCAACGGCGTACCTATTGTCGTCTTTTAAAATGGCCTCTATTACCCTCTGAAAGGTTCTCTTTGACATTTATATGTGGTAAATTTTTTCGCGCTTTAAGGTTGAATTTAACTCCTGTATGGACTGAACCGTAAGATCGCTTGAACGCAGGGCCTTTATGCCCTGAATTGCGGCGTACGCTCCCATTATGGTAGTGATGATGCAAACTTTTCTCAATAGCGCCTCTTCGCGGATTCTATTTTCGTCAAGTCGCGGAGCCATTCCGGACGGCGTGTTTATTATGAGTTGAATCTGCCCATTTTTTACCATGTCAACCACGTTCGGGCGCGCGCCTTCGCTTAGCTTGTAAGTCTTTGTAACCGGTATGCCGCGCTCAGATAGGAAATTTGCAGTTCCGGCTGTTGAGAAAATGTTGAAGCCCATATCGTGGAAGGCCTTTGCAAGCTCAGCCGCCGCCTCCTTATCGTGGTCCTTTACCGAAAGGAACACATTTCCGCTCGTTGGCAAACCGGGTTGAGCTGCGATTTGACTCTTTGCAAAAGCCATGCCCAAGTCCTTATCAATGCCCATAACTTCGCCTGTTGAGCGCATTTCAGGCGTAAGCACGATTGGCGCACCCAAGAATCTAACAAAGGGGAACACGCTCTCTTTAACCGCCTTGTAAGTCGGTATAACCTGCTTTGTGAAGCCCAAATCCTTGAGCTTTTCGCCCGCCATCACTCGCGCTGCTATCTTTGCAAGCGGCACTCCGATTGCCTTTGAAACGAAAGGAACTGTTCTAGAGGCCCTCGGATTTACCTCCAAGAGATACAACTCGCCCTTTTTAATTGCAAACTGTATGTTCATAAGGCCTATAACCTTAAGCTCTCGCGCAAGTGCGTACGTGGCTTCGCGCACTTCGTTTAAAATATTTTCCTGCAATGTGTGCGGAGGCAAAACCATTGCGGCGTCTCCCGAGTGCACTCCGGCATACTCAATGTGCTCCAGCATTGCGCCTATTACAGTGGTCTCGCCATCGCTTATCGCATCGACGTCAAGTTCAATGGCGTCCTCCAAGAACTTATCCAGCAACACAGGCTTGCCCGGGGCTGCGTCAAAGGCGTCGCGTATAACCTTCTTCATGTCCTCCATTTCATAGACAATGAACATGCCTCTGCCGCCCAGTACGAAACTCGGCCTTAGCAAAATTGGAAAGCCTATCTGCCCCGCCAACTCGTAGGCCTGCTCTGGACTTGTAGCCGTGGCGTTTACAGGCTGCTTTAAGTGCAGTTTATCCAGTATCTTTTTAAATATCTCTCTATCCTCGGCAGCGTCTATTGATTCCGGAGAAGTTCCGATGATATTTACTCCGTTTGCCTTTAGTTCGCTAGCCAAATTTAGCGGTGTCTGACCGCCGAACTGAACTATAGCCCCGTCGCACTTCTCCTGCTTGTAAACTTCCAGAACGTCCTCGAGCGTAAGCGGCTCAAAGAAGAGCCTGTCGGAGGTGTCGTAGTCGGTCGAGACAGTCTCGGGGTTTGAATTTATCATCAGAGTCTCATAGCCCGCCTCGCGAAGCGCAAAAGATGCGTGCACGCAGCAATAGTCGAACTCTATGCCCTGGCCTATGCGGTTGGGTCCACCGCCTATAATCATTATCTTCTTTTTTGTAGAGGGCTTGAGTTCATTTTCCACGCCGTAAGTCGAATAGTAGTAGGGCGTGTAGGCCTCAAACTCCGCAGCGCAAGTATCAACGAGCCTAAAGACTGTATTGATGCCGTACTGCTCCCTGAGTTGCTTTATGTTGCGGATTTTCGTATTTAATATTGTTGCCAGCTGCAAATCGGTAAAGCCCGACTGCTTTGCGCGCATTAAAAGCTCCTTAGACAAGTTCAAGAGCCCCGCGTCCGCAAGCTCCAACTCAAGCTCAACTATCTCGCGAATCTGGCGCAAAAACCAGCGGTCAACTTTTGTAAATTCAAAGATTTCCTCGTCACTTAAGCCCGCAAGTATCGCGTATCTTATGTAGAATATGCGCTCGGCAGTCGGGCGCACCAAGCCCTTGCGTATAGCCGACAAATCCCTCTTTTGATTGTCGCCGAATTTTCCGCCGCCGCCTAGCCCCCTTACGCCGATTTCGAGCGAGCGCAAGGCCTTTTGCAGAGACTCTTTGAAAGAGCGGCCTATAGCCATCGCCTCGCCAACGCTCTTCATTGAGCTTGTGAGGGTATTGTCGCTGCCGACAAATTTCTCAAAGGTAAATCTTGGAATTTTTGTTACTACATAGTCGATAGTGGGCTCAAAGCTTGCGGGAGTCTCGCGGGTAATGTCGTTTTTAAGCTCGTCCAGAGAGTAGCCCACCGCGAGCTTTGCAGCGATTTTTGCAATGGGAAAGCCAGTCGCCTTCGAGGCCAATGCCGAGGAGCGCGATACTCGCGGATTCATCTCTATTACGACCATTCTACCGTTTTCCGGGTTCACTGCAAACTGTATGTTTGACCCTCCCGTCTCGACACCTATTTCGCGAATGACAGCAAAGCTTGCATCGCGCATCAGCTGATACTCCTTGTCGGTCAAAGTAAGGGCTGGCGCAACCGTTATTGAGTCGCCAGTGTGAACTCCCATGGGGTCGAGATTTTCAATGGAGCAGATTACCACGCACTGGTCCTTGTTGTCGCGCATAACCTCCATTTCAAATTCCTTCCAACCGAGCAGGCACTCCTCTATTAGAACCTCGTTTATAGGCGAGGCGCTAAGGCCGAAAGCCACCATATTTTCAAATTCCTCGCGGTTATAGGCTATGCCGCCTCCGGTTCCGCCCAGAGTGTAGCTGGGTCTTATAATTAGTGGGAAATGATTGTATTTATCCGCCCATTCAAGCGCCGTTGGCAGGTCGTGCACCACTTGGCTCTGAGGAATATCAAGGCCAATCTTTATCATTGCCTCGCGGAATTTCTGGCGGTCCTCGCCCTTTTCTATCGCCTCCTGCTTTGCGCCGATAAGCTCAACACCGTACTTTTCAAGTATTCCCCTCTTTGCAAGCTCCAGCGACAAGTTTAAACCCGTCTGTCCGCCAAGCGTCGGTAGCAGTGCGTCGGGACGCTCCTTAGCTATAATCTTTTCCAGTATTTCCGGTGTGAGCGGCTCTATGTAAGTTACATCCGCAAAATCCGGGTCCGTCATAATCGTCGCCGGGTTTGAATTTACAAGAACAACCTTGTACCCCTCCTCCTTGAGAGCCTTGCAAGCTTGCGTTCCAGAATAGTCAAATTCACAGGCCTGGCCTATAACTATTGGGCCCGAACCAATTATAAGTATTGTTTGTAAATCCTCGCGTCTTGGCATAATAAAAACAAATATTAAGGATAAAAAAATCTCAGTAAAGGTAGCACAAAAAGCGGCTTTCGCAACAAAAAAAGCGGACTTTTTGGGAAAATGCTAAAATAGCCGGCTGCAAAAGCTGCGCAATACTTGCGCAAGGCTCTTACTGCTTGCAAGTTAGCAGTCTGAAAAGCCTGATGTTTGGGGACTCTGCCCTAGATGAAATTTCAATCCAAACTGCGTCTCTATCCAAGGCCTCCGCAACAATCTGAGGCCATTCAACGCAGACTAGGCGCGGCTCAGGCAAAATTTCGTCCAGCAAAAGTGCATCGAAATCGGCCGGCGACTTTAACCTGTAGGCGTCAACATGCGCGAAATTTGAAAGCCCGCCCTTGTAAGTCAGACACACATTGTACGAGGGGCTCTTCACCGGCTCACTTACTCCTAGGCCCTTGGCAAGCCCCTTTGCAAAAGTGGTCTTACCCGCCCCCAAGTCTCCGACAAGCGCAATGGTTCCAGTCTTTAGATGCTTCGCAAGGCGCTCCCCCAGCGCC
>URYY01000138.1 GCA_900552245.1 uncultured Opitutales bacterium | reverse complement strand
CAGTTGTTAAGGTCTCGGAAAGCGGCGGCAAGTTGGTCTTTAAGCAGAGTAGGCAGGCTGTAAAGCGCGGTTCGGCTTAATTGATTTTGAAGGTCGGTTGGTGTGTTACCAACCGGCCTTTTTTTTGCAAAAATTTGCGATTTTAGAAAATAGTGTCTGAATTCGAAAGAGTTAGCTTGCGTTAAATTTATTTGACAAATGCGTGAAATAGTATCCTAATCGTTGAATATTTGTTTGCGGCAAATCGGGATTTTTGTTATGTTTTTCAGAGTCAAAGTTCTTGTGAGTTTTCTTTTGTTTGCGGCTTTCGCAAATTCCGGTTTCGCGTCTGAATCAATGCGCCCGGAAGTCATGTTTGAGTTTTGCGGGCTGCCCGTTACAAACTCAATGCTCACAACTGCCGTCTGCTGCGTGGTTATAGCGCTTATCCTGCGGTTTTTGCTTTTGAGAGGCGGGGCAAAATTGGTTCCGGGCAAGGGGCAGTTAGTCTTTGAAACTATAATAGATTCCTTGGGTTCGATACTTGAGCCAGTAATGGGCAAGAAGACTTACAGGGGGGCCGCTCCGTATTTGCTCACTCTATTTACTTTTATCTTGGCGATGAATTTAAGCGGAATGCTTCCGGGTGTCGGCAGCATTGGTATAGAGGAGTGCGCGCAGGTTTCGCAGCAAGACAGCAAGGCTTACGAGGACGCGGGCTTTTCAATTTCCAAAAACGAGGCTGGCGAGGCTGTCGCGACGCGCTTTATTCCGTTTATAAGGCCTGCGCACACAGATATGAATATGACTTTTGCGCTGGCTCTAATTTCATTTGCCCTGTTCTTTTACTTTGTCGGCAAGTACGCCGGGTTCGGGGCCTTGCTTAAGGATTGGTTCGGCAATAAGGCGGACAAGAGCGAGATGCCCAAGTTTTTGTACTATTTTCTGTTCCCGATATTTTTTGCGTTGGGAATAATAGAGGTGATATCGGTGTGCATACGCCCCCTGTCGCTTTCATTGCGACTTTTCGGCAATGTCTTTGGCGGTGAAACTCTGCTAAGCCAGATGCACCACTTGGCTTGGAGCGGCGGTATTTTGCAGTTTGTAACTTGGATTTTGCCGCTGCCGTTTTACTTTTTGGAGCTCTTGGTGGCCTTTGTGCAGGCCTTTGTGTTTACGCTTCTTACGGCGATTTACATAGGGCTTATAACAAACCATGACGAGGGGCACCCCGAAATAGAACAGAAAGAGAAAATTTAACTTAAAAGGATACAACTATGATAAATATATTAGCAGAAATAGCGAGTACATCAATAAGCGGTAGCGTAGCCGTAGGTTTGGGTTGCATGGGCGCGGCCTTGGGCGTAGGCTTGGTTGGTATGAAAGCTGTGGAGGCCGTTGGGCGCAATCCGGAGGCTTCCTCAAAGATACTCGTGCAGGCGATTCTCGGTATGGCTCTTGCGGAGGCGGTAGCCTTTTACGTAATCTTTCTTGCGTAGTAACAGGCTGTGGATTCGGGCATGAGCTTTATTATGGCATCGGGCGCGGAGTCGCTGTCCTTCTTTCAGAAGTTTGGGATAGAGTGGGATATGCTCTTATCGCAGGCAATAATGTTTACATTGCTTGCGCTGATACTTTACCGCTTTGTGTTCAGACCCGTTTCGAAGGCCGCCGACGAGCGCAGGGTGAAAATCGAGCAGGGCTTGGCTGACGCCGAGGCGGCTCGCGAGAAGCTTCAGGCTTGCGAGAGGGAATGCACGCGCAAAATATCGGCAGCGGCAACTGAAGCAGCTTCAATAATAGCCAAGACCAAGGACGACGCGAAGGCTATGATTGAAAACGCGGCGCAAGAAGCTTCAAAAAAGGCTTCCGAAATAGCCGAGAGGGCTAGGCTCGATATAGAAAACGACAGGCTCAAGATGAAGGACGAACTAAAGGGCGAGATTGCGGCCCTTGTCGTAAAGACGGCGGAGGCTGTCTTTGCGGACTCTATAACTCCGGAGCTTAAATCAAAGATTGCCGATTCGGCGGTATCAAAATTAAAAGAAATGTAAATTATGAGGGCGAAAAATTGGGCGCATGTTATGGCGCGGCTCTGTGAGGGAGCCGACGGAAGTGTTGAGCCGGAGAGGGTTTCGGCGGTTTGCGAGTACGTGTCCCAAAATTTTGCTCAAGAAAAGTCTCTGAAAATTTTGCGGCTGCTGGAGAGGTATCTTGAGTCGAAAATTGAGAGGGATTGCGCCTTAGTTGAGAGCGCAGGCGCTTTGAGCGCTGAGTCCAAGAGTTTGCTTGAGGCTTTTGTAAAGTCGAAAAATTCCAGAGCTAGGGTTGATTTTGCGGAAAATCCGGAGCTGATTGCGGGCGTTCGCGTAAGAATTGGCGATAGCCTCTGGGAAAACTCCGTCAAACAGAAATTGCGCGACTTGGCTGAGACGCTGGGCGCATAGAATTTGGAATGTGACAAGATGAATGAAATACTAAAAGAGATAGAATCGCAGATAAGGCAAATCGAAAGCAACACGCGCAAGTCCAATGTCGGAACCATCGTGTCGGTCGCAGACAACGTCGCGCGCGTAAACGGCCTAAGCGACGCTATGTACAACGAGATGATTGCCTTTGAGGGCGGAGTTTACGGCATAGCTTTGAATCTTGCCGAGGACGAGGTATCTTGCATTTTGCTTGGAGACGCATCTAAAATTAAGGAAAACCAGCAGGCGCACACCACTGGCAAGCTCTTGAGCGTTCCGGTTGGAATGGGGCTTTTGGGCAGAGTTGTGAATGTTCTGGGCCAGCCCATAGACGGCAAGGGGAAAATCGAATTTACCCAGACTTATCCGGTTGAAAAGATAGCGCCCGGCATATTGCCCCGCAAGAGTGTCGATCAGCCCCTGCAGACGGGCATTTTGGCGGTTGATGCGCTCCTACCCATAGGCAGAGGCCAAAGAGAGCTAATAATAGGCGACCGCGGCACGGGCAAAACTTCAATCGCAATAGACGCCATAATAAATCAGGCCCGCATAAACGACGAGGGCAAGGCAAGCGGCGATGAAAACTTTAGGCCCGTATATTCAATTTATGTGGCTGTCGGGCAGAAGAACGCAAAGATTGCCCGCATAGTCCAGCTATTGGAGGAGAAGGACGCGCTAAAGTACACGATAATTGTTGCAGCTTCGGCGGCGGAGAACGCCTCCGACGTCTATATAGCGCCGTATGCAGGTTGCGCCATGGGCGAGTGGTTTATGGATAACGGAATGGACGCGCTCATAGTTTACGACGACCTTTCAAAGCATGCGGCGGCATACAGGCAAATATCGCTAGTTTTGAAGCGCCCGTCGGGCCGCGAGGCTTATCCGGGAGATGTCTTTTACTTGCATTCGCGCCTCTTGGAGCGCTCTGCTCGCTTAAATGAGGAGAATGGAAACGGCTCGCTTACGGCGCTGCCCATAATCGAAACTCAGGCGGGCGATATATCCGCATACATTCCAACGAACGTAATTTCAATTACAGACGGCCAGATATTCTTGGAGACAGACCTGTTTAACCAGGGTGTAAGGCCCTCTATTGCGATAGGTGTTTCAGTATCGCGCGTTGGTTCGGCGGCGCAGATTAAGGCTCTAAAGCAGGTGTCCGGCGGTTTGAAAGGCGATTATTCTCAGTACAAGGAATTGGCGGCCTTTGCCCAGTTTGGTTCGGATTTGGACGCGAGAACTAAGGAGATAATCGCAAATGGCGACAGGCTTGTGGAGGTGTTAAAGCAAAACAACAATTCTCCGCTTTCGGCGCCCATGGAAGTTGTGATTTTATTTGCGTTTAAAAACAAGTTCTTTGCAAAAGTGCCCGTAAAGCGCGTCCGCGAGGCTGTGGAGCATATGCGCGACTACTTCCAAGCGCGCTTTGCAAATCTACTCAGAGACATCTCCTCAAAGAAGGCTCTAGACGAGAAGCTCGAGGGGCAGTTAAAATCGGCCTGTGAGGAATGGTCAAAATCTTTTAAGTAAGGAATAAAAGTGAAAGGTATGCGCGAGATACGCAGCCGAATTAAGGCTGTGAAAAGCACGGGGCAGATAACCCGAGCCATGCAGCTTGTTGCGGCTTCAAAGATGAAGCGCGCGCAAAATATGGCGCAGTCAGGGCGCGACTACACCTTGCTTTTGATGGATTTAATAGACATACTAGACCCTAAGTTGGAGGAGAAGTTTGGCGAGTACTTCTTGGCGCGCGACGAATCTCTGCCGAGGCTAATTATAGTCTTTTCGACCGACAAGGGTTTGTGCGGAGCTCTGAATACAAATCTCTTCAAAAAGATTATGACTTTGGGCGACGATTGCGAATTTATTGCAGTGGGCGCAAAGGCCGCGAAGTTTATAAGCTCCACGGGGCGCAAGCTCTTGGCTCAATTTAAGATTACGGACAATGTCTCCTTTAATGAAATTCGCACCATAGTGGAATTTGCTATGGATTGCTTTGTGAAGAATAAGGTTAGGACCGTCGAGGTGCTCTATCCCGTTTTCATAAACACGATAAAGCAAGAGCCGGAAGTGGTGACTGTAGTGCCCATAGAAAACGTGAGGGCGTTTGTGGATAAAATGAGGGTAAAGTACAAGGCTGAGCTTGCAGAGAGGGCGAAAGAGACTAGGGAATTCCAATTTGAGCCCTCGGTAAACGAGCTAATTAGGGAGCTGCCGGCCTACTACATAAAGAATGTCATTTACCACATGGCGCTCGATGCAAAGGCTTCGGAGCAGTCTGCTAGAATGGTTGCAATGAAGAGCGCAAGCGACAATGCGGAAAACCTGATGCAGGCTCTGACTCTCGAATACAACAAGGCCCGCCAGGCGGCGATTACGACTGAAATTACGGAGATTGCGGCTGCGGCTGCGGCGACTTCTCAGGAATAGGAAGGTGAAATTTATGGATAATAAAATCGGCATAGTGACTCAGGTCTTGGGCGCGGTTGTTGACGTAAAGTTTGAGGGCGAGGATCTGCCCGAAATTTACACGGCGCTAAAGGCAAACATAGAGGCTGAGAACCAGAAAAAGCAGGTTGTGCTTGAAATTCAGCAGCATATGGGCGACGGAGTCGTCCGTTGCGTTGCAATGGGTTCGACCGAGGGCTTAAAGAGGGGCGTTGAAGTAGAGAACACGGGGTCTCCAATTACCGTTCCGGTTGGCGACAAGGTTTTGGGAAGAATTTTTAACGTAACGGGAGAGGCCGTAGACAATGCGG
>URYY01000137.1 GCA_900552245.1 uncultured Opitutales bacterium | reverse complement strand
GGCAGCCTTTGGGGCATATTGCCAGGCCGTTGCCGGTAAGGCCACGGCGCTCAACGGCGCTCTGGATTCTGTCAAAGGCAACCTCGTCCTCAACCATACCGCTTTCGGTGCTGAATATCAACCACTTGGAAAAATCTATCTTCTTTGCGTTTTCTAGTGCGCCGCTTCCGCAGAATAGAACATAGAGCTTCCTGCCTATCTGAAGTGTATTAACTTGCGAAAGTTCAGTATCTTGTGTTAGTTTTGCCGAATTTAAAATAGCATCTAGCGAGCAGGACTCGCTCGGCGAGATTAACATATCTTCGCCCTTAGTGGGCTTAATCTCGATTTGAGCTTGCAAATCCGTATCAAAATCGCCGTTTTCGTCAATCCCAACAGGGAAGTTTGTAAAGTCTTTAATCTCCGAATTGGAGAGGTCCGCCACTACCAAATGGTCCTTCTTTTTTTTGTTGCCAAATAGAAACATCATATATAGATTTGTTTGTAAAATTAGATACTAGATATTTTTCGCGCAATTTCAATACTAAAGCTCTCTAATTATTTTATTTTTTTTTGAAACTTTTTTGAGCCAGCTTTGTCCATACTGAACATAGGAATGTTAGGTATGTCAAACTTAGAGAAGACAATGAAGGCCGATGACTTGCTTCAGAGGCTAAAAGACGGTGATAACGCCGCCTTTACGGATCTTGTTCGCGAAAACTGGGATAAGGTTTTCTCGCGTGCGTATGGGCTCCTTAAGAATAGAGAAGATGCTGAGGAGGTAACGCAAGATACGTTTGTCCGCGCCAGAAACGGCGTGAATTCCTTCAGGGGGGAATGCTCGACATCAACGTGGTTGCACCGCATCGCGACGAACCTTGCGCGCAATAAGTACTGGTATTGGTGGCGCAGAAAAAGAGGCGAGAGCATGTCTCTCGACGCGCAGATGAGCGAAGGGAGCGATTCGACATTCGCAGACGTTTTGCCCTGTTCCAATCCCACTCCGGCGGACAGTGCGCTTACGAGCGAATTTTCGGATTTGCTGCCGAAGGCGATTGCGTCTTTGGACGATAAATACGCCCAGATTCTCAGAATGCGCTCCGAGAAAGATATGTCTTACGAGCAGATTGCAAAAGAGCTAAATCTCACAGTTGGAACTGTAAAAAGCAGGCTTTCCAGGGCCCGCGAGCAACTGAGAGAGGCCATTGCAAAAATGAGTTAAAGCTATGCAAGAGGCGCAAATCAATTCTAAGATAACGTACGTAAGCCGCAGGGGCTTTGAAGTTTCGCAGGAGAGGTTTGCGGAGTTGGTGAGTCTGTATCTCGACGGAGTTTCTTCTAAAGACGAGCTTGAGCTTCTAGCTGATATTGTCCAGAGCGATTTGAGAGCGCAGGTAGTTTTTAGGCAGGCGTGCAGACTGCACTTGGCAACTTGCCGCATGTTCGGGAAGTCGGACGTGCGCTTGCAAGCTTTGCCCGTGGTCTCGTACGCGCGCAGAACTTACAGGAAGGCGGCGGTTGAGTGGTCGCTTGTCGCGGCCTTCATGATTATGTGCGTTGTCTTGTTTAGGCTTTCTGAGTCTCGCATGAGTCAGTATAACGCCCAACAGCAGCACGCGCCGGAGATTCCCGCGTTCGATTCCGCTTCTATTGGGGTTGCCAACTCGTATGTATCTAGCGGCGATTCTTGCAGCATATTGTACATTTCAAAGTAGTTTTTTTAACGTTGAGTTTTTTAAGGGCGGCGCATGCTGCCTTTTTTTTTGAAGTGGCAGTTTCTTCTATATGCTTAAATTAGCGCTTGAAAGTGCCGTTTAATTTTTGAGAATTGAAGATATGGACGATTTATTTGATTTGCCCCACAATAAGGGGGAGCAAAAGTCGGGCGGAGTCTCTCAGGATTTTTCGGCGACGGCTCCCCTCGCAGTCAGAATGCGTCCGCGCAACCTTTCGGAGATAGTTGGGCACGAATATTTGCTGTCCAAGGACTGCCTCTTGCCCAGGCTAATAAAGAGCAACAACTTTGGCTCTCTCTTGTTCTACGGACCTCCCGGCTGCGGCAAGACAACTCTGGCCGGCGTCATAGCAAACGAGACTAAGAGCAGGTTTGTAAAGATAAACGCGGTTCTTTCAAACGTAGCGGAGTTGCGCGACCAGCTTCGCATGGCTCGCTACTTAAAAAATGAGAGGACTATTCTCTTTATAGATGAGATACATCGCTTCAACAAGGCCCAGCAAGATCTGCTCTTGCCCGATGTTGAAGACGGCAATGTGCGTCTGATAGGTGCAACTACGCACAATCCCGGTTTTTACATAAACGCGCCTCTTTTGTCGCGCAGCCACCTTTTTAAGCTTGAGCCGCTGTCGGCAGATTCCATAGCGGAAGTTTTGTTTAAGGCTTTAAATGACGAGGAGCGCGGGCTTGGCAATTTCAAGATTAAGGCAGACAAGGCTCTTTTAAAGTCGCTTGCAGAGATTTGCGACGGCGATATGCGCAGGGCGCTAAATGCGCTTGAGACAATAGTTCTCGCTCTTGGGGGCGGGGCTACATTGTCGGAGAGAGACATAGAGATGTTTGCCAAGGAGCGGCAAATTCGCTACGATGCCGACGAGGACGAACACTACGACACCGCCTCGGCCTTTATAAAGAGCATAAGGGGTTGCGACCCCGATGCGGCTATGTACTGGCTTGCAAAGATGCTGGCCGGTGGCGAGGATCCGCGCTTTATAGCCCGCAGGTTGGTTATAGCTGCAAGCGAGGACATAGGACTTGCCGACTCGAGGGGGCTTCTGATAGCGAATGCGGCTTTTGATGCTTGCGAGAGGGTAGGGCTGCCGGAATGCGAGCTAAACTTAGCCCACGCTACGATATTTTTGGCAACAGCCCCCAAGAGTAATTCTTCCACTTTGGCTCTAGCTGCTGCAAAGTCGGCAGTATCTCAAGCCGAGGTTCAGAAGGTTCCCATACATCTCAGGGATTCGCACACAAATTTAAATAGAAAATTGGGAAACGGTGCCGATTACATATACAGTCACAATTGTCCGCACAATATAAGCGGGCAAGACTACCTTGAAAAGAATCTGACGTTGTACGAGCCAAAGCAGTACGGAGCTGAAAAACAAATTGCAGAAAGGCTTGCAATGTTTAAGAGATTGAAACAAGATATGAGAAATGGAAAACAATAATCCACATTTTGACGAGACCCCCACGTATCGCGTTCAGATTTCCAGGCGCATCAATTTGGGATTCTGGAAGGGGTGCGGCATAATCGCGATGGCTTTGTTGATAGCGAAACTTACAGTGCCGTCCATAGTTTTTAACAATCCGTTTTCCTTTGTCGGTTTGGTGCTGGTTATATGGTTTTTAAATTTATTGCTAAGGCCTCTTCTTATAGTTTTTACGCTTCCATTTATATTGCTTACATTGGGGGCGGGAGTCATCTTGGTAAATGCGCTTGTAATATGGGCTTCTACGCTAGTTCCAGGAATTTATCTTAAATCTTTCTGGATAGCTCTTTGGGCCGGATTTTTAATAGAGGCAATATCTTGGATTTTTGCGCTGTTTGAATCTGAAAAATTTTTTAAGAGAAATTCTTCAAGGCGCGATGACGACACAATAGATATAAAGTAGCTATGTTTGTGCTATTGCGTTACATATTTATTTTTTGCCTAGCATGCGCTTTGCATGCGCAGTCCCTTGAGCCAATCAAAATGCAACAAGAGATTGCATCTAAAGAGACGCCTCTAATTTTTTTAAATGTAAAAAGTGCGTTAATCGCCTATTTGGGCACTTGGCAGGGAGAGCAGGATTTGTTTGAGCCGTCAAATGGGGGAAAGACTCTCGCTAGCTTTTCAGTTACTCAAACCTACGAGCCCTCTGAGGACGGGGGATTGTCGTGCATGGCTTCTGTCGTAAACTCGAGCGGACGCAACAATATATCTTACTCGCGCATTCGCGAAGTTGACGGGGAGCTTGTTTTAAGTTTGATGACTGGCTTTATTGAAACTCCGGCATACAGGGGGATAGTAAGGGGCAATTCCGTGCTTTGGTTTCCGTACCATATGTTCTACTTGCTGAATGTCCAGGAAGATAAATTTTTTCTAAAGGGCAAGCAGCTTTACATGTATTCGTTTGCCTTGCAACATGTTTACAATCCCAAAAAACAGTACGAGGGTTTTCTGGGGCAGTCTGCAAAGTACGAAAAGACGCAGAGAATTGTTGAGGAGCCTCGCGAGTCTGAAAAACCCAGCAAGCCCAAGAAGCTCACGCCGATTTTAAATAAGGACTTCTTTAAAAATTAGAGTTGCGTTTCGATCTTTTTGAATGGGCTATATATTTAATTGCTAATTTTGCAAAGAGGAAGTTACTCTGATAATTGGGCGTGTTTTATTTAATCCGGAGGGTGTGCGCTGCCGTCTCCCGAGTAAGTCTTAAAAATCTTTTCATACTTTTTTACTGGGGCGTTCTTTAGCTCTCCGCTTTTAAATGCTTTAAAGACACGCCTTGCCAAGGCCTCGTCGCCGTTTAGGATTTTTTTTAAAACTTCGAGAGCTTTTACTTCATCTTTTGGAGTTCCCCAAGCCTCCATGTAGCAGCGAGCAAGTTCTAAGGTCGGCAGGCCATTTTCAGCGGCTTTCAAGAAATAATTGAAGGCGATTTTTTCGTCCTTTTCAGTGCCTAATCCGAGCAAGTAGCAAAGCCCGACTGCGTATTGCGAAGAAGAGTAGTTTGCGGGCGGAATTTTCGCACTTGCAGCGCTTTTATTGTTTGCAGCCTTAAGCCACCAACTTAGAGCCTTGCGGAAGTTTCTATACAGAAAATAGCCCTCAAAATACTCGCAGCCAAGCTTTGCTTGAGCGTCTACATCGCCGGAATTTGCCCTCTTTAAAGTTTCCTTATAACGGCTATTAAATTCTTTTTTTGACTCCCTTGAGCCGCCAAATATTAACATACTTCTCCAGCTGCTAAAAAACAAAGCGCGCAAAGACAGTTCCTCGTCATAGATTGAGTCCAATGAGGAGTTCCTTTCAACTTTCATTAAGACTTCGGCAAGATTTATAGATATGAATGCCTTAACCATATCTTTTTTAACTCCTATGCCTCTGTCGTAACAATGGGCAGTGGCCCATATGGCCTTTGGAAAGTTTTTGTCAGCCGATTTTTTAAACCAGAAGAAGGCCAGATCGTTATCCATCTCGCCCTTATCAGGATTAAAGTAGTATATGCCTAAAAAGTACTC
>URYY01000136.1 GCA_900552245.1 uncultured Opitutales bacterium | reverse complement strand
ATGAAAGGCAAATCTAAAAAATCAACCTATTCCACAACCTTTGGTATTGACCCAATCTCTCTCGCCCGAAAGTTTTAAAGACCGCTTAAACAGCGAGTTTAGCCGGATTATTTGTAGCAAAGCAAAGGAATAGGAAGCAAGACCACGCCGTGCGGATACCGCGCTAAGCAAATGCGTAAAAAATGCGTTTTTACGCTAAAAAAGTACGCACCAAGCGCAAAACACCTAGCAATTGAAAAGTGGCGCTAAACGCGCAATCGAAAGCTTTACACCTCGATACGCCTATTCAATACGCAAGTCAAAACCCAAATATAAAAACAATAGTCAAGCAGACGCTCGGCAAGCGCTAAAACAAAAAAGGCAAATCGCTAAGATCCACCGCGCTTGCCTACTAAAACTATGGAGTTGAGGAGGCTCGAACTCCCGACCTCTAGAGTGCGATTCTAGCGCTCTTCCAACTGAGCTACAACCCCGTAAATTTAAAGGTGGGATGTTGCGCGATTCGGATTTTATTGTCAATGATTAAATCAAAAAATTTCATATCAAACTACCTCAAAGTTCAAAATCTAAACTTTAGAGCATTGCAGCATTGTTTACTTTTTTGTTGAAGAAGAATCTCAAATATGAAATTATCGCGGGAAAAATTGTATATGACACCCAAATATAAGCGCATTGTACTAAAAATAAGCGGCGAAGCCCTAAAGGGCTCTTCAGATGAACCACACTCGCCCGAGATTCTTAAATCGCTCGCACTTGAGCTCAAAGAAATTCACGAAATGGGAGTGCAGATATGCCTAGTCGTAGGCGGCGGCAATATATTTAGAGGCCTCAAAGGCGAGGGAAAGGGAGTTGATAGAACTACTGGCGACTACATGGGAATGCTCGCCACAGTCATAAATGGCTTGGCTCTAATGAACGCGCTTGAAACAGAGGGCGTAAGTGTGAGAGTTCAAACCGCAATTCCAATGGAAAAGGTTGCTGAGCCTTTCATTTTGCGAAAGGCGGTAAGGCACTTGGAAAAAGGCAGAGTAGTAATATTTGTGGCAGGCACCGGAAATCCGTATTTTTCGACCGATACCACCGCCGCCCTCAGAGCCTCAGAAGTGCAAGCAGACTGCATTTTAAAAGCTACAAAAGTTGACGGTATATACGATAAGGACCCGATGAAATTTAAAGACGCCGTAAAATTTGGCTCAATATCATACATAGAGGCCCTCGAAAGGCGTCTGGCAGTTATGGATTCCACTGCATTCTCAATGTGCATGGATAACCACGTTCCAATTCTTGTTTTCGATATGAATAAGCCCGGCAATATCCGCAGAGCGGTTATGGGCGAAAAAATAGGAACGACGGTAAGCTAAAAATCTTTTAATTTAAATAAGAAAAATAGGAGCAAATATGAATATCACAGCCGAAATAAAAAAGACAGAGGAAGCTATGAAAAAAGCAGTGGAGTTCACGAAGCGCGACTTTGAGAGCATACACACTGGCAAGGCCTCTCCGTCTATGGTGGAAAACATTATGGTTGATGTCTATGGAAGCTCAATGCGCCTAAAAGACGTATCTGCCATAACAACTCCAGATTCAAACTTAATAAGAGTGCAGCCCTGGGACAGAGGCATATTAAAGGAAATTGAAAAAGCTATTTTGGCAGCCAATGTCGGCATAACTCCGTCTGTTATGGGAGAAGCCGTCCGCTGCCCTATTCCGGCACTATCCGGAGAGCGCAGAGCGGAACTTGCAAAGGTCTGCCGCGATATGGCAGAACAAGGAAGAGTGCGCATACGCACAATTAGGCGCGACGCCATGGACGCAGTTAAGAAGTCTCAGAAAGAGGGTGCCATAACTGAGGACGACTTAAAGCACGCCGAGAAGGAAATTCAGAACCTAACCGACAAAAAGATAGAAGAAATAAATAAGGCGGTCGAAGCCAAAGAGGCAGAATTAAAGCAAATATAGTTGCAGAGGATTGTGGTATGAAAGACGCAAGGCGCGTCGTTGTAAAAATAGGTACGGGCGTACTTACGCGCGATGTCGGCAAGCTCGATTTGGAGAGAATGGCAGGGCTGTGCGCTCAGGTGGCGCGCTTGAAGAAAGCCGGAAAGCAGATTGTAATTGTAAGTTCCGGCGCGGTGGGTCTTGGCATGGGCAAGTTGAATTTAAAGACTCGCCCAAAGCAGATAAGCACTGTTCAAAAATGCGCGGCTGTCGGGCAAGGTATCCTCATAGATACCTGGTCAAAGCTATTTGAACCCTATTCTATAACAATCGCGCAACTTCTGATTACGAAGGACGACGTCGACTTGCCGCATCGTCACAGGGCGCTCGTTGAGCTTTTAAATGAGCTGCTCAAGGACGGCATTGTGCCGATTATAAATGAAAACGACAGTATAAGCGCCTCAGAGCTAAATATAAAATTTGGCGATAATGATGTTCTAAGCTCGCTTGTGGCTACGCTAGTAAAGGCGGATACGCTTGTGATACTCTCTACTGCCAGCGGACTTTTAGATTTAACCGGCAGTGGCGAGATGCTAAAGCGCGTCGAAAAAATAGACGCAAAGATAAAAGCCATGGCAAGCGGCACGACTAGCGCAACGGCAGTGGGCGGCATGATAACAAAGCTAAAGGCGGCGGATATTGCCACGCGTTACGGCTGCGGAGTTTACATAGCAAGCGGAGCTAGAGAGAATGTGCTGGACGAAATCTTTGCGGGGCAGAATCCCGGAACGTACTTTGTGCCGGCAAAGAAGCTTGCGAGTTCAAAGAAAAGATGGCTAGCTTACTTTGGCAAGACTAGCGGAAAGCTCTTTGTAGATTCTGGGGCTGCAGATGCAATACGCAACAAGGGAAGTTCGCTATTGCTTGCGGGTGTAAAATCCTTTGAAGGCAAATTTAAAGCTGGCGATCATGTAGAAATTGCTTCGGCGGAAAACCCAAAGGAACTGGTAGCTAGAGGTCTAGCCTACATCTCCAGCGATGAAATGGCCTCTTTAATAGGCAAGACTTGCGATGACAGCGACAAAAAGAAACACATTGCCGTGCACCGCGACAATCTTGCAATGCGTTAAACTATGCAAAACGAAATAATAATTTTATCGAGAGATTGCGATGCAATGCTCATACCATCTGGGGCGCAAGTAAAGCTTGCGCAGGGCACATCGATTGTCATAACTCACGAGCTCGGAGGCAACTTTACGGTAAGCGGAGCATTCGGAATGGCTAGGATTTTGGGGAGAGATGCCGATGCCATTGGCCGAGTTCCGGCGCAAGCTTCAGCACAGGAATCTTCGGGCGCATCGGATTCCACATCAAGTGAAGGCAATCAAAAGGCAGAAAGCAAAGAAGAGCCAAAAGTGCAATTCGATGCCCCTGAAGAGAGCGAACTCTGGGAAGCGGCAAAGACGGTGTACGATCCGGAGATACCCCTAAATATAGTTGATCTGGGGCTTGTGTACAAACTGGATCTTATAACGACTCCGGAGGGAAAGCACGAGGTAGAGGCGGATATGACGCTCACGGCTCCCGGATGCGCTATGGGTCCAATTATAGCGGAAGATCTGAGGATGCGCCTAAAGGCAATACCCGGTATAGATGAGGCCACGGTAAATATTGTTTGGGATCCACCGTGGAATCAGGATATGATTTCGGAGGAAGGCAAGATGACTCTTGGCCTGCTTTAGTAGTCCCCTACCCTGACCTTTGCAAAAAGCTTACCTCATTTTCAATTTATACAATTTATTATTTTATAAAATTGCAGATTTTATCTCCGTTAGATTCGGAGCTTTTTTATTTTTATAAAATCTAGCGATTAAAATTATACCAAGCGACATAAACTTGCCAAGATGTGTTTTAGAAAATAAGAGCGCTAATTTAGATTTGCTGAATTGCGAGATGGACATACAAAACTAGTCGCAAGTCAATATGTTAGGCTGCAGAGGCTCTGGACTCATTAGTTGATATAATAAATTTAGATAAACGGAAATAAATTTCCGCAGGTATTCATCTAAATAAAATAAGTGGAAGAAATACCATAAATGACATTTGCAGTATTCATAAGCGAAGCGATTTTAATTTACAAACTCTTAGCGATATTGGAAGGCTTAGATATATCAATACCAAAAGAAAGCCTCGTTCTCTACGACCGAATCGGATGCAAAACTCCGTAGGTGGAACAAAACCTATGGCTCGTCAGTTTTTAGAGAGACTGGTTTAAATCAATAGCAAAAAGACAATATCTCTCTTTAAGGCAAAGCAATGCAAGTTTCGATACTCGGAGAGGGCAAGTACGAGCTAAACGAAAAGGAAAAAAGCGCATTCGCTAAGGCCAAGGAATTTTTAATAGACCTATTTAGCTACATACCAAAGGACGCATCCGACGAATTTATCGCCCACCAAATACGCCTGATTTGGGACAAAAACTACGCCGTAGGCGAGGACGGAGACTTCTTTGCAGACTTAAATGATGATATACGACTGAGCGTAAGGGCAAATCCGAGTCCGGAGGAAATTGCGGAAGCTAAGCGCCAAAAAGAGGAAGTTAAAGCCAAGTGGACCAATCCCGACGGCTCTATGAAAAGAGGCTACATGCTCGCTCCAAACGGCGAGCCCACCAAGCTTTCCGAAGACCTGTGGCTAATTGTGCGCACACCCAACTTTAAGCGCTGGTTTGGCGACTGGGAAACTCTGGCCGAAGCTTATCCCGAAAATAAAATCTTTGACATAGATGAAGCGTACAAATTCGCAAGGGCGAATCTACAAGGACGCGAGTTTACAAGTAAAGACGGACATACTGCAAGTTTAAGCAGAAATGGCATTGATAAAATGAATTCTTGGAAAGCTCGCGGAAAAACTAATAATAATAGGCTTCACGCATTAGCTTTAGCAAATGTAGATTTATTATTTTCAAATTCTGAATTATTCGAAACTGAACCGCCACGAGATGGGGACACAAATATTAAAGAATATTTAAAGTTTTATGCTCCTTTGTATATGGACGGTGAAATTTATGCTATAAAAATTACCGCTAAAAGATTAAATGAAAATAAAAATAATCTTTATTCCATCGAAGGCATAGATGTAGAAACGAGAGAACCCGACCAAAGTGGGCAGTCGCGTGGCTCGCAAGCGAGCTCGATTCCAGTCCTGGTGCCGGGTTCTGTTAGAAAGCTCTTAGAAAACCTTAAAGAAGTCAACAAAAAAGTTTCAAAAGTTGTGGACGAGAACGGCGAGCCTTTGGTGGTTTATCATCGTTCGC
>URYY01000135.1 GCA_900552245.1 uncultured Opitutales bacterium | reverse complement strand
AGCCAATAGAACCTGCGGTTTATGCGGTGCGGCTCGGTCTGGTAGAGGGCCTTGCGCCACACGCCAAAGTAGAAGTTGTAGCGAGCGCCCGTTCCGAAGCGCGATACCAAGAGCTCTGAGCCGTCGGCGCCGCGCCATACAAACTCGGAGCGCGGTGCCTGCTCTTTTGTAATACCCCTGTAAAACATCGCTACATCTACGCCAAAGCCCTTGTATATTTGGGGAAGTTGGCTTACCTGCCCCCAGCCAAACGGAGTGTAACCGACCTTCATGGGCTTGCCGAACTCCTCTACTGTCAGGTGACCGTAGAGCATATTTCTAACGGCGCTCTCGCCCACAATTGTGTTCATGTCAAGCGCGCTGTACCAAGGGCCGGCATTTATTCTTCCGGCCTTTATGAGTTTTTTAATTTCCTCTCGCTTTTCCGGACGAATTTCGAGGTAGTCTTCCAAGGGAACTGCTTGAGAATCTAGCAAAAATGTGTAACCCGGGATTTTCTTCATTATAACGAGCAAGTCGTCTATGAAGTCCACAGTCATTTTTCGGGTATGCTCAAAATCCAGAGTCCATTCTCTGTCTAGGTGAGTGTTAGGTATAAAGTGGTATTTGTATTTTGACATAGTGGAAAAAATTGTGATTAAGCCTTTTTTTTTCGCAAGCCTAAAAGATTGTGCCTGTTAGATTATTGCGCGATTTTGCGGGGCGTTTTAAAGCCTGCGTTTGACTTCCAAAATAAGGGCGTTTAACTCTAAAAAAATTTGCGAGCCCCAGCCCTGCATTTTTGCCTGCAAAAAATGCGAGATAAATAGAGTTGTGCCAACTTAAACTTTAAGCCGAATATCTCAAGACTTCAAAAAAGTGTCGCAATTTTTTCGACAACTGCAATTATCTGGATTTTTAAAAAGTTATGGAACTGCCCGATATAAAGTTGGTCGCAAGCGACATGGACGGAACGCTCTTAAATTCGCGCGCGGAAATTGCACCCGAATTTTTCCCGATTTACGAGCGCATGAAAAAGCACGGCATAAAGTTTGTGGCTGCAAGCGGCAGACAGATCCACAATATGAAGGTGAAGTTTGACGGCATAGCCGATGAGATCTACTTTGCAGCAGAAAACGGCGCCTACCTCACAAAGGGCGACCGCGAGCTTCTGCAACTCGAGCTCAGCCGCGATGAGATTTGCAATTTTCTTGAAATCGCTCGCAAGATTCCAAACTCATATATAGTTGTAAGCGCAAAAAAATACGCTTATATAGAGAATCCCGATCCGGTCTTTCTGGCGCGCCTCTCCAGCTACTCCGGCTACCTAAAGCCCGTTAGCGACATCTCTAAGGTTACGGACGACACTTTCTTTAAATTTACGATTTGCGACCTCGTAAACCCATCGACAAACGCCCTGCCCCACTTTAAGGAATTTTCCGAAAGCTACAAAGTAAAGGTTTCGGGCATCAAGTGGCTAGACATCACTCACCGCGACGCCGACAAGGGCAAGACCCTCGCGCTAATTCAAGAAATGGAAGGCGCAAGCCCCGAACAGACAGCCGCTTTTGGCGACTACCTAAACGACATAGAGATGCTCAAGCGCGCCCGCTTTAGCTACGCTATGGAAAACGCCCACGACGAGGTCAAAGCCATCGCAAAATACAAAACATTCTCAAACGAAGATAAGGGAGTTACAAAGGCGCTAGATAAAATCATACCGCGCTAAATGCTATACATTTGCCTTGCAAAATAAAACCAAACTCAAACTTGAGTGTCTAACTAAAATTGCCGCAGCTAGAAAGAGCTTGTATTGCCAAGTTTGCTAAAATCGAATAAGGCTCAGAAATCTGGGTGCTAGCGGCTCAACAAAAAAATGGAAAAACTCTTTAAATTAAATTCAAAATTTAAACCCTCCGGCGACCAGCCCGAAGCGATAGAAAAACTCTGCAAAAGTATTGCCCAGAACGAGAAGTACCAGACTCTCATAGGCGTAACGGGTTCGGGCAAAACTTTTACGATGGCAAACATCATAGAAAAATCAAACCGCCCCGCCCTCATAATTTCGCACAATAAGACGCTCGCAGCCCAGCTCTACGCGGAGTTTAAGGAGTTTTTTCCCGAAAATGCGGTCGAGTACTTTGTAAGCTACTACGACTACTACCAGCCCGAGGCCTACATTCCCCAGACCGACACCTACATAGAGAAAGATTCCGCCATAAACGACGAAATTGAGAAGCTTAGAATTTCCGCCGCAAGCTCTCTTGCAAGCCGCCGCGACGTCATAGTGATAGCGTCGGTATCCTGCATCTACGGCTTGGGCTCGCCCGACGACTTTAAAGAGATGATGATTCCGCTTAGACCCGGCCTTACGCTGGAGCGCGACAGCTTCATAGAAAAGCTCGTAAACAGCCGCTACACCCGCAACGACATCTCCTTCGAGCGCGGCGTATTCAGAGTTCGCGGCGACACCGTGGACGTGTTTCCCGCATATCTCGACACCGCCCTGCGCGTGGAATTTTTTGGCGACGAAATCGACAGCCTTAAAAAGATAGACCCGCTCACGGGCGAAATAAGCGGCAAGCTAAGCCGCTTTGACGTTTACCCCGCCACGAGCTTTGTGACGCCCCAAGACCGAATAGACGCAGCAATTCCGCGCATAAAAGAGGAGCTTGAAGCGCAAGTTGCAAAGTTTGAAAAGGAGGGCAAGCTATTGGAAGCCCAGCGTATAAAAATGCGCACTACCGAAGACTTGGAGCTTCTAAGCGAAACGGGCTTTTGCACCGGCATAGAGAACTACTCGCGCCAAATAGGCGGCCGAGAGCCGGGCTCAAGACCGTGGTGTCTAATAGACTTTTTCCCGAAAGACACGCTTCTTTTTATAGACGAAAGCCACGTGACGGTTCCGCAAATAAGGGGAATGTATTTTGGAGATAAGTCTAGGAAGGAGAGGCTTGTTGAGTACGGTTTTAGGCTTCCCTCCGCACTGGACAACCGCCCGCTAAAGCCCGAGGAATTTGAGAGCCTTACGGGGCAAACGGTGTTTGTCTCGGCAACTCCCGGCGACTACGAATTGCAAGTGAGCGGCGAAAATGTCGCAGAGCAAATCATACGTCCGACGGGGCTATTGGATCCGCTTATGATAGTGCGCCCTATTAAGGGGCAAGTGGAAGACTGCATTGCGGAAATTAAGCAGGCGGCAGCCCGCAAGGAGCGCGTGTTTGTAACGACTCTCACAAAGCGAATGAGCGAGCAAATTGCGGAATTTCTGCGCGAAAGCGGAGTTAAGACCGAGTACCTTCATTCCGACATCGACGCCATAGAGCGCGTGGAAATTTTGCGCCGCCTAAGGAAGGGGAATTTTGACGCTCTAGTCGGCGTAAACTTGCTTAGAGAGGGCTTGGATATTCCGGAAGTTTCGCTAGTCTGCATTTTGGACGCCGACAAAGAGGGCTTTTTAAGAAGCACTACCAGTATAATCCAAACGGCCGGCCGAGCCGCAAGGCACGTTTCGGGCAAGGTGATTTTGTACGCCGATAACATGACAAAGTCTCTGCGCCAAGCCATAGGCGAGTGCGAACGCCGCCGCGAGATTCAAAAGCGCTACAACGAAAAGCACAACATAACGCCAAAAAGCGTCTCAAAGCCCATAATGGATTCCCTCATAGAGCAGAAGGAGGAAGTTGTTTCTATCAAGACACAAGACGAGCGCGCGGAGCTTATTAAGGAGCTTCAAAGCGAGATGCTTGCCTGCGCCGACCGCCTTGAGTTTGAGCGCGCAGCCCTCATACGCGACCAAATAAAAGCCCTGCGCAAAAAGAAGTAAAAGAGCTTCTACCCCCCCTTCAGTGCGCTAAAAAATATTGCTTTTCAATTTAGCCTAATTAGGCTTTGCACAGTCCCAATTATGCGGGGCAGCCGTATTTTGCAAGTTTCTTAAAAGGCGTTTTAAAACTTAAAAAATGCGAACTTTTACAGACGCCCCCTATTGACGAGAGCCGAAAACAAACGCTTACGAAAGGCTAAAAACTATGTCGCGCCCAAAAATAGAAAAAGTATCGCGCCTTGCAAAACGGCTTGCGATTTTGCTCATTTTAACATTTTTAAACACACTAAGTTTTGCCGAAGAAAATCTGCAAGCAATTCTCGACAAGGCGGCAGAAAGCGACTCAAAGCAAGTTAATCTAAGCGGCAGCTACTTTCTAGATAAGCCCCTAGTTTTAACAAATAAGCATAGCGGGCTAAAAATAGAAGGCGGCGGCAAAACTCTTATTTCGGGCGCAAAGAAGGCGCAAAATTTAAAGAAAGAGGGAAAATTTTGGACTGCGAAAGTCGATGCCGACAGAGTTGAAAGCATATTTGTAAACGGCAGGCGCGCAATGCCTGCGGAATCCGATTGCAGGTTCGCACACTCGCCGCTAAACTGCGAAACAAACGAGCGCGGAGAAAAAATAAATCCGGAGCTCGACGGCTTCAATGTGAGAAAAGAGGACGCAAAAGAGCTTCTAAATATTTCAAAAGAGGAGCTAAAAAACGCGGAGCTGGACCTCTATTTAGTCTGGTACAATGTACACGCAAAAATTTTGGGCTTTAAGGAAAACGGCGATAAAAAGACGCTTTCGCTATTTCTTGAAAATCCGACCAAGCGGGGGCTTTACCAGTGGGAGAAATTCCCGCGCTTTAAGATTAGAAATCTAAAAAGCCTGCTCGACACTCCCGGCGAATTTGTGTTCGACAAAGCCTCAAAAACAATCACCTACTTCCCGCGCGAGGGCGAGGATATTAAAAGCGCCTCAATCCTCTACCCCGTCCTCTCGGAGATACTTTTAATAAAGGGCGAAAGCGATTTAAACAAGGCAAAGAACATAAGCCTAAGCGGCCTAACTTTTGAGTGCGGCGGGCACTTTCCCGACAAGAAGTGGCAGCAGGCTCCGCAGGCGCAGGCCTCAGTGTCGGGCTTTGTGAGAGTCGAAAACGCAGACTGTATTGAAATTAAAAATTGCGAGCTTAGAAATTGCAACAGCTACGGAATAGAGTTTGCCGCGGGAGTCACAAATTCAAAGCTTAAAGACTCGATTTTATGCGACTGCGGCTCGGGCGGAATAAGGGGGGGCGCACTTTCCGGCTCAAGCACATACCAAAACGAAATTTCAAACAATATAATTTATCGCTACGGCCGCTACAACAAGGCGGCTGTGGGAATTTGCATATTTTCGTCGGGCTCAAACCTCATAGACCACAACGCCATTTTCGACGGCTACTACACCGCCATAAGCGTGGGCTGGAC
>URYY01000134.1 GCA_900552245.1 uncultured Opitutales bacterium | reverse complement strand
CAACGTGCGATACCATCGGTACGAAGGTCGATATGGCTCCGCCCTTTGCCAGCGAAGGTGCTGTAAATATTGAGATGTACGCGTTTCTCGTAAAGTCGCCGGAGCCTCCTATGCCGTTCATGATGTTCTTCCCCATGATGTGCGAGGAGTTCACGTTGCCGAACAAATCGACTTCAATAGCTGTATTTATTGAGATGACGCCGAGTCTGCGGACTAGTTCCGGGCTATTTGAAATTTCCTGCGGGCGAAGCACGATTTTATCGTGGAAGAACTTCATATTTGAGTATATCTCCTGAAGCTTTGGCGATGTTACCGTGAGTGAAGTTGCACTTGCAAACTTCATATGCCCATTTTCAAGCATATCTATCACGCTGTCTTGCAAAACCTCGCTGAACATGCTGAATTGCGGAATATCCGGATTCTCGCCCATAGCGCCCAATACAGCATTTGCGATGTTGCCAACGCCGCTTTGTATTGGCAAAAATTCTGCCGGAATGCGCCCGGCTTTCACTTCCGCTGCCAAAAAGTTTGCCACATTCTGGCCAACTTTTGTCGTAATTGGGGTTGCGGGCTTAAAGCCGCCGACTTCATCGGGTCTGTTAGTTTCCACAATTCCAACTATCTTGGAGGGATCGATTTTTACGACTTCCGTGCCGACTCTGTCGGAGCATGTGTAAATCGGGATTTCGCGGCGATGCGGCGGATTTGCAGTCTCATAGATGTCGTGCATTCCGCGCAGTGCTGTCGAGTGGTACTTATTTAGCTCTATAATTACCTTCTTTGCTAGCTTTAGGCCTGTTGGCGATATACCTACCGAGGTTGTCAGCAAAATTTCGCCATTGTCGCTTACGTCTGCGGCTTCCACAACAGCCCAGTCGATGTCTCCCATAAAACCGTAGTTCATATACTGCGGCGTCATTGAGAGGTGCATATCTACAAAGTTTATTGTGCCTTCATTAATCTTTCCGCGCATATCTGCGTTTGACTGGTAGGGGGCGCGGAAGTTTAGAGCGTTTGCTCTCGCTAGCACTCCGTCTAGAGATGGGCCGCCGGAAGCTCCCGTGATTGCGTTTATGCGGTACGGCTTGCCTTGAGCGTGCTCTTTCTCGGCTCTTTCAGCTATTGCCGTCGGAACTGCTTTTGCGGCTCCTGCCGGTGTAAATCCGCTAAAAGCGATTGTATCGCCATCGTTTATGAGGTTTGCCGCCTCTTCTGCTGTAATTGTCTTGTAGCTCATTTTTGCTTTCTATTGTAATTGAAAATGTTGACTAAATTAAAAGACCGAATCTTTCATTTCTCAATGAAAATCGTACTTTTTTTAGAGCTTTTTTATAGAAATTGCTCAAAGTGCCTTGTGTTGAAATCTCAGTCGATTGGTTTTTGATAAGACTAAATTTCCACATAAAACTTTTCGCTTTAATACAAAAAAAGCGACCCGCAAAATTGCGAGCCGCTCCGAGATTTAAATTTAATAGCTCTTACTTTACCAGCGAGGACAATGTCGAGATAAATATGCCCGCCGCAACAGCAGTGCCTATAACGCCAGCGACATTCGGACCCATCGCGTGCATCAATAGGAAGTTGCTCGGGTCCGCCTTCTGGCCTTCCACGTGCGATACTCTAGCCGCCATGGGAACTGCAGAAACACCAGCTGAGCCGATTAGCGGATTTATCTTATCCTTTGAGAACAAGTTCATGAACTTTGCCATCAATACTCCGGCTGCCGTAGAAATTACGAAGGCTACGACGCCCAGTGCCAAGATGAACAGGGTCTGCTTGTTCAGGAACCTGTCGGCAGTCATGGTTATACCGACCGAGGAGCCCAAGAAGATTGTGACAATGTTTATAAGCTCATTCTGTGCGCACTTGCTCAAGCGCTCGCAAACGCCGGATTCGCGTATGAAGTTTCCAAACATAAGCATGCCGATTAGGGCTGATGCGTCCGGAACAATCATAATGCAAAATAGCGTTACAAAGACTGCAAATATGAGCTTTTCAAGCTTTCCAACTTTGCGCAGGCTCTTCATCCTTATCTTGCGCTCGGCCTCAGTAGTTAGCAGGCGCATGACAGGCGGCTGAATTACAGGCACCAAAGCCATGTAGCTGTATGCCGCAACCGCAATTGGCGCCAGCAAATTCGGGGCAAGTTTGTTAGACAAGAATATTGACGTTGGGCCGTCCGCGCCGCCGATAATACCAATAGACGCAGCTTCAGGAGCCGAGAAGCCCATCGGAATTGCGCAGAAGAAGGTGAAGAACACACCAAACTGCGCAGCCGCACCCAAAAGCAGAGTACGCGGATTTGCAATTAGCGGACCGAAGTCTGTAAGGGCACCTACGCCCAAGAAGATTATCGGGGGGAATATTTCAAGCAACACGCCCTTTTGTATGTAGTAGTAAAGACCGCCGGAGTGCGAGCTTGCCAATGTCAAAATCGGGGTATCTCTCATAATCGGAGAGCCGTCCTTTGCCTTGACTTCCGCCACAAAGCCGTTTGCGTCTAGCCACACTAGCCTATCCTTGGGTGCAATTTCGATTTCCTTGCCCTTGAAGGTCACTTTGCAAGTCTTTTCCATCCACTCTCTGTCACCCGTATTTTTCTGGGTGGGGCGAACTATTGCAACGAGGCTTGGAACGCCCTCGCCTCTATCTTCCGCCGCCTCTATTGCAGACTTGGGGGCGGGAGCATTCTTAAATTCGGGCAGGGTGGATTCCGAAACTTCCGTAGCCGTATACTTCTCAGTCCTGTCAAAGAAGGCCTGGGCAAGTTCCTGGAACTTTTCCTTGGGCTGGTCTTGGACTAGGCGCCAGAGAGCTTCGGGCTGCGTTTTTACAACTCGCGGTAGTGTCACCGTGTTTCCCTTCTCGAGAAATACATACTGAACGTATCCGGTCACCGGCGAATTTATATCGCCCGCAGGGCGGTTTATGACGCCCGCAGTAGGCAAGTTTGCCAACAGCGCACCGAATGCGATTGGGATTAGCAGAAGAGGCTCAAACTGATGGCGCACGGCCAAGTAGAATAGAACTCCGACCACTACCCACATGACAATCATCTTCCAATCAATGTAAAAGAAGCCTGATTCCCATAAAAGATCTAGTAAATCGTTAAACATTTTGGTATAAAATCTTTTTGCGACCCGCATTTTTGGGCCGTCATGTTAACAGATTCTGGCGCGCCCGATACATTTTCGATCGCGCCGAAACCCAAGAAATTACGACAGAGATACCAAAGCTTCGCCTTCCGCTACACTCTGGCCTGCGTTTACCAAAATCTGAGATACAGTTCCGCTCTTGGGAGCAAATACGAAGGTATTCATCTTCATAGCTTCCAAAGTTACGAGCTTATCGCCCTCTTTTACCTGCTGGCCCTGCTTTACATCTACGGATACTACGACTGCCGCCAAGGGGCTTGCAACAGTATCAGCGCCTGCTGCTGCGGGGGCTGCAACCGGCTTGGGGGCCGGAGCTGCTGCCGGAGCGGGGGCTGCAACGGGAGCCGACGCCACTGCGGGTGCTGCAGCTGCGCTTTTTGAAACTTCGCCGAGAACTTCTACTTCGACGTCATATGTTTTACCTTCGAGTGTAATGCGTAGTTTTTTCATATATCTTAATTCTTTCTTTTAAATTTGTTTTATAGTTTCGGAGTTTTAGATGCAAATATTGCGATTCTTCCTGAGTTTGCCCAGTTGAAATCGGGGACGTACTTTATGCTCTTTATGCAGAAGGCCTGCCCTTCGAGAGCGGTAAAGACAGCTGCGCTAATGACTGCGGCTACTTCACTACTCACACCCGCATCCGCCGACGCGGGAGAAATGGAGATTATTCTGTGTGGAGCCCCGTCCATAGTTGCGTAAACTGCTGAAGATACCAGCGTGGCAACTTTTGCCGATTCCTTAGCGGCTTCCATTGCCCTAGCCTTGGCCTCGGCTTCGGCTTTTGCCTTTGCCTGCGCCTGCTTCTTTGCGTTGGCAGCATCCTTCAACTTGAATGGGAGTCCAACCAGATTTGTCGCAAACGACAAAACCCACAATACGCCGATGACGAGCAACATACATATTATCATGTATGAAATCGTTTCGCCGATCTCCGGGTGTAGCGATATCAAGAATATACTCATAGTCTTCTAAACGTAAATTATAGAGGAATATTGCCGTGCTTCTTGGGCAGCCTCGTCTGGCGCTTGCTCAGCGTTGCGCGCAGAGCTCTAGCAATTATACCGCGAGTCTGAGAGGGCTCAATGACGTCTGTCAACATGCCCTTTGAAGCTGCCTGATAGGGGCTTGCAAACTTTTCGCGGTAAGATGCGCGAAGTTCCGCCTCCTTTGCCTTGGGGTCTGCAGCTTCCGCAATTTCCTTCTTAAACAGAACCTTGACTGCGCCCTCTGCGCCCATGACGGCAATTTCAGCAGTGGGCCATGCAAACACCATATCTGCTCCCATCTCGGCATTGCACATGCCGATGTAAGCGCCGCCGTAAGCCTTGCGCATAATGAGCGTAATTTTTGGAACGGTAGCCGAAGCGTACGCAAATAGCATCTTTGCGCCGTGGCGAATGATACCGCCCTGTTCCTGAGCCAAACCCGGCATAAATCCCGGAACGTCCACCAAATTTAAAATCGGAACGTTGTAGGCATTGCAGGTGCGGATAAAGCGCGCGGCCTTGTCGGAGGCGTTGATGTCTAGGCAACCGGCCTTGAAAGCGGGTTGATTTGCTATTATACCCGTGACAACGCCCTGTATCCTAGCAAAGCCCGTCACCATATTGCGCGCCCACATAGGCTGGATTTCAAAAAATGAGCCTGCATCGACTATCTTTTCTATCACCTTGTAAACGTCGAGGGCTATCTTTGAAGATTCGGGAACGATTTCGTTTAGCGATTCGTCCTTTGACATATCTACAGGCTGGCTCAAGTCGTGCGGAGCTTCCTGCATATTGTTCGACGGCAGGTAGGACAAGAGCTTTGCAGCAAGTTCGAGCGCGTGCTTGTCGTCGTTTGCCACAAGGTGTATGTTGCCGGAAATGCTCGCGTGGGCCGCTGCAGATGCAAACGACTCCGGATCGGCCTTTTCGCCGGTTGCGGCAGCAATAACTTGCGGGCCGCATATAAAGAGGTTGGAGTTGGACTTTGTCATAATGATAAAGTCCATGAGAGCCGGGCTATAGGCAGCACCGCCGGCGCAAGGGCCTGCAATTATTGCAATTTGCGGAACTACGCCCGAAAGATTTACGTTTGTCCAGAAGATCTTTCCGTAACCGCCGAGGGCTTCAACTGCCTCTTGGATTCTCGCGCCGCCCGAGTCGTTTATTCCGATTACAGGCATTCCGTTTTCGGCGGCAAAGCGCATTACTTTGCAAATCTTTTCCGCGTGAGCCGAGCCCAAGGAGCCGCCGCTAACCATAAAGT
>URYY01000133.1 GCA_900552245.1 uncultured Opitutales bacterium | reverse complement strand
GAAGAAAGTTAGACGGTGGATTTGAGAAGCTTTTTGAAGGGGGCTTTGCTCGCGGATATTTCTTCTGCGTATCTGAGGCCTTCAAACGACAGTTGGACATAGCCTCCACCCTAAACGGTGCCACTGAAGGCGTATGCTACTCATTTGAACTAGGCGATATATTTTACGACGATAGGCGTGCCTATGAGTTGCCTTGGGCTGAGGCATGCAAGTTTGTAAGGCACATTGTGCGGATAGTTGAAGCCTTGCCCTCCTCAATAGTTGTGGAAGAGCTTAAAGTTTCCGGAAAGCAAAAAAAAGTAAAGAAAGTTGCCGACGGCCTTCTCAAGTTTAAGCTTGTTAGCAGGGGTATTGATGGAGAATTTGACTTTGCCGGGGCGCTTGAAATTCAGACAAACCAGTTTGATTTCGTGGAATTTTTAAGAAGCGGCAAGTTGGAGTCTGCAAATATTGATTTGAGCAAAGCTTAGATGCTGTCGCTAAGTTTTGCCCTGTTTGCCTGCTTTGCGAGGCGCATCTTTATAGAAGATTTTATTTTTTTGAGAGAATTTTGATTGAGATGATTAGGTTTATATTTCGCAAGTCTCAAATTTGAAATAGGCAAATTAGGCGAGTTTTCAGGTTTAAAATTTTCAACCCCTATATTTTACTTGGGATAAATTTAGCTTAAATCTTGGAATGCTTTGTTTGAAGCAGTATTTTTAGAGCTTTTAGTAAAAGGTACAATGCCGATTAGTAAATTGCATTGCATATGCTTGTGGGGGTAGGAGAGTGTTTGATATTTTTTAAGCTTTGGCGTAGTTCGTATTTTTAAATAGAGCGTTTTTAAAGAATTTGCGCTGCTTTTTTATTAGCTGTTTGGTTGATAGGCATATTTTTTCCTCTAGGTCTGAAAAATCGCCGCTTTTTATGGCTTCTAGTGTTTCGCGGTATCCTATTGAGTTTGCGGCGGACGGATTTTTCTCAAAGCCAAGTTCAATTAGTTTTCTTGTTTCTTCGACAAGGCCTCTATCCAACATCTCTCTGGCTCGCCTTTGGGCATTTGCAAAAATTTCCTCATCGGGCAAATCAACCATCATAAATTCGCGCTCAATTTCGCCCATGGGGCAGGGCAGTTTTGCAAATTTTTCGGAAAGCTCGCGCAAGCTAAGGCCGCTTGCCAGCATCCTCTCAAGCGCAGGGCGCACTCGGCGGGGATTTTTTATATCGACAAATTCCGCCGCTTCCGAATCCAATTCCAGCAACTTGTTTACCTGCTCCTCAAAATTTAATTTTAGGCAAAAAATTTTTATTTTTTCCGGGATTTCTATATTGTCGGAAACAGGTGCAAACCAAGCCTTCAAATAGAAGCCGCTGCCGCCGACAACTACGGCGCATCTTCCGCGCCTTGCAATATCTCTCAATTTTTCTCTGGCAAGCTCCACATATTCGCCCACGCTAAACTGCCGCGAGGGTTCGCAGACGTCTATTAGATGGTGGGGAATTTCTCGCATAGTTTCGGCATCGACCTTTGCCGAGCCTATATCCATGTGCTTGTAAACTTGCACGCTGTCGCAAGAGATAATTTCGGCGCCGAGTTTGCGGGCTACGTCTATGGACTTTGCAGTCTTGCCCGCCGCCGTTGGGCCGCTAATTATTACAACTTGCTGCATCGCCAGGCTCACTTGCCCGCCGGAAGCTTTGAGGCTATCTTCTCCGCAAGCTCTTCAAGTTGCGCAAACGTGTCTTCCGTGGGTCTTCCCTTTACAGTCACAGAGCCAACGCACTCAGGTTTGTAGTTAGTGAAAAATTCGGACAATCTCTTTTCCAAGAGCCCTCCCCAGCCTAGCGAGCCTATAACCGCGTAAAGCCCCGCTTTGGGCCTTAGGAGATTTGTTATGTAGGCAATGCTCGCAATCGCGGGGTGTGGCGACGTTAAAACTACAGAGGCTGAGTAAACTATCGCTCCTGCATCTATTATGTCGCAGGTGTATTCTCCTATATCGCCGTTTACACAGTCAAAAAGCGATGTCTTTACGCCGAACTTTCCATCCAAAATGTCTCTGAGCGCGCAGGCCATTTTGTAGGAGTTTCCGTACATTGAAACATATGGAATAAGAACCTTCCTAAGAGGCGTCGGGCTTGTCCACTCCTTGTAGGCGTCCAATATGAAGCTCGGGTTTTTGTAGACTCCGCCGTGGCTTGGCAGAATTAGCTTTGGCTTTATAGCGTCTATCTTCTCCAGATACTTTGCGCAATAAGTCCTAAAGGGCATCATAATTTCCGCATAGTAGCGCTTTGCCGCAAGCAGAGTTTCGGCATCCTCTTTTGCAAAAGGTTCGTCGTAAGATGTGTGCGCTCCTAGAAAATCGCAAGTAAAGAGCGCGTCGCATTCCGGGACGTAGGTAAACATTGTATCGGGCCAATGAACCCAGGGGGCGAGTATAAATTTGAGCGTTCTTCCACCCAAATCAATGGAAGTGTTGTCGTCCACAACATCTATTCTGCTTGCATCGACTTCCATTGCTTCAAGTATGAGCTGCTTGCACTTTGCGTTTGTCAGCACTCGCGCATTCGGGTGCAAGTCCATAACAAGCGGCAGAACTCCAGTGTGGTCCTGCTCGCCGTGATTTGCGATTATGTAATCGATTTTCTTAAATTGAGCTATATTTTTCAGATATTCGTCGGCTTTCTCCGGATAGGAGGTGTCTATAAGAGCCGTCTTAGAGCTTCCCTCAACTATGTAGGAATTGTAGCTTGTGCCTTGAGTTAGGGGCACCAACTCGTCGAACATGCGCCTTGAGGCGTGGGTTACTCCGCAGGAATATAAACCGTCTAAAATCTTAAACATAGCTCTGATTCAATTAGTCTTCAACGGGCTCAAATTCTTCTTTACCCATTCCGCAAACGGGGCAGACCCAATCTTCCGGGAGCTCCTCAAATGGAGTTCCAGCCGGCACTCCGTTATCGGGGTCGCCTTCGGCGGGGTCATAGATATAGCCACAGGGTATGCATTTATATTTCTTCATAGCTTTCTTTAATTTTTTTTGCTTATTTATTTGGGCATTTGCCCTCTAAACACTTATCGACAAAAACAAATCGCCCATAAATTTTCAACACTAAAAGCACAATTTACTTGAAAACTTTGGGGCTAAAATCAGAGTAGCTTGTATGTTTATAGACGAGGCGGAAATATTTTTGAAAGCCGGCGACGGCGGCAATGGAGTTGCGACCTTTAGGCGCGAGAAATTCATACCATTCGGAGGTCCCGACGGCGGCGACGGCGGCAATGGCGGCAGCGTGTACGCGCTTTGCGACGAAAATGAATCCGACCTCGAAAAGTTTAGGTTTACGCCCAACTATCAGGCAAAAAACGGCGGCAGGGGGCAGAGCCGCAATAAGACCGGTGCAAACGGAGCCGATATAGACGTTAGAATGCCGCCGGGAACGGTGATTATTGATGCCGAGACTAACGCAGTTGTTGCCGAGCTTCTCAAAAACGGCGAGCGCATTTTGATTGTCCGCGGCGGCAAGGGAGGTTTGGGGAACACCCACTTTAAAAATTCCGTAAATCGCGCTCCGCGCCAGTTTACCGAGGGCACGGAGGGTGAATCCGGAGCTTTTAAGCTCGTCCTAAAGACTATTGCCGACGCGGGGCTCGTGGGCTTTCCAAACGCGGGCAAGTCCTCGCTTATGAATTTGATAACTTTTGGCCGTCCCAAAATTGGGGCTTATCCGTTTACGACGCTAAATGTAAATGTCGGCGTAATCGAGTATCCCGAAACTTACGACAGGCGCGTGCTCGCCGATATTCCGGGCTTGATAGAGGGGGCGTCTGAGAATCGGGGTTTGGGGCACAAATTCTTGCGCCACATAGAGCGCTGTAAGCTCCTAATTATAATGCTCGATATGGCTGCCGAAGACGGAAGAAAGCCCGAGGACGATTACGAGACTCTCCTTAGAGAGCTTGAGCTCTATAATCCGGAGCTTCTCGAAAAGCCGCGCATCGTTGCTGCAAACAAGATGGACGAGGAGGCCGCAGTAGAGAATTTGAAGCGCTTTAAAAAGAAGTATCCTCAAGTTGAAGTCATACCGATTTCCTGCCTATCCGAAGAGGGTATCGACGAGCTTAAGCGCGAGATTCACGCTCTGACCTAGCTTGCCGCTTGCTTTCCTTTTCTTTAGATTTTTGCGCGATATGTATGGAGGCAAGTCGTCTTGTGTATTTTTATGCTTTAGAATTAAGATCTTTGGCTTTCAAAATTTGCGCTTATTAGAGCCTTTTGCTTTACGAGCTATTTTGACATTGGTAGGGGCCGCCTCCTGATTCAGTGCGGCGCAGTGATTGAAATTCGCTTTGTCTAGAGAAAAATTCTCTAGCTTCTGCAATTGAAAATCTAGATAAACTCAAGCAAAAAAGCGCAAAAGTAACCTCAGTATTTGGCTCGAAAGCGTCGGGGTGATAGGGATTTAAAAAAAAATCCACTTTTTTGTTGAAAATGGAGGACTAAGGTAACATTCTGTCTATAGATTTTTCCATTGGGAAAGCTCAGAAAGAACGATTATGATAGATCCAAAAACAATAAAGAATAAGGCACTCGTAGAATGGGTTGATAAAATCGCAGCCCTCACTACGCCAGAAAAAGTACACTGGTGCGACGGTTCAAAAGAGGAAGCGGACGCCCTTTTCAAGATGATGATTGACAAGGGAATGTGCGTAAAGCTCAATGAACAGAAACGCCCTAACAGCTACTACTTCCGCTCCGATCCTCGCGACGTAGCCCGCGTAGAAGCTCGTACATTCATTTGCTCCAAGACCAAAGACGAAGCGGGGCCCACAAACAACTGGATGGATCCTGTCGAAATGAAGGAAAAGCTAAATGGGCTTTTCAAGGGTTGCATGAAGGGGCGCACGATGTACGTCATTCCTTTCAGCATGGGCCCGATAGGCGGACCAATCTCCCAGATTGGCGTTGAAATAACCGACTCCCCCTATGTAGTAGTGAATATGCGCATAATGGCGCGCGTTTCGCCCAAGGTGTTCGACATTCTCGGCGAAAACGGCAAATTCATTCCCTGCGTGCACTCCAAAAATGGATTTTTTAGATAAGATTATAAGATAGAAAAAACGCCGCATGGGTAAAAAAAAGGCGGGCAAAATATTTTGCCCGCCAAGTGCGTTGAGTGCTGAATATTGCTCAAACCAGTTGCGCAAACCTATGCTTTGCGTGCGTACGCTTGCGCTTTCAAAATCTATTGAATATTATCTAAAGCGGTTGCGCCAATCGGTCGGAACGGCGGTTATAGACTGTGATTTGTCGGATTTTTTGCCGAACCAGACTTTTTGTTTATATTCTTTGCCTTTGTATTTGTACGAGACGTCGTACATTCCATAAAAACCCTCGAAATGCGCATTTTTTACGGGTTTGTCAAAAGTGACATTTGTCTG
>URYY01000132.1 GCA_900552245.1 uncultured Opitutales bacterium | reverse complement strand
CTTTGGGCGATTCTTCAAATCTTGATGGCGCAGCCGAGACTTTGAAAAATAGAGATTTTGACACCGAAAAAAATTCCAGCGCTGCATCTGAGCCAAAGCAAGAGGCAAAAGCTCCAAATTTTGGCGAGCCTCTTCAAAAAGATAATACTGGCGAAAAAAGAGCTGAAAAATCCGCTTCTAATACCCCGGAAGACAAGGCCATGGAAATTGCGGACGCAGTTTTGCAAGAGCAAAAAAAGAAGGGGGAGCGCTTTGATGAAAAAGTGAAAAGCGCTTTGCTTGAAGATATAAAGCAGACGCAGGATAGAGAGCGGCAGTGGTCGCCGGATTTGCCTGAAATTCACGATTTCTACCAATCGACGGTGCCGTCGGGAAATATAAGGGTTTACTCGACAAACTACGATGCGCGAAATTTGGGAACTTCAGTTAGCGAGTACATAGACGAGGTTTTTGTCGCGGTTTTTGGAAGGGGGATAGCCCTATCGCACCCGATTGAAATTCACATGCTCTTGGAAAGCGAGGCGAATTTTAGCGGCAATTTTTTGGAGAGTGTGGGCGGCAGCAGCAACAGAATCTCCGTAAAGGCGAATATGGATTTAAATTTAGAGGAATTTTTTAGGCGCGTAATAAACCTCTATTTAAAGTCCTATGCATTCTCGATTGGCGGGGATAAGGCCTTTGGCAGTGTGCCTTATTGGCTAGAGCTTGCCATGGGCGCAAGGGTTGCCCAGAGAGTTTCAAACGGGGTTACTTTTGAGATGGCGCGCTATGCGCAGAAGAATCCGCCGGAACTTTTGGACAAGGTGTTCGATTACAAAGCCAATGCTGAGGTTGACAGATTTATGGAGTCTTCGGCATACTGGAATCTGCTTGCGCTAAAGGTTGCATTTGGCAGGGATTTTGCTGCTCTTATGTCGGAAATTTTAAAGTCTCCAGATAGGCGCGGCGAGATATTGAATCTCATTAAAGATAGAAATGGCGGCAAGAATTTTGACATACATTGGCGAGCCTATTTGCTCGGCGAAATATATAGCAGGCTTGGCGGCGTAAAGAGCCTTAAGGAGTCGGACGACGAAATTTTGCGCCTTGCAATTTTGCTTCGCCAGCGCCAAGGTGATTCTCTCGAACCCGTCTTGGGGGAGAAAATTTTTGAAATTGCAAAATTTTCGAAGGCGGAGATAGATTCGCGGCTTCTTGAAATAAAGCTGGCCTTGCCTTGGGTAAATCCCGTCTATTACAATTCTCTGGTGGCTTTGGGCAAGATGTATCAGGCTGCCTTTGACGGCGACAAGGAAGCCTTTGAGCTTAATAGGGCGGACTTCCTAAATGAATTTAAAAACGCCCGCGAAATTTCAAAGAGAGCCCTTGAGCTTTTAAAGTAGGCTCCGAAAAAATTTTTTTCATTCCCACTAGGTGGCTTTAAACACGCTCATTCCGCAGTTGCCGCAGTTAAATTTTAATCGTAGCGTTGCGCTTTCATTCTTCAAGAAAAGCGGTTCTTTTAGCTTGTTTGGATTTTTCTTTTTGCACAGTCCAAGCTCGGATAGAATGCAGTGGCGCGTGCGCATAAGTTCTACTTTGTCGAGCGGCTTTGCGCCGGATTCAGGGGCGAGCTCGCAGATGTCTATGCCCGAATTTTCGTAGAAAGCTTTTGCGGAATTATTGAGAACATTTGCGTGATAGTCGCTTTCAATATCGCCAAAATTTTCGGCGCGCTTTGGCCTTTTTACGTTTATAATTCTTGCATTGTCAAAGTGGGCTCGCAGATTTTGCTGAAGCTTTGTCGCGCAGTTTCGCCTGATTTCATTTATCTGGGCGCTTCTTAAAAAGGGCGCGTTTGAGGCTGAAAAGACTAGCTTTTTTGCAACAAAGATAGTCTGCCCAAGCTTTGAAAGAGAAGTTAAAATATTCTCTTTAGCCTGATTGAAATCTTTAGCCTTTTCAAAACTTGAAGCCTCAAACTCAACTCTTGCCGACACATTGCTTTCATCGTGGCTAAATTCGAAGACGTAGGAGTTTTCGGATTCAAAGACTCTTATCGATATTGGAATTTTGCGCTCTATCTTTTGGGCTAGGGAATTTTCAAATTGCGGGTTTTTGTTTCTCCAAATTTTTGCACCCTTTGGTATGGGCGGGCAAGAGGCGGGGCAGATGGCGCTGTCGGAAGTTGCAGTTTGCAAGTTTGTGCCTACAATATCCGAATTTTTTAATTCAAACAAAACGCCGTCGCCGTTATGCAGGGGCGTGCCCTTGTAGCTAAACTTTGCGCCGCGCGATTCCGTTACCACGCCTATGTATTCGCCTCGCGATTTTGGCGTGTTAAAGGAGGCATTGCCCGTTTGGTTTGAGTGCAGAAAATACTCCGTAAAGCCGCGGTTAAATGTCTTTGTCGGGTCGGGGGTAAAACTCAATTTGGACTCTCCAAAGGAGGCTCGCTTTAGTCCGCGCTTTGCAATTTCAATATCTAGAATTTTTCTGTAGAATGCTGTTACATTTTTTACGTAGTCCTCGTCCTTTAGCCTGCCTTCGATTTTAAATGCACTTACATTTGCATCGAGCATCTCGCCTATGCTCTGCGAGCGGTTTAGGTCTTTAAGACTTAAAAAATAGGAGTCTTTCGCGACTTTCTTAAAGTCGGCATCTAAGAGCTCATACTTCATTCGGCATGGCTGGGCGCACATTCCGCGGTTTCCGGAGCGGCCTCCGACGGCGTAGCTTAGGTAGCACTTGCCGCTCATCGACACGCACAACGCACCGTGCACAAAGCACTCAATGCGCGCTTTTACCGACTTAGATATTGCGGAAATTTCAGAAAGCGAAAGCTCGCGGGCAAGAACGAGCGTATCAAAGCCAGCACTTTCCAAGAAGCGCGCCTTTTCGGGCGTGCGTATGTCGCACTGTGTGCTCGCGTGTATTTCAATGGGCGGCAAGTCGTCGGATATTAGCCCGAGGTCTTGAATTATTAGAGCATCTGCACCCGCTTCGTAGGCGAGGTTTGCGAGCTTTTTTGCCTCGCTTAATTCATCGTCGCTTAAAATCGTATTTAGCGCTACATAGAGCCTGGCTCCGAAGTCGTGCGCAAAGTTTGCAGCCTCTTTTAAATCTTGAAGGCTGTTTGTAGCATTTGAGCGCGCGCCGAAAGCGGCAGCGCCCATATAGACTGTGTCAGCCCCTGCCAAAATCGCGGCTTTTGCGCAGGCTAGATTTTTGGCGGGGCTTAAGAGTTCTATGATGCTTCTATCTCTCACACTAGGCCATTTTTATGAGCAAGTCCGACCATTCTCCCATGAAGGCCGCCTCGCAGGAGGCGATTTTTTCGCCGCCAATTTTTAAAAAGTGAGCCTTTAGCTCGGCATTTTCTATTGCAAGAATTCCGCTTAGAACAAGCGCACCCTTTGGCGATACCGCAGAAATTAGCTCCTTAGCGTAAATTTCCAAAATATCGGCTTGAATGTTGGCAAGCATTATGTCGCAAGTTCTGCCCGCAAGGCCGTCGCTAATGCCGGCGTGTTTAAATTCTATTGCGCCGCTTTTTAGACCGTTAAAGGCCTCGTTTTCAAGGCTTACTCTTATTGCCTCGTCGTCGCGGTCAAAGGCATATACTTCGCCAAAGCCCAGAAGCTTTGCTGAAATTGCGAGTATTCCGGAGCCGCAGCCGGCGTCGATTAGCTTCTTATTCGATACGTCGCCTACGCTTGCAATATAGTCTAGCATGCGTATCGCGCAAAGGCGCGTAGTCGGGTGGTCGCCCGTGCCGAAGGCTAGACCCGCATCAAAGTAAAATACTTTGTCGCCCTCGGGAACCTTGTAGTTCGGCTTATCCCAGACGGGCACCCAGTGGAGATTTTTGCAGGACCAGCTTGTGAGGTACTTCTTGTATTCGTTTTGCCAGTCCGAATCTAAAATCTCTTCAATCTTGAAATCTTTTGGAAGTGTATCAAAAACTTCGCAAAGCCCCGCGTAGGATTTTTCCGCATCTTCTCTCTTTTCAAAGTAGCCTACGAGTTCCGGCGGGTTTGAATTGTTTTCCTTATCTATGCTCCAATTTGAAAGCTCAAGGCCGCAGAGATAGTCTTCGAGCGCGTCGGGAAGTTCGTAGCTTATGGGGGTTGAAATCTTAATCATAGAAAAATAAAATCAGAAATTTAATTCGCCTTAAAGTTTAAAAAATTCCGACGCGTTTTTTGTCGTTATTTCGCCGAGTTTTTCCTCGCTTATATTGAATAGCTCCGCCGCCTTTTTTGCGGTGTAAACTATGTAGGAGGGCTCGTTTCCCTTGCCCCTGAAGGGCGTCGGCGCAAGGTAGGGGCAGTCGGTCTCAAGCATGAGTTTATCCAAGCCCTGGCTTAGCATTACTTCGCGCATTAAAGCTGCGTTTTTAAAAGTTATTATGCCGGTAAACGAGGCTCGCCCCCCAAGAGAATTCAATTCTTTTACTTCCTCTAAATTTCCGCTAAAGCAGTGAAATACAACTCTTTTAAAGTCAAAGCCAACTTCCGCTATCAAATCCATAGACTCTCTCACGGCATCGCGCGCGTGGATTGAAACCGGAAGCCCCGCGTCTTTTGCAATTTCAAGTTGCGCTTTAAAGAATTTCTTTTGCAGAGCTTGCATCGCTTCAAATTGCGCGGGAGTTCCCTCAAACTTGTAGTAGTCTAAGCCTATCTCGCCTATTGCAAGGGGCGGGTTTTCACCATTTATAAATTTGGGCATTTCCCTTAGATATTCAAAATCGCCCTCCGAAACTTCCGTGGGGTGAAGGCCCATCTGCCAGCTGATAAAGCCGGGATTTTCGGCGCTTAGGCGCTCGTAGAGCTTCCAGTCTTTGCGCCATGCAGAGCAGCAGATTATCGCTTTTAAATTTGCGCTCTTTGCATTCTGCAAAACTAAGTTCAGAGTTCCGCTCTCCGCAAAAGTATCGAGGTGTGCGTGTGTGTCTATTAGCTGCATCTAAAAATTTCCTTTAGTATTTAGAAAAAATGACGTTTAAAGTATTTAGCTGGCAATTAAAATAAACAACAAAAAAAGGAAAATTTATGTCGGTATTAGTTGGTAAAAAGGCGCCCGATTTCAGGGCAAACGCGCTCGTAAAAGGGCAGATAGTCCCAAATTTTTCGCTGTCGCAATTTGAGGGCAAGAAGTATGTGGTTTTGTTTTTCTACCCGAAAGACTTCACTTTTGTCTGCCCCACGGAACTCTGGGCCTTTCAGGCGGCGCTGCCAGAATTTGAAAAGAGAAAAGTGCAGCTTATAGCCTGCTCTACAGATAGCGAATTTTCGCACCAAGCGTGGGCGTCAACTCCGCGCGACAAGGGCGGCATAGAGGGCGTGGAGTACCCGATTGTATCCGACATAAATAAGACTATCTCCGATAGCTACGACGTCTTGGCGGGCGCTCAGGATATCGACGATGATGGCAACCCCGTAATTTTAGGCGAGCTAATCGCTTACAGGGGGCTATTCTTGATAGATAAAAAGGGGATTGTTCAGCACCAAGTTGTAAACAACTTCCCGCTCGGCCGCT
>URYY01000131.1 GCA_900552245.1 uncultured Opitutales bacterium | reverse complement strand
TACGCCGGCAGCAATTGCAGAGCCGATTACACCCGCAACGTTAGGACCCATTGCGTGCATAAGCAGGTAGTTTGTCTTATCTGCTTTTTGACCTTCAACTTGCGAAACTCTCGCAGCCATTGGAACGGCCGATACTCCGGCGGAACCTATTAGCGGATTTACCTTATCCTTTACAAACAAGTTCATAAACTTTGCCATAAGTACGCCCGCAGCTGTCGAGAAGCCGAAAGCGACTACGCCGAGGGCTAATATCGAGAGGGTATCCGTTCTTATAAATCTATCGCCCGTCATGGTTATGCCGACGGAAGTTCCCAAGAATATGGTAGTTACGTTTATGACCTCGTTTTGAGCAGCCTTTGTGAGGCGATCGCATACGCCGCACTCCTTAATGAAGTTGCCAAGCATAAGCATTGCGATTAATGCCGATACGTCGGGGGTTACAAGTATGCAAAATATAGTTATGCCGACACAAAATACCAGCTTTTCAAGTTTTCCTACTTTTCGCATACTTTTCATTTTAATCTTTCTCTCCTCCTCCGTCGTCAAAGCCCGCATTATTGGCGGCTGGATAATTGGAACTAGCGCCATGTAGCTGTACGCGGCTACCGCTATGGGGGCCAATAGGTGCGGAGCGAGTTTGTTTGTCGTAAATATTGAAGTCGGACCGTCCGCCCCGCCTATAATCCCAATAGATGCAGCCTCCTGGATATTAAATCCAAGCAAGTAAGCTCCTATCAATGTTGCGAATACTCCGAACTGCGCGGCTCCACCCAAAAGGAGGGTTTTGGGGTTTGCGATTAGCGGTCCAAAGTCGGTCAAGGCTCCGACGCCCAAAAAGATTAGCGGCGGGAATATTTCAAGCAGCACTCCCATTTGCAAATAGTGGTATAGGCCTCCGCTTCTGGTGCTGTATATTTTTGCGATATCGTCGCCCTTTACTATCTTATCGCCGGCTTTTGCGGGAACTTTTGCAACGTCTCCACTTGCCTGAGCCCAGATTAGCATATCGCTGCCCTTGAGGTTTAGTGTTTTGCCCTTGAAGCTAAGCGTGAAAGTTTCGCTTGCCTTAGCTTTTTCAAAGTCGGTATCGACTTCAGGAGATTCCGGCCGCAAAATTGCCAATAGCTCAGGTATACCTTTCGCTTTATCTTCAGTTTCAGCCTTTGCGCCGAGTGCGGTTGTCTCTTGCACCTTCTTAAAGTAGTCGGCTATGGCTGCCTGAGCTTGCTCGTGATTCATATCAGAATTGGCAGGCAAAATGTCCGATACTTCGTGCGGAATTTGCCTTACAACGCGCGGCACAAAGACCGTGTCGCCGGGCTTTACAAAGACTTCTTGCACAATTCCGCTTGCCGGTGCAATTATCGGGCCTGTCGGCTTATTTATAACTCCCTCCGTAGGCAGATTAGCAAGCAGTGCTCCAAATGCTATTGGCACCAATAAGAGCGGTTCAAATTCCTTGTAAACTGCGAGGTATAAAAGGACTGCCACGACCGCCCACATGACAATCATTCGCCAGTCCAGATAAAACATACCCATGTCCAAAAATAATTCCTTTAGACTTTCCAACATAAGAAATCCCTTTCTAATTTTGTCTAAGACTTGCTCGCCTTAGTCTTTCTTTTGCTTGTTAGAAATGGAGACAAAAATCTTCCCCAATATAGATGTCAGTATGCTCTGGATAAGCAGTACGGACATGACAAAACAAAATCCAATCCCCGAATATACAAGTATCTGAGATATAGTGGGGTTGGACGATAATAATGCTTCGCAAAATAACATTTTAAAATTCCATTTCCCGGCGTTTGCTAACGCCGCTTTTTAAGTGTTTGTAAATTCGACTTTAATCCTACAGGCACAAGTTACCGCCGGCAGATTCCTCTAGTGCGCAATAAACCCTCTCTTGCGGGTTTAGCGCATTGTAAAAACGGATTTAAGCGCGAACAAGAGACGCGCTATTTAACAAAATCAAATTAGAAGCGGGCGTGCTATTTGCGAATTTGTGAAAGCTAAGCCTATACATTTAGGCGCAAAATGAGAAAAGCAGAGAGGTTTCAATGATTCTCCAAACTTTTCGTAGAAAGCTCCAGCAAGAGTTTCTAAAATTATCCCCATTGGCAAATCTTCTGCAAATGAGCAAAACTTGCGCTCAAAAGCCTTGCGCGAGTTTGATTTTCTGACCACAAACTCCGACATACTTGGAGACATAAGCGGGTGGATTTCAAATCCGGCACCGCCGCTTATAAATTCGCAAGGGCTATCTGCTTTTGAAATTTCAGGCTCCGATTGGGGCAAAGAACCTGCAAGCCATATCGCAAATACGGCAAAAAAAGTAAGCACATATGCGCAAGTTCTCTTCATAACACGAAAGCTGAGAGAAAACTCTTTTTGAAAATTTAGGTCAAGAAAAATGTTTGCTAAAAACGCAATTTTCACACTGAGCTTTAGTTTTTACAAAGGCGAAAATAGCCTTCTAAGTCGCTAGAGTTCAGCGCATATTCTCATATATTTTGCGCGAAGTATTTTACTTACCCGCAAAACTTTTGCCCACGCTTAAAATAGGGGGCATTCAACTCTTCTTCCTCAAAGTAAATATCCTGTAAAATGCGTAAGCTATTGCAAAAAATTGCAGCGAAAATACGTATTGTCCGCTTGCGATTCTGATTTTTACATAATCAAGCAGCGTAAGTGTCATATCTCCGTGAAATTTAAACGCTATTGTCGAGAAAAATAACATCAGCGTTTCCAAGGCAAAGTATAAGATAAAGGCGAGGGCGGCGCTCAGTATTTTTGCGTCTATAAACTTCCTCACAATTTCATAGCAAAGCACGATTACCCAAAAGGTAATTAGAAAGTAGCCAAAGTAGCTTGCGGCAGTAAGCATTGCTGTTTTTGCATTTAAAGCAGAGGTTCCAAGTCCCATTATGAGCTCTGCTATTGCAAAGATTGTTGAAAATACGCCGGAAACTAAAGACGCGCACAAGGTGCTTGAATTTAAATATTTTCTCATGTTTTTTTATAGAGTTTCTATTTTTAATTAACTTAGGGCTAAACGATTGGGAAAATCGCTTAGAAGTACTCTCCGCTATTTGACGATATTTTATCCAAAAATTCGCGCAGCCGCAGAGCTGTTTCGTGGCCTATTCCCTCGACTTGCTCAAGCTCCTCAACGCTCGCCGATTTTATTTTTGAAATACTTTGGAATTTCTTTAAAAGAGCCTCTTTTCGCTTTGCTCCAAGCCCCTCAAAATCGTCCAACACACTCTCTCTTATCTTCTTTTTTTGCAGGACCTCCCTGTAGGAATTTGCGAATCTGTGAGCCTCGTCGCGTATTCTTTGCAGAAGTTTTAGCCCCTCGTTTGTGCGCTCTAGCTTTATCTCTTCAAAGTCAGAGCAGACTATAGTTTCCTCGCGCTTTGCAAGGCCTATGATTTTGGGAGGCGCTAAATTTAAGTCTTTAAAGGCCTTTATTGCAGAGTGCACTTGCCCCTTGCCGCCGTCTATTATTATCAGGTCGGGCAGGGGCTTGCCCTCAGTGTGCAGCCTTAGGTAGCGGCGCGACACCACTTCAAACATAGATGCGTAGTCGTCGTTTGCCGTGTGCAGCTTAAAGCGCCTGTACTTGTTGTTTGCGGGCAAACCCTCGTCAAAATGGACCATTGAGGCCACGCAGAAGCTGCCCGATATGTGCGATATGTCAAAGCACTCCATTGAGTGCGGGCGCTTTTGCATGGATAGCGCGCGAGAGAGCATTAGAAGCGCACGCTCTGCAACTGCTTTTGAAGAGCGCGACGGGTCGGCTTTGGGCTCGCGCAGTTTTGCGGTTTCGCATATCGCAAAAATTGCGTCGCGATACTTTGCGGCGGCCTCGAAATTTTCGGCTTCGGAGGCTGCCTTCATTTTTTCCTCCAAGCTTGCGAGAATCTCGCCGGTTTGGTTATTTAGAAAGTCTATGGCGTTTTGCACGCGGCAGTCGTACTCCTCTTTTGTAAGGATATTTGCGTGCTTAAAAATTTCGGCGCGGGCGTCGTCGTACAGCTTCCACCTGCCGTCTTCAAGCTTTGTGGGTTTGGCGTCGCTTGATATTATCCCGAAGTCCTTCTTTAGCTGGTTTATGGTTGAGCGAAGCGCTGCCGGATTTAGATAGGGGCCGTAGTATATTGCGCCGTCTTCCTTTGAGTGGCGCACAAAGGTAAAGCGCGGCAAATCCCTGAATGTCTCAACCTTTAAAAGCAGGAAGTTCTTATCGTCCTTTTCAAGCGTGTTGTAATAGGGCTTCCAGCGCTTTATTAGCTTGCTTTCGAGAATTAGAGCCTCGGCCTCGCTCTTTACTGTTATGTAGTCGAAGTCGCATATGGAATTTATTAGCGAGGCAATTTTGGGCGAGTAGGCGCGCTGTGCGGCGTTTGAGGCAAAGTAGTGGCTCACGCGCCTTTTTAAATTTACGGCCTTTCCTATGTATATAATCTGCCCAAAGGCGTCTTTCATTAAATAGACACCGCTTTGTTCGGGCAGTCGCCTGACCTTTTCCTTGAGCGTTAACTTTTCCTCGCTTTGCATTTTAATCTTTTAAAACAGCGAAAGCTGGCGCTTTTCCCAGTCTGCCTTGGGCTTGTTTGAATTTCTGGAGGCGGTCTTTTCCACAATTTTTAGATGCTCGCGCATCGCATTGCCCTCGTTTTCGAGCTCGGCTAGAATTTCCTTCGCCCGCGATATCACTTCTTTGGGAAGCCCCGCTAGCCGCGCCACTTGTATGCCGTAAGATTTATCCGCCGCCCCCTTTTCAATCTTTCTTACAAAAATTATGTCGTCATTCCACTCCTTAACGGCGACCCTGTAATTTACGAGCCTATCGAGCGAATTTTCCAACTTTGTAAGCTCGTGGTAATGCGTCGCAAATAGAGTCTTGGGGCCCTCTTGCGCAGCTCCGTGCAAATATTCTACAACGCTCCAAGCTATGCTCAGGCCGTCATAAGTGCTAGTGCCCCTTCCGATTTCGTCCAAGATTATAAGCGAGCGCTTTGTGGCGTTATTTAAAATATTCGCTGTTTCGTTCATCTCAACCATGAAGGTGGAGTTGCCCTTTGCGAGCTCATCGCTTGCGCCCACTCTGCTAAAGATTCTGTCAACAATTCCAATTTTGCAGGTTTTTGCGGGAACAAAACAGCCTATTTGCGCCATCAGACAAATTAGCGCAACCTGCCTTATGTAGGTAGATTTCCCCGCCATATTCGGGCCCGTTAAAAGTGCAATCTGGTCGCGGCTAGAGGATAGGTAAGTGTCGTTTGGCACAAAGGCCTGTGTGCGGGAAGCTCCGGACTTTCTTATCATTTGCTCCACTACCGGATGGCGGCCGTCCTCTATTGAAATTTCGTCCGAATTATCTATGTCGGGCTTGCAGTAATTCCAGTCTCTGGCAAGTTCGGCCCAGCTTCTAAATACGTCTATCTCGGCAAGGACGTTTGCCGCCCTTTGCAGCTTGCTTGCAAATTTAAGGACGCTTTCAACTACGGAATTAAAAATTTCGTC
>URYY01000130.1 GCA_900552245.1 uncultured Opitutales bacterium | reverse complement strand
TCTGCGGTCGCGACTACATAATGCTACCGGCAAGCCAAGACCACAAGCGCGTGGGCGAGGGCGACACCGGGCTTAATACGGGCGGAATGGGTGCCTATGCTCCCGCTGCCGTAGCCACGAGAGAGGTTCTGGAAGACGTTAAGAAGAACATAGTTGAGCCGACTCTGGAGGGGCTTTTGAAGGAGGGCATAGATTACCGCGGAACCCTGTATGTGGGAATAATGATTACAAAGTCGGGCTCGAAGGTTGTGGAATACAATGTCCGCTTTGGAGATCCCGAGTGCGAGGTTCTATTGCCGCTTATAGACGCAGATGCGCTCAAAATTATGTGGGACATCGCCAATGGAAAGCTCGACTCCGAATCGGTCGCGATAAAGGACGAGTTTGCCGCTATAGTTGTGATGTGCGCTGCCGGATATCCGGGCTCATACAAGAAGGGCGAGCTCATAACTCTGCCAAGCGAAATTCCGGACGGGGCGTATGTAATACACGCCGGAACAAAGCGTGACGAATCGGGTCGGATACTTACAAACGGCGGCAGAGTTTTGGGTATGACTGCCACGGGAAAAACTCTGAGGGAGGCTCTCGACAAGGCTTACAAACTTTGCGATGCGACGAAGTTTAACGGCGCGCACTTCCGCCGCGACATCGCCCACCGCCAACTTGCGCGCGAGAAAAAATAAGGCAAAGCTATGCAGCGCGATTCCGTAATCTTTTTATGCACAGGCAACATCTGCCGCTCTCCCATGGGCGAGGGGCTTTTAAAGCACGCGATAGCGGGGCTTGACGATTCAAGCCCACTTAAGAAGTTGCGCGTGCTGTCGGCTGGCGTTTACGGCGAGGACGGCATGAGGGCTACCGACAACGCCGTAGTTGCGCTTAAAAAGGTAGGCGTGGACATTTCAGACCACATAGCGCAGACTTTGACTTCAGATATGCTAAAGTCCTGTTTTGCGCTCTTTGCGATGACGCGCTCGCACTTGCAAAGCGTGATGTACGACTTCCCCAAAGAGGTTTTGCCTCCGCATATGATGACTTTACTTACACTTGTTCCGGGTGCAAAGAGCGTCGATATAATGGATCCTTACGGCTACGGCTTGCGCACTTACATGGACGTTCGCGACGAGATTGTCTCGGCGATACCTTACGCAATCAAATTTCTTGAAAGGGAACTTGCAAAATGAAAATAGCTTTGGGGGCTGACCACGGAGGTTTTCAGCTTAAAAACGAGGTGTTAAATTACCTAAAGTCAAAGGGCTACGAGACCATTGACTTTGGCACAAATTCCACGGCTTCTGTGGATTATCCGGACTTTGCAAAGAAAGTCGGCGAGGCCGTAGTTTCGGGGCAGTGCGATTTCGGCGTATTGGTTTGCACTACGGGTATAGGCATTTCAATGGCGGCAAACAAGATTAAGGGCGTTAGAGCCGCGCTTTGCCACAATGAGGATTGCGCAAAATTTTCGCGCCTGCACAACAACGCAAATATAATCTGCATGGGGCAAAAGTACATAGGCAAGGAGCTTGCCGAAAGAATGGTTCAAACCTTCTTGGATACGCAGTTTGAGGGCGGCAGGCACCAGCGCAGGGTCGATTTGTTCTCCTGATTTGTCTTGTTAGTTTTTTGAGAAGATTCCGCAACTTTTTACTTTTGAGCCGCTTTGACTTTAATGGCAATGCGACTTTTGCTTTTTAGAGGAAGTGCAGGCGTCTGTCGTATTTGCTATCGCGCCTTGTTTATGTTTAGGCTTTGCGCGGTTTTAAGGCGGCGGATTGCGGGTGGAGACTTTTAGGAGAGTTTCTTACTAGCCCCTGTTTAAATCCGATGGCGAGACCAAAAAGCTTATTATCCACCTTCCAAATTCGTTTTCTATAGACGGAACTTCCTCAAGCTCAAAGCAGGCGAGCGTGCAGTTTGTAAAGCGCGTCTTTCTGAATCCGCGTGGAGAGTCCATCAAAATTTCAGCTAACTCTTCGAGGTTGGGATTGTGGCCCACCAATAGTAGGTCGCTGCCGAATGGAGAAATTGAGGCTATTGCACGCGCGAGCGTGCGGGCGTCGTCTATGGGGCGCATATTGCGATATTCCACAAGGGGCGCTTGCATCTGCATCTTTTCCTTAAAAATGGCTGCAGTCTGGCTTGCCCTTACAAAGGGGCTGTGCCATATTTGAGCAACCGATGAAAATGTTCCCCTGTTTAGAAAGGAGCAAAGGCTGTCTATTTGAGCAAATCCCATATTGCCGAGAGGCCGGAGCTCGTCCGACATTCCGTCTTTTGCAATCGCATGCCTCAGTAAAAAAAGTCTCATCGGGGGCACTTTTATAGGAAATTGTGCGCCTGTTTTGCGAGCTTTTTTTTAATAATATGGAATTTATTGCGTTTTTTGCTTCAGTGAGCCGATTAGCTTTGATTTTTTCTTAAGATTATCGTAAAGTGCTGCCAAGTTTAATCCGAACTGATTCTTATGAAAAATATATTCTTAGCTTTGCTTTCCGCGTGCTTTGGCATTTTACTTTGCGCGTGCTCGGTTTTTAACGCAGCTTTTGACTCTCCCGAAATTTCCTTTGCTGGGCTTAAAACCTACTACATAAATCCGCCGCAGTCGGGCGCGAATGTCATGCAACTCTGGAGCGTGCGCGCGAGCTTTAACGAGATGGTTGTGGAAAGCATTGAGCAGCAGCTCAAGCAAAAGGGCTTTGAGAGAGTTTCCGACAAGGCTGCCGCGCAATTTTACATAACGCCTGTTTACAACGAGTGGTACTTTGAAAATCCGCTGCCCAATTACTTGGCTAACGATGCAATCATGACTTTGGGCACAGATACCGGCAATACAAGCTATATGACCTTGGAGCTTCAGGCCTATTTGCCCGATAGCGCATCTTTTGTCTGGCGAGGATTTTCGGACATACGCATAAACAGCAATTCCATAAGCATAGCTCTTGCGCAGAATTCCGTGACTTGGTGTTTGCAGACCTTCCCTTGCGAGCCTCTGCCTGAATCTGTAAAAAAAGCCAAGAGCGCTAGTTCGGAAGTCCAAAAGCCCGCCGAGCAGCCGAAATCCGCAGAGCCCGCAAAGCCGGAAGTAAAGGGGCAGGCAGAAACTCAGAAGGCCGCGTAAATTTCTGCGAGTTGCTTAAATTGTAATTGTCGCGCCCCAAGTTTCGGGGCGCGTTTTTTGCCCTTTATTTTGGCGGGTAAGTTTTTTTTTAGAGAGAAAAGCTTGATTTGCGTGCAGAGGAAATCCTCGTTAGCGTTTTGGGGCTTTAATTATTAAAAGCAAAAAATACTCGACGAAAGCCCCGCTCGAATGTCTAATAGATCTGTATGTCTTTTAATGTGGAAGAAATAAGGAGAGATTTTCCCGTGCTTGCGCAAAATACGCAGGGCGGAAAGCTCGTTTACTTTGACAACGCCGCAAGCGCTCAAAAACCCTTGCAGGTCATAGAGGCCGAGGCGAGATTCTATTCGCACGATTACTCAAACATACACAGATCGGCGCACGAGCTCAGCCGCAGGGCGACGAGCGCTTTTGAGAATGCAAGAAAGGTCGTGGCGGGATATTTTAAAGCGCCGAAGGATTTTACTTGCGTATTCACAAGGGGCGCAACCGAGTCGCTAAACATAGTGGCGCACTGCTGGGGCACCAAATACTTAAGGGCGGGCGATGAAATTTTGCTAAGCCAAATGGAGCATCACGCAAATATCGTTCCGTGGCAAATGTGCGCAGAAATTACGGGGGCAAAGATTAAAGTTGCGCAGCTAAAGCCAAATGGCGAGCTTGATATGGAAAGCTTTAAATCGCTTTTGAGCGACAAGACAAAAATTGTCTCAATAGCGCACGCGTCAAACGTCTTGGGTTCAATAAACGACGTTTCCGAGATTTCCAGACTTGCGCGCAAATTTGGGGCGGCGGTAAGTTTTGATTGCGCGCAGTCATCGCCGCACTTCTTGGACGATTTGTCTAAGATGGATTGCGACTTTATTTCGCTTTCTGCGCACAAGTGCTTTGGCCCGACCGGCGTTGGGGCGCTGATTGCAAAGACGGATATTTTAAATTCCTTAAACCCGTGGATGGGCGGAGGGGATATGATTGAAAACGTATCTTGGCTGGGAACTACTTTCAGAAATGCGCCTGAGCGCTTTGAGGCGGGAACTCCGAATATCGCGGGGGCCGTGGCATTTGCGGAGGCCTTAAAGTACCTGTCGAGCTTGGATATTGAAGGTGCAAAAAAGCACGAGCACGAGCTTTTGGAGCGCGCAACTCTTGGGCTTTCGGAAATACCCGAAGTCGAGATTTTGGGAACTTCAAAAAACAAGGTCCCGCTAATTTCATTTGCATGCAAGGGGATACACCCAAACGACGTCTCAACAATGCTTGACGCTGCCGGAATTGCAGTTCGCTCAGGGCACCATTGTGCGGAGCCGCTTATGAATTCTCTGGGCTTAATCGGCTCTTGCAGGGCCTCTTTTGCCTTTTACAACACAATAGAGGAAGTCGATTACTTTGTATCAAAGCTAAAATCTATAATAAGAATTTTTGCCTAGAAGCTTTGCGCATATTTTGCCTTTATAGCAATACGGCAATTTTAGCCTGTGGACTTATTGCACGCAGGCTTTTATTTTTGTTTTTTAGTGTGTCAATTAGCGCTTAGCTTGCGCGAATTTTTCGCCGCAGGGCAAGTTGACTTTAATTAGTAAGCTATTGCAATAGGCAGATTTTATCTTAAATTTTGGGCGGCTTTTCCCATTTACTTCAACTTACTGCACATCTTTTAGTTATCGAGTTTTTCTTTAAAATTATTGGCGCATAAAAAAACTCCGCCCGGAAAAGTTCGTTTAGCTTTGAAAATCGCAATTGCGGGTGGAGTTTTTAGCTTATTTGGCGATTTTAGCTGTGCTCGGAAACTAGGTTTAGCCCTACTATCCCAACAAATATAAAGCTTAGGCAAACGAGCCTTGCTATGGCCGAACTTTCGCCAAATACGAAAATCCCATATAGGGCGGTACCCAGCGCGCCTATGCCGGTCCAGACGGCGTAGGCCGTTCCCACAGGCAGCTTTATTAAAGATACGTTTAGCAGAGCAAAGCTCAATATTGCGCACACGCAAGTTACTACGGAGGGAATCAGCCTTGAGAATCCCTCGCTGTATTTTAGCGCCACTGCAAATACAATCTCAAAGGCGCCGGCTAAAAATAAACATAACCACGACATAGTAATACTCTTAAACTTAGGAGTCTCGCATTCCCAAATTCTCGCGTCAAGTATAAAGCCTATTTTTAACGCGTTGAGGCAAGTATTTTAAAACTTTACAAGTTCCTCTGTTTTACGATTAAATTGAAAAAATAAATCAAAATTGAAAGGTTATTTATGAATTTGTCGGAAATAGGCGTAATCGGTATGGGTGTCATGGGTTCAAACTTGGCCTTGAACTTGGCGGACAACAAGTTTGAAGTGTCGGTTTACAACAGGCCGCATAAAGATAAGAGCGTCGTGGCAGATTTTCTAAAGAAGAATGAAAACTTCAAGAATTTGAAGGGCTTTGAGGATTTGAAGGCTTTTGTGCAGTCCT
>URYY01000129.1 GCA_900552245.1 uncultured Opitutales bacterium | reverse complement strand
CCTTTAGCTTGAAGCCGGAAAGCAGGCCGTCGAACTTCTTTTCAGGGTCGAACACTGCAAGCGTGCCCGAATTTGCGAGTTCCGATTCGGTAGCCCACTTCTTGCTTGCGATTATCACGTCGTAGTCGTTTTGGCTTATGATTTTGCCCTTTGCCTCTAGTTTTAGGACTATCTGAGCGTCAACCCTGCCCTCTACTTCAGGCAGCTTTATCTTCACCGGATACTTAACCGTCGTGTAGTAGTCCTGCGCCTTTATAGCCTCAGAACCGCTTGCCAAAACCTTGCCGTCGGAGACAACAGACCAAGTTAGTGTCGAATCCGGAATTTTTGAAAAGTCCGTGGAATCGTTTGCCACATAGAGGTCGCGGCTTATGGTCTGCCCGGACCAGAAGTGCCTGCCAAATAGCTCCAGAGACACCATCACGGGGCTTAGGAACTTTTTCATGTTCTTTACGCCTATGCGGGGCTCTATGGTGTCGGCAAAGTGCGAATCTTTAAACCAAGTTACAAAGCCAAAGTGCAGTATTCCCGCTACATTGTCGCGATTCTTTCTGCGGAAGAGCTCACCCAACTCCTTTGTCATAAAGCTCTGGCGCTTTAGGAAGTAGTCGGGGTTATTGTGCTCGTAGGCGTAGTCGCCTATTAGTGCCTGAGGCGTGTGGTGCATAAACAGATAGCCGCGCGAGGGCAAGCCGTCGTTTTCATTGCAGTAGCCGGTTGACATCTCCTGGCTTATAAACGGCCTGTCGGGGCTTGTGAGGTGACGAGACATACCGTTATCCATGTGGTGCATGAAGCTTTCGTCGTACCAGCCGTAGTAGCGGTGAATGTCGTCTATATCGCCGTCGTCGAGATTGTTTGCCTTAACTACGTCGAGGTAATCCTGATAGCTGCCCTCTTTGCGCACGTAGCCTGAGTCTGCGACTATCGGACGGGTGGGATCTATCGCGCGCATGCGCTTAATCATCTTATCTACAACCTGCCACTTTTTCTTTAGTATGTCTTTCTTGCCGCGGTCAAAGATTGAGAATTTCATCTCGTTATTGACGGTCCACAGGCCTACGGACGGGTGGTTGCGATACTTCTTTACGATGCTCGCCCAATCGTTTGCCCAGGCGTCTAAGAGATTCTGATTCGGGATTTCACCCTGCTTAATCATAAGCCATGGCCATATGCCCTCTACGGAGAACAAGAAGCCCTCTTCGTCTGCAGCCTGAGCCCAAGTTTCGGTTATGGGGCCGACGTGTAGACGGCCGGAATTTACGCTGTTTTCGCGGGCAAGTTTCAAGAATTTGTGCGCGAGCGCGCTATCGTTTGCCCTTGCGGCGTGCGGGAAGTGGTTTGCGCCCCTGAGCCAGTAGGGATGTCCGTTTAGGTAGATTCTATTGCCCTTTACGCCTATGGTTCTAAAGCCAAACTCCTGCTTGTAGGAATCTACGAGCTTTCCATTTTGCGTCAAATTTACGCCAACGTAGTAGAGATGCGGAGTTGTCGGAGTCCAATTTTTAACGTCAAGTTCCGGAGTCTTTATTTCTACGGTCTTTGTCTCGCCCGCCTTGAGAGTTAGGGTTTCGGCCTTGTCCTTTCTGAATGTAATCGAGCGCTCCTTTGCGGGGGCTATTGAGTAGGACAAATCGAAAGTCTGCGGCTTATCGCTTGAATTTGCGATTTCAACTTCAAAAGTCGCCGACTTCAAGTCGGGCTTTACGAATACGTCTTTTACGCTGACTTCATTTGTGACAAGCAGCTTTGCCGGCTGCCAGATGCCCGCCGGAGAATACGTGTAGAAGGCCTTTGGCAGCGAATTTACCATATCTTCCGTAACCTCGACAGTCACCGCCACCTGCTTTACGTCGCTAGTGTTTTTCTTCGGCAGCTGCCTGAAAACTTCAACGGCTACCACATTCTTGCCCGGCTTTACAAATTTTGTTATGTCGCAGACAACTTCCCCGAACATACCCACGTGCGAACCCGCAAGCTTGCCATTGACAAAAATCTTGGAAATTGTAGCTATAGCGTCAAACTTAAGCTCGAAGCGCTTGCCCTTGATGTCTTGGGGAAGCTCTATGTAATTTCTGTACCAGGCAGCCTTGGTCTTATCCCAATCGAAGGTGTAGCCGAGAACCTTCTTAATTTCTTCAATTCTTAGCTTGTCGCTCGCGGTCCTGCCCCTAGCGGGCTCCTCTAGGTAGGGGAAGGCAGTCTCGCCGTGCACCCAGGCAAGCGGCGGAACCCACATGCTTGGAACTGCCAGTGTGTGCCACTTGGAATCGTCGCAATCCAGACCCGTTGGCTGAGCGCCGTCGGGAAGTTGGTCTATGGGCATAAATAGCCAATCGCCGTTTAGCGAAACTTCAGTGCGCGGCGCGGAAACGTCGGCAACTTTAAAGGGCTTGTAGGCTGCGCGATTTTCGGCGCGCTTCTTTTCCTTATCAAAGCTCGGCTTCCAGGGCTCGTAAGCCTGCTTGGGAGCCTTTATCTTTGCAAGCTCCTGCGCTTCTTTATCGCCCAGCAAGCGCACTTGCGCCTGCGAAAATTCAGTCTCTACGAAAGATTCGCCTATGCCTATGCCGCCGTCCTGCCAGAGAGCGGTATCGTCCGTCATCACAAGGCGTGGCTTGTCTTCATTATTTAAGTAAACTTGTATGGTCTTGCCGACTGTAACTACGCGCAAATCGTACCACTTGCCAACCTTCGGAGCTTCCTCCAAGGGGGCAAAGCCCAAGAAGCGGGCGTTTGCGTCGTCTGCGTAGCGAGCCATGTACAGGTGGTTGTTGTTGCCGCCCCTGATGCCCACGGTGTAGCGATTGTGTATATCCTTTACGCGGAAGCTCGCCCAAGCCTGAACTTGGCTTGCGCCCTCGGGCGCGCGAAGCCTAAACTTGTACTCGGCGTTGCCGTATTTGCCATCGTTAAAAAGGAGTCCGTCTTTTATGATAATGTCGCCATTATCGGCGTAGGCGATTTTTATGTCGCCTGCGCTCTTCCACTGTCCCCCCGCAAAATCCTTCGGCAATTCGGGCTTGCCGCAGGAATTTGTATTTCCAGAATTGCAAGCTGTGGCGATAAGCACAGTCGCAAGCATAGTTACGTAAGATATTAGCTTTTTCATAAAAAGAACTTCTCAAAGGTATGAACAAAGGCCTACAAGGCAATAAAAAAAGCAGATTTATTGCCGAGATGCCCCTAAAAAATAAAATGTGTAAGCTCAGCAAGCGAGATTAAAAGCTACTAACCCTCGCAAAAAAACAAAGATGTAAGAGGCTAAGTGGTAGCAAAATCCGCCCTACTTTAGCAATTTGTAAGCAAGAATTTGAAAATTTTAAAAATTTTCTTGACTAAGAGGCGGCAAAGATAAAGTTTTTAACACAGTTCTTTTATAGACTTTAAAGAAAGTAATTTCCACTCAAACGGAAACTCGTGAAAGTCGAGTGCGGTCTCGCCGCTGTAAATTCGTGAGGCGCCTAACGGCCACTGTCGCAAGATGGGAAGGCAAGGCGCGGTTTAAAAACCGAGCGAATGAGCCAGAAGACGTGTGTGGAGATGTCCATTTCAGTCTCGAGGAAAGATTTGTTGGACGCGCGCGCCGCATTTTGTTTTTTGCGGCAAGTTTAGCGATTTTGCATGCGCCAAAATTTCCTTCTTCGGACGAATTTATTTCGCAGAAAATAAGAAGGAAGATATGAAAACAGATATACTAAAGCTACGCAAATTTGCGGTCGTTTCGGCTGCATTGTTTGCCTCTTGCATACTAAACGCAAACGTCGCTACATTTGAGGACGTAGATATTGTCACAGATCCAAGCGCCGAGTCTGGGCAAGGCGAGGCTTTGCGCTTTGAATCCGGAAGCCGCAGCAATTATTGGACTTCGGGTGAAGCCTACTTTAATCTGTACGAAGGCGGCGGCTACTGGTGCGGCATCACGGCCTCAAACTCAACAAACACATCATTGAGTGGATTGGCCGGACAATACACTTCCATAACCGGCAGCGGCTACGACGGCTCTAGCAACTACGGAATAGTTTACTACTCTCAGTACAATGCTCTGATGGACGACATCACTGCCGATGTCCTGACTCCGGATCTGGCTAACTTCTCATCTATGTACATCACAAATACGGTGTACACATACGATACTCTCTTAAACGGCAATGATATTGCAAAAAATAGTCTGCAAAGTTACGCAGACCAATCTCAGTACGCCGAATTTAAAATTACAATCAAGGGCATAGTCAAGATGGGCGATGAGGAAAACTACGCAGAATACACTGAAAATTCCGTGGAAGTAATTTTGGGCAATACCTATCTAAACGAAGATACGGGCAAGTGGGAAGTTTACATTCTCCAAGATTGGGAACTTATAGATTTGACGACTCTTAACGAGACTGACGGCCTCTACGGCTTAAATTTCACTGTTGAGGGAACGGATAAATCAGGGGGCTTTGACAACTGGCCGACCTACTTTGCGATGGACAATATCTCCTACACCGCAGTGCCCGAACCTGCCACATTTGCAATGATTTTCGGTACTCTTGCAGTCGCTTTGGCGGCGTACAAGAGGCGCTCAAACAACTAATCTAACTCATACTTGGAGGGCTCCCTAGCGGGGGGCTCTCCAAACGCTTTTTAGATGAAAGAGATTTTAGCAGGCGCTTTAATTTTGGCTCTTCCGCTATCGCTGACGGCGGAGGACGATTCGCGTTTAAAGGAGCAAGAATCCGAGCAAGAGCAGGCAAATGAAGTTCCGCAAACGCTAGATTCAATAGAGGTAACTGCCTACAAGTTTGGCGTCGATACTCTTTCAGTTCCCGTCTATTCCACAACAATAGACAAGCATCAGATAGAGGAAAGCTCCGCAAGCCTCATATCTGAAGTCCTGCAAAAGAAGGGCAATGTTCGCTTTATGTCTTACACGGGCAACGACTCGGAAGGCAGCCTTTCTATGCGCGGCTTTGGCGAAAATTCGCAGACGAGAATCTTGGTTTTAGTTGACGGGCTAAAGTACAATCCGACGGATATGTCGGGCATAAACTGGACTCAAATACCGCTTTCGAGCGTAGAGAGCATTGAAATTATGCGCGGCGCACAAAGTGCCATGTACGGCGGCAATGCGGAAGCTGGAGTAATAAAAATTACAACTGCAAAGGAAAGCGAGGGGCTTGAAGCCTTTGCGCGCGGCATATACGGCTCTTACGGGCTATATTCAGCCTACGCCTCGGCGCGCGGCAGGTTTGGCGACGCTTTCATGGGCGCGAACGTCTCAACTTACAATTCCGACGGCTACCGCGCCTTCTCAAAATCTTGGTCAAACTCAGCCTCTGCAAGCGCAGGCTACGATATAAGCGACAATTTGCGCTTCATTTTAAAGGGCGACTACGCAGAGTCTTTCACCCAATACCCAAATCCCTTGGACTGGGAGACCTTCCAAAACGACCCCCGCAGCGCGACAAGCTCCACCGACTACAAAAATAAGGCGGGCGTCTATACCGCAAACCTAGCGAGCGAGTCCTCCTACGGCAAGGCCGACGCCACGTTCGGTATAAATTTTAGGGATAGAACGATAGACACTTTCACTCAAAATAACCAATGGACTTACACATTCGCCCCGCGCTACGAATTTACGCGGCTT